>JBDKRX010000112.1:0-103256 GCA_039683175.1 Phycisphaerales bacterium
GTACCGGTCAAGCCGACGGGAGAGCTGGTACTGAAAGAACAAGCCCGGCAGCGCGATGACAAGGCCGGTTTCCGTGGTAATCAGGGCCTCGGAGATGCCTTGGGCCACAAGACCCATCGTCTTTTCCCCTCCAGACCCCGAGGCGAGAGCACCGAATGTGGCCAGCATCCCCGTCACCGTGCCGAGCAGACCCAGCAGCGGAGCACTGCTCACGCAGACGCCCATGACGCGAAGGTCTCGCTCGAATGGAACAATCTCGGTGGCGCGCAACTCCTCAAAGGATACCCCGGCTTGTTTGAGAGAGCCGGCGCCGCCGACGAAATCCAGCACTTCGCCGACCGGACCGCGTCGCTCGCCCGGGTGGTCGATCCATCGCCTCCAGGTCTTCTCGGGCACAGACTGGAATCCCTTCTCTCGCAATCTCAGATACACATGGGCGCCCAGCGCAAAGAGAACAAGCGCGTTCACAGCCAGTCCGATCATCCCCCACCCACCGGAGATCCAGACGTCCACGGCTTGATTCCACAGGGCAGTGAGTTGTTCAGCTATCATAGTCATTCTCCGTTACGAAGGATGCGTCCCACCAATCGGTCATCATGATCGAGCACCGGCATGGCCGTCAGATCGTGCTCTCTCAGAAGAGTCCGTACTCTCTCCCGATCCGCGTCGACGCGAACGAACATGGTGTCGGCGTCCACCAGCGATTCGATGCTGGCGTGTTCCGGCCGGGTCAGAAGCAGGCGGATCGGTACGTCACCCACATACTTGCCCCGATCATCCACGACGAAAATGGCATGGAGGTCTTCATCGATCCCGGCGGCACGGATCTTGCCGATGGCCTCGGCCACCGTGGCGGTCTTGCCGACGGTGACGACCGTCGGGTCCATCATGCCGCCGGCCGAATCCTCGGAATACTGCTCGATGCTGTGAATCTCCGGTTGCGGCTGGCGACCGAGAGTCCGTGCGACCTCCCGGGCCACGGCGGCCGGCATCTGGGCCAGCATGCCGGCGGAATCATCCTGTCGGTACGGTGTCTTGCTGACCTGATTGATGAAGCCGGTGGCTGCCTTCTCCATCTGGTCGACGACTCCTCGCGCCTTGCGGGAGAGCATAGCATGAATCAGCAGGGAGGGGATTGCCACGTACAGGCCGTACTCAGTAGTGATGAGCGCCTCCGAAATACCGCTGGAGAGCATCTTGGGATCGCCGGAGCCGTAGACGGTGATCAACTTGAACGTCGTTATGATGCCTGTCACTGTCCCCAGCAAGCCCAGCAACGGCGCACACGAGGCAGTGATGGCCACAAAGGGCAACAGATGTTGAAGCTTCAGCTTGGCCGCAAGCACCCGTTCGTACATTACCTCCTCGATCAGTGACGATGGCTCTTCAATGTGTTCGACGCCGGCCAGCAGCATCTCTCCAATGGGGCCGCCGATGGCCTTGGCTTTGTTCCTGATGTCATCCTTCGGATTGTGTCCGGCGACCGCGTGCAGCAGTGCGAAGATCCGCTTCTCAGCGGGTTTTCGCACCCGGGCCAGTTGCAGCCATTTGAAGAGCGCCACCAGCAGAGCGAGACCGGCAACCCCGAGGATCGGAGCCATCACCGGCCCACCCTTGAGAATATGCTCGCGGAGGGTCTCCTTCATGGCCTCGACCTTATGGGCGTTGCCGAGCGTGGGGTCGAGCGGGAAGCTGCCAGCGGCGTCGGAAACCAGTGCGCCGGTTGCTTCGGCCATCCCCTCCGATTCAAAGCCTATCACCGTGGGTTCCAACGAACCGAGGCGCTGTTCCGCCGTACCGATGCTCTGGCCGTCCGTCGAGCGAAAGAGCGCCGCCGGACCGATCACTACGAAGGTGCCGCGCTTTACCAGACCGGAGGCATCCACCGCACTGCCCTCGAAGCAGGTTCCGCCGAGGGCGTCGTGCAGACGTTCGAGCGAGGCGGTCACCAGTGCCGCTTGGCTTTGATACACCTCGGTTTCGCTCAGACTGCTGTTTTCCATCGCCAGCTTGGCGCCCTCCAGCGGTTCGCGATACCGCTGGATTTCCGCGATGTGCAGGCGCGTCTCGAAGTTGCAGATGTACTCGCCCAGGAGGTTCGAGAGATAGGTCTTCTCCTCGTGGCGAGACTGGATCTCCGTTCGCAGATTGCTCAAGTCGAGGGCCCGGCCGTCGAGCAGGCGGGTGGTCTGCTGGTGTTCTCGCCGGACTTCGAGCAATTGGTTTTCCAGATCGCTGAGCTTCTGGCCGAGCGGGATCTTCTCCTTCGCGATCTCCTCCCGCAGCCGGGCAAGCTCCGCGAGACTCTCCTGGAGCTGCTGTTCCACCGAGGCTTCCGCCTGGCGGAACGTGCCGACGACAGCCGGCTGCGTGGTCGGTTTCGGTGCCGTGACGTTGGGATCTGCCCTTTCCCCACCCAGGGCTGCGCCGAACGGCATCGTAGAGAACAGAAGACAGGCCACTGAAGTCAGCAGAGAAAGCCCCCGACCCGATGTGCTGCCTCTGCGTCCCCCGCGGGGACGGCATCCGGCACGCCGAGGCTTTGTGGTTTCTGTCATTCCGTGACCCTGTGGAAGGAGAACTGGCGTCATCATTGTCGTCACTCGACCTTCACCGGCAGCAAAACAAAGCTGGCAACCTTCTCGTTCTTCAAGATGGCGACGGCGTCCGCAATCTGACCGGCCGCGTCATCGGCGGGCGTCCAACTCCAGCCGTCGGCGGCGGGACGACCCACGCCGGCGACCGCACCATTGGCCCCGGTGTAATACGCCTGCCCCAGACCGACGTACAGGGCCGTCACTTCAGCCGCATTGCCGTCGGCCAGCGTGCGCACCTCGCTGACCACGGTGATCTCCCGGTCGAATTTGTTCACTTCATTCAGGATTCCCACGACGTTCTGAAACCGCTGGGCGAGAGAGAGTTTCGTCTCGTTCGGGTTCTGCGGAAGGCTTTGTGTGAGGGGCTTGATTCGCTCGCGGATCGGGTCCGGCAGCCGCTTGACCAACGCCGTGGTCCGGGCTTCGAGTTTGGCTGCAATGCCGCTCAGCATTTGAGCAGCAGCCTTCAGTCCCTCGTTTTCCTCGACCAGCTCGACGCGTTTCTTATCGGCGTCGCTGATGCTCTCCTTTGCCTGATCGATCTTCTCCCGCAACGAATCGATTTCACGCTGGACCAGCTCGATGCGATCGTTGAGCATTTCGCGGCCGAGCGCCCAGTCCTGCTTCTCCTTGGAGATCACCCGCCGGGTCTCGACCCATTTCTCCATCGCCGCACGTGTATTGTCGATGGTCTCCCGCGCAGCCGGCTCGGCCGCCCAGCCGAAAGCCGCAGTTGCCAGCACGAGACTCACGATCCACGGTCGTCTTTCCGTTGCCACAATTCAGTCCTCATGTCCGGGCAGCCCATGAAGAGAGCCCGCCGTCTCTGCACGGCATGGGCATGTGCCCCAATCGACACAGACTGTACCCGGGGCACATTAGAATGGCATTAGATGGCGATTAGATTTGGATTAAATAGAGACCCGCCGGCGTTCTCAGAACTCATACTCCAGGCTCAGTGCCAGGTCGACGCCCCTGCGGTAGGATGTCTTCGTCTCCTCTCCGGAGACGAAGTCCGACCGGTAGACCTCCTGGATCTTGGGGTTGGTCAGGTTCTTGGCCTGGAACATGACCTTGAGGTGCTCGCGCACCGGTTGGAGGACGCTCAGATTCAGCGTACCGTACTCCTGAGCGTAGACATCGGGGACATAGCTGTTGCCCAGGGCGACGCCGCCTTCCATCAGGGTGTCTCCCCGAACGGTATAGAACAGGCCGATTTGCGTGCGGTACTTGGCGTGCTCATAGGTGAGGTTCAGGTTGTAGAGGTGCTCGGGCGCGCCCATCATGTCGCGAGTCGAGGTCGGCGCTCCCACCGCAGCGAAAGCGGCCGCCTCATCATCCGGGAGCGTCACCTCCGACCTGATGAACGTGGCGTTCGCCCCGGCGGTGAACCCCTCCAGGCGAGGCCAGAGCTTGCCCAGCGTCTGTCGGGCTTCCAGCTCCCAGCCCTGCAGCCAGCCCTCAGGGTAGTTGATGGCCGTCGTGTAATAGAGCGACGCCTGGAAACGCTGGACATACTCGATGGGATCCTGGACATCCTTGTAGAACCACGAGGCCGAAAGCAGACTGCCTTCGTAGGGCTCGTAATCGACGCGGAGATCGTAGTTGTCCAGCGCGCTCATTTGCAGCTCGGGGTTCCCGACGAAAATGTCCGCGCCGAGATACTCCATCTGCATGACCGGAGACAGCTCCTTGAAGGTCTGCCGGGCGACCGTCTCACTATAGGAAGCCCGCACTTTGACCGGCTTGACGGGAGTCACCTCAAATGCCAGTGACGGCAGAACATCATCCTGCGAGAAGGAGACATCCGCCTCGGGACCGAACTGCGTCCAGCCCGTTCCGCCGGGAGGGAGGTACTGGGCATTGTCGCTCTCAGGGTGATTGGTGATGTCCAGATCCGTCGATTCGAAGCGGGCGCCGCCGATGACCTTCAGAAAAGACGTCAGCGGCAAATCGATCATCTGATACCAGGCGAAGATCTTCTGGTCGCCGGAGTAGTCCACGTCCTCATCGGAATTGACAACCGGATACCCCTCGCTCACGTACACATCGCTCCAGAAACTCTCCCACGGGCCTTCGAAAGAACCGCCAGGCTCGTAAAAGAAACTGTCCTGGTCGTACTCGCGGTCCACCTGGTCGTGGAACAGGCCCATTTTCAGATACCCTTCCTTGCCGCTCCATTGCTCGAACGGCAGCTTTCCGTTGAGGGCGATCTGGTTGCTCTGCTCCTCGATCTCTTTCCAGATGCGCTGGGCAAACCCGTTTCCGCTGCCGCTCGGATCGTAGCCGGTGTGGACTGCCGGAAACACAAGACCGGCGACCTCCCGCTCCGGAGTCCAGGTCGTGCTGAACACCCGCTTGTCGGGTTGATCCATCCCAGCCTCGCTGTGGGCCAGTGTCCAGTCGATCTGCGGATTGAGGGTCCGCCCGTACCGCCCGAATTCATGCTCCAGGATGTCGAGGGTGTGCTGCCCTTTCAACTGGATCGTCGATTGGGATCGCTCCGTGTACTCCAGGGTTTCATTGCGGTGAAAGGGGGCCTCGATGCCCAGAGCATCCCTGTACAGACTGCCCCGGGTATCCTCCATGAGGGTTGCCTCGTCCTCGGCGACCTGCGTCCGCATGAACATCAGAGACAACGCATGATTCTCAGTTTCCGCGCCAACCGCCCCGAGAGCGCCCCATTGCACCTCGTCCACTCCCTGCGTCACATCGTAAAGGCTCGTGTACCCCTCGTTCACGTAGGGTTCCAGCGTGTAGGTCCCGTCGGCCAGGCGGGCCTCGTAGATGTCGTGCCTGCCATCGTCATAGTAGGAACTGTCCCGTTTGTAGTACATGCTCCCCAGTGCCCCGATACGAACACCGTTGTCGAGGTCTCGCTTGCCGCCGGCAGTCATGGACCAATTGTAGTTGATCGGGGCATCCTCTTCGGAGACTCCCATCGTGCCCCCGAACGCGCCGCTGTGGGGGATATCCCGGTCATCGATCCCAAAGAAATTGACGCCTCCGCCGTCATAGCTGAGGAAGTCGCCGCCCCAGGGGGCCTGGGAGTTGTACTCGGCGCCGGCTTTCACCTTCAGCACGCGTTCATCGGGAATCCCTTTGAGCACAAGATTCACCGCTCCGCCGGAGGCGTCGCCCTGCTGGTCCGGCGTGAACGTCTTGCTCACCTGAATGCTCTCGATCAGGGCGCCGGGGAACTGATCGAGCTGCACGGCGCGCTTGTCCTCATCCGCCGTCGGCAGCCGCACCCCATTCAGTTGCGAGTTGACGTATCGGTCCGGCAGGCCGCGTACGACGGCATACTTTCCATCCTCGACTGTGGCGCCGGCGACCAGTCGCACCGCGTCGGCCGCGGTGCTGGCGCCCGCACGGGTCATCAGGTCCGAGCTGATCGCGTCCATCAGCGACGGACTCTCCATGCGCAGGTTCAGCAGCCCGATTTCCGTCCCGCCGCCCAAATCCTGATCCTGAGCGACAAACTCCTCCATCTCCAGGAACTCTCCGGCCAGCGAGGCGTCCACGTCGGTCATGCGTCCCGCCGCAACCACGCTGTTGGCAACGACCTGCCGGGTGTAGCCGTCTTTGGAGATGATTACCGTATATGTGCCGGGAGCAACCTTCTCGAAGACATAGTGGCCTTGCTCGTCGGTTGTCCTCTTCTCGCCCGTTTCGACGATCAGCACCTGGGCGGCGGCCAGCGGCACGTCGAAATCCTTGTCATACACCATGCCGCGAAGGCCGCCCACTTCCTGGGCCGGCGATGCACCCGCAAGACAACACAGCAACACAAAGCAGGACAACACGGACGTGACAATTCGGCTCGTTACCATGGATCACCCAGCCCTTCACGTATTTCGCGAATCCGGTTCCAGAGCGCCGGGGTTGGCTCCACCGCATGCAGAGCCATGGAACAGCAAGTGGCCGCCAGATCCTCGGCCCGCGGCCTGGAATTCGGGTTCTCCATCCCTGCCTCAATCGCCCGTCCATAGAGATCGCTCGCAGCGTCCAGATCACCCATGACCTGGAATGCCTCGGCCACGCACCGAAGCATTGCGGCCTGATAGATGCTTCCGATCTGACCCCGCTTCGCATCGAACAGAGCGAGGACCGCTTTCGCCTCCTCGCGAGCCTTTTCCGGATCGCCGGCACGAAAACGAAGCTCCGACAGCTTGGCCATCAACGGGATTCCAGTGGTCGGCTGCCAGTTCGTGGAATCGGCCACCGCACGGGCCTCATCGAGCAGTTCACCTGCCCTGGCCTGATCCGAATGGGCCAGAGAGAAACCCGCCAACTCGGTGAGCAAATCGATGCGAACGAAGACCGGAATGCTGCCCCAGGACGCCCTGATTCTCTCCTCAACCGCCTTTCGACGCACATCGTCGGCGTAGAACCGGTTGTATAACTCGCCATATGCTCCCAATGCGTTTTTGACTGCGTCGAAGTGTTCGGTCGCCACGAGCCTCGCGAGTACTTCCATTTGCGGATCGAAGGACTCCGGCGGGCAGATCATCGCCCGGGCCTGCGCCACCTTCCCTGATTCGGAAGCATCCACGCCCTGCTCAAACCGAGCCGCTGTCTCGGGTTGACCCAGGTAAGCATGGGTTTGGGCTATCTTGACCCGGATTCGGTCCCTCCGCCAATCCTCGACCTCTTGGGACGCCCGAATGGCCTGATTCAGGCAGGGTTCCACCTCCCCCTTGTGTCCACGGCGCGCACAATAGAACGCCAGATCGGCATAGGCCGCCCCTCGTCGCCAGTCCGCGATCTGCTTAGCATAACGACGGGCCCTCTGAGGCTGGTCCAGCTCCAGACACGCCGTCACAACAGCTTCCTGAGCCCGTGAACGGTTCTTGATATGCGGATCAACCGGCATGGCCGAAACCGCGCCAAAGGCGAGATCCAGCAACTCGGATCGATAGGCATCCAGCGGGATATCCCCCGGAGAACCTGCTGGTGGGGCCTCGTTCCGAGGGTCGCAACCCGCGGCGCAAATCGATAGCCAGATCCCCGTCAACAGAGAGAACACACCTACTCCGAGTCTCACAGTATTCTCACCACCAAGTCCACGATGCGACATAGAAACCTGCACACGCGCATCAAGATACACCCAATTGTAAATCCACATACGCTATGTTGTGTTAGAAGCGTGTTAGTGACTCGTTAGCCCACGTACATTTCGTTGCCCCGTCGTAAAACTAAGGCTGATGGCAGCAGGGTGAACCACTGCCATCAGCCCGTTATTGCCCACCACGCATCCGCCCTGATTGGAGACTACTCCCGCGACAGGACTTCTGCCGGTGTTCTCCATCCATCTCCGTTGCATCCGGATGGCAAGATTCTTGGTCGTTCAATTCAGCATTCCATACGCGTCGGCCGCACTCCAGCCTTTCAGCCAGTTGTGGGCGCCGAAGGCGCCTTTGTACGCGACCGGCGTGAAGAACCCATCGTCCGGAGCGGCGCCATCGGCGGTGACCGCGTCATTCGCGGCCAGCGGATTCAGTGCGGTTACCCGAGCCATGACCTTGCCGCCAACCTGCACTGCGACGTCGCGGGTGATGCCCTGAATGGGGCTGACGGTCGCCACGGTGTTGCCGAGCGCCGCATCCATCTGGCCGAACGTGGTCAGTGTGGCGTTTTCCTTGTTGTTGTAGAACACGCAGTTGGTGAACTGGCACCAGGTGCCCGCGGTGAAGTTCGGGTACAGGACCTTCGGATCCACGCCGGCCGTGTTGACCGGGTAGTTCTCGAACACCGAGGCGAAAAGGAAGGCCAGCGTGGGGACGCCCGTCGAGCCGTAGCCGCCGCCGTCGCCGGCGGTGCCGCCGTCCAGGATCACCTTGTCGCCGAGGTCCATGAAGATGCAGTTGCCGAACTGGGCCCGCATGTTGTCACGCCACTCTGTGCCCATATCGCCGTCATAGGGCTGGCCGATCACGGTGAAATTGTAGATGCTGGCGGCCCCGAACGGCTGGGCCACCGCCGACTCGGCGCCGTCCATCTCGAAGCAGTTGTCGCCGATGCCGGAGCCCTGGCTCTTCGTGCCGCAGTAGCCCTGCACGATCAGGCCGAACTGGGCCTTGCCGCGATAGCCTTGGTCCAGGTCGAAGCTGTCGTCGCCGATATTCCAGATGCTGACGTGCTTCACACCGACCGTGCCGCCCCAGATTTCGATCCCGTCGTCCACATTGTTCATGATCTCGACGTAGTCGATCTCCGTCGCGCGTCCGACGCCGCCGATCGACATGCCGTTCAGCTCGTTGGCGATGCTGAGCACCTTGCCGCCGTAGCGGAGCGAGACGTAGCGAATCACGCCGCTGTCGTCATCGTCGTCGTTGCCACCGTAGAGCGGAAGGGTGTCGCCGGCGAACCGGGCCGTAAGACCCTCCATTTGGGCGGTGTCCGTGCCGTCCGGCTGGCCCGTGCCCTGGCCGTCCAGCGTGGCCGCGATCAAGGCGTTGCCCATGATCGTCAGGTTGCCCCACTCCTCGCAGGAGGCGCGCCAGGTCACCAGATCATCCTCTTCGGACGTCATGATGATCGGGGCGTGCTTGCGGCCGTTCGCAAAGATCTGAGCGCCCTTCGTGACGATCAGGGCGCTTTCCGTCGTGCCACGGATGAGCGTGCCAGGCTCGATGGTCAGGCTCGCGCCGGGTTCGACGTAGATGAGAGCCTTCAGATGGTACACGTTGTCCGAGGTCCACGTCGTCGAGGTGACGATGTTGCCCGTCACGTCGACGTCGGCTGCGCCGGCGGCAACCACGCCCATCAGGGCGATGCAAACGATGTGTTTCATGGTCATTGGTCCTTTCCTCCATAGCCAGAGTGATTGTTGAGCGCATCGGCGACAAGACCGACGCACTACGCCCGAGAGAGCTGGGTCCCCCTCGACGACTCGCGAGCGCAAAACCAGCAAGAAACAGCGGAACGCATTTCGCCGAGATTGTCTCTCCGCCCTGTTAGAACGAGATTAAGGCCATACTGAAAATTCGTTAGCACCGACTTTTTTCACCGGGCTGCTCACCGACCGCTTTCCGGAGTCGTCGCCGCGTTTGTTTTGTGTTGTCTGACTGAAAACTAATGCCCCGCAAATCCATGACTAACATACAGATACGATAATCCAGGGAGAGAATGGACCTATCGAAATGGAAGTGAATAGTACACGAGTGAAAGGGCCATCATATCAATCCGAGCAGGCCGGTCTTTGTCGTCAGTGATCTGCACATCGGAGATCGATCCCCGAAGGATAACCTGTGCCAAGGCAACCGCGAGGCGATCTTCGATGACTTTCTCGACTACGTCGCGGACCAGCAGGGTCAATTGGTTCTCCTCGGCGATTTCCTGGAATTGCTCCGCTACCCGCTGGGCAGCATCATCACCCGTCGCCGGACCCTCCTGGATCGCCTGGCCGAGATGGATGCCGTCTACGTACCGGGCAACCACGATGAGGACGTGATCCCTCTGATCGGCGCCGGCGATGTGCCCCACCCCTTCTTTGAAAAGATGTCGCACGCCTTCGTGCAGCACGTGGGCGACAAGCGATTCAAGTTCATGCATGGCCATGAGGTCGATCCACTCATCACCTCAGGGACCCAGAGCATAGGACGCATGCTTGGCGCAGTGGCCTACCTGCTCGAATTCCGCCAGGGCACGTGCATCCTCTCAAACGATGCGGTCACCGATATCCTGTTGGAGGTGGGCGAACAGACCCTGGAACTCTGGAGCCGGCTGACCCGTCGGATGAACCGGGCCCTGCGAGAATGCTACCACAGGATTCCCGGGGAGAAGATGACGACCCTGAGTCGGCAGATCCGGACTCGCCGTATGCTTGGGCGCTACTATGCAGACAAGATGCAGGATCTCTACGACATCGCCATCGTGGGCCACACACACAGGGCTGGGACCTTCGACGACTGGTATTTCAACAGCGGCTCCTGGACCGGGTCCAACTGCAACTTCCTCAGGATCTCGCCGGACGGCTGCGTCGGCGTCTTCGATTGGAGCCGGTCCGGCCCACGATCCAACAATACGATGGTGGCAGCCTGAAGACCCTGCCCGATGGAGTTGGAGTGTGATATGGCCAGAAGTATCTATGGCGTCGCAGGGGAAGGTTTCGGACACAGCAGCCGGTCGCACCTGAGTGGTCAATACCGGATCGAAAAAGGCCATGAAGTCCTCGTCGCAGCCTCCCGCAGGTCGCTGTCCTATCTGCGGAAGCACTTTGGTGGGAGAGTCCACGAGATTGCCGGCCTGAGCCTCGTATACCAGGATGGGAATCTCCTCCCCATCAAGACCTTCACGGCGAACCTGTCGAGAGTCCTCTCGAACCGAAGGACGAATCGTGAACTGTACCGTACCGTGTTCGATCCGTTCTGTCCGGAGCTCGCGATCTCGGATTGCGAACCGTTCAACGCCCGGTGGGCATGGCGTCACGGAATTCCCTTCCTCAGCATCGATCACCAGCACCTGCTGACGATGTGCGAACCGGAACACCCGCCTGATGAATGGATTCCCAGATTCAACGCCGAGAGCGCCACACGTTGCCACTACACTGGAGCCGCGGCGTACGTCATTCTGGGCTTCTTCCTCGTGCCAACGAAGAACGCATCGGCCGTTCTCGCTCCGCCTGTGGTCCGCCCCATCGTCTCATCCTTCGAGCCGACCTGCGGCGACCACATTGTCCTGTATACCACGGATGGCTCATGGCAGGACAAGCTCGTCAGCATCCTGAATTCGTTCCACGAATTCCGCATCTACGGATTCGATGAGAACCGCCGGTTTGGCAACTGCAGGTTCAAACAGACGTCGACCGAGGAGTTCATGGGGGATTCGGCAAGGTGCCGCGGCGTCATCGCGACGGCAGGCTTCTCATTGCTCAGCGAATGCCTGTACTTCCGAAAGAAGATGCTCTTGCTGCCCGTACAGGGCCAGTGCGAGCAGATCGTGAATGCAACATACGCAGAGAAACTCGGCCTGGCCTTGAACCGCGCATCGCTGAAGGCACAGACGCTGATTGAATACTGGGATGCCCTCCACACGCCGACCGCAGACTGCGATGACATCCTTTGGCCCGACAATAGGGCCTTCTGCAGTATCCTGAATCAGACGCTGGACTCGGTGTCTCCGCAAGCGAGGGCCATCAGGGCTCGGAGAACTCCTTCGTCGACAATGCCTCGGACGGCAGCCCGCGGGTGGCAGCCGTGCCACGACGATACGCGTGTTGCCTGAAGCCCGGATGGTCCATGTCATCCGCTGTCTCGCTCCCCGGTACGGACACACGGTGTGCATGGACAAGAGAACGCACGAAATGACTGACGCGAATCACCAGATACATGGCCCCAGCACCCAACAGCAACATTCTGAGCACATCAAGCATCATTTCATTCATGGCCTGACGATACCCCACGAATGTTAGAAGAGGGTAAGTGGACTGTTAGAATTCGGTTACTCCTCATCTATTGTCCGATGATGCCGTCTAATCGGTTGTTGGGATGGACTCATGGCTTCATGCCGCACCTGGTGCTCGGGTCATGCATCCTTGCGGAATGCAGGTAGAGCGAGGTCGAAGAAACCCAGCCTGATCATATTGGATCTGATGCTGCCCGACATGAACGGCCTGGAGGCCTGCAAACGCCTCAAAGCCGACCCAGCCGCACAACTGGTCCCGGTCGTGATGCTCACCGCTAAGGGCGAGGAGTCGGACATCGTCGCAGAACTCGAACTGGGAGCCGACGACTACATCACTAAGCCCTTCAGCGACAAGGTGCTCGTCGCGAGGGTCCACGGGGTGGGGTATCGATTCAAGGACTGACGCTCATGCTCTGAACGCGACTGATGCGGCAATTGTACCCATGGTTCCTGGCCGTGACGTTGGTGGCAGTTGTGGCTGTGATGTCCTATCTCTCGCACGAGTTCCACAATTCCTATCAGGACCATGCCCGGGATGGACTGCTGGCGCTAACCCGGGTGGCCGCCCTGCAGATCGCCCAGTCGCTTGCGAATAATCCCGCCGAAGTCGATGCGCGATGTAAGGGATTTGGTCAAGCAGGCGGTGATCGGCTCTGGTTTGCCGTCGTGTCATCCACGGGTCGTGTGTTCGGTGATTCGCTGGAGAATCCTTCTCTCGTGGACGATCATTGGGACCGGTCGGAGATCCAGGCAGCGTTTCACACGGGCTACGGCGAATCGATCCATCTCAGTCCTACTCTCGGCGGGGAAATGTGGCTGAGAGCGTGAAGAAACGAGCCGCCGGAAGGCAGGAGTTGGGCGTGCCGTCCGTGGCCATGCTGCCGGTCGAGGATCTCAAAGCTGCCAAGTACAACCCGTGGGCGATCAGCGGGGAGGCCTTAGCCGGCCTGACGGACTCCGTCCGGCGGCGTTTGCGGCGACTTGTATTCCTCCGGCTTCGGCTACGGAATACAAGTCGAATAGTGTCGTCAACTCTCTCACGACATCTGGTACGTAATCCGGGGGCACCTCATGCTGGCTATCTGCGAGCGGACCTTGTATGCCTTGACGAAGGCCGGCGAGATTGCCGCTGTGCGGAGAGGCCGGCTCGTGCGGTACTCGATGGATGAGCTACAGGCATGGATCAAACGGGCTTCAGAAGGAAAGGGCGAAACCAATCAGAATGGAACTTTACGAATCACAAAGTATCATTATATTCTGGACATATTATTATGAAAACCATCAGGCAGGCAATAGAGGAATCCGGCAAGAGCCGGTATCGTATCCACAAGGACACGGGGACCGACCAGGCTGTTTTGTGTAAGATCATGGGCGGGGGCACCTGTAGCATGGAGACGGCGGATTGTCTGTGCGAATACCTGGGGCTGGAATTGAGACCCAGACGGGCGAAGGGAAGGTGAGACGATGGCGTCTATATGCAACGATCCATGCGGGCGAACACGGGTCCTGTTCTTTGATGAGAGCGGGCAGCCGAGAGTGAGTTCGACGCTGGGGGTGTTCCTGGACGCCTACCTTGGCAGCCGGGATGATATCAAGCCGGGCAGTAAGCTTGTCTATGGACACACCCGCCGATGCTTGATCGAGTTCTTCGGCGGCGGCAAGCCCCTGCGGTCGATCACGGAGGACGATGCTCAGCAGTGGCGGAGATACCTGACCGCACAAGGACTCTCCGAGGCTACGGTCTGCAAACGCTGCCAGAACGCCAAAGTATTCTTCCACGTGGTCGTCAAGAAGAAGCTGATGCCGGAAAACCCCTTCTCCGAACGGGATTCAGGTTCGAAGGCCAATGCCGGCCAGCAACGGTTCACAAGCCGAGAGGATGCCCAGAAGGTCCTGGATGCCTCCGCGGAATGCCGAGTGGCGGCTGATCTTCGCCCTGGCGCGGTTTGGGGGGCCTCAGAACGCCGAGCGAGACGTTGCTCCTGAAGTGGACCAATATCGATTGGGAGCGGGGACGAATACACGTGACCAGTCCCAAGACGGAACATCACGAGAGCCGCGACAGTCGTGACATACCGATGTTCCGAGTACCCCTTGTACGTCGTGACCTACTGGATTGGCAACACGGCGAGGATTGCCGCTAAGCACTACCTCCAGATTCCCGATGAGGTCTACGAGAAGGCGGCGCAGAAGGCGGCGCACGAGGCGCAGAAACAGGCGCAGCACACCGCCGCAATGGGGTGCATGGGACTGCACGAGAACCCGCAGGAAAGCCCCTCAAATGGGGATTTGGCCGTTATCGGCGCGGAGACGGGGTCCGCGCCGAATGGGCCTATGGAGGCGGGGGGATTCGAACCCCCGTCCCGAGATGTTTCAGGATAAGCATCTACGTGCGTAGTCGCTCCATTTGAGATTTCGCATCACGCAACGCCGAGCAACAGGCTCTGCGATCAGCTATTCCGGTGTTTCTCGCCCCGTCGGCCCGGACGACCGACGAAGCCAGCCCACTGATTGGCGTCCTTATCGAACCCGCAGGCGCAATCCGACAGGACGGGCCACGTTATTTACGCAGCCATGGCATAATCGTAGTTGCCATTTAGAAATTAGGTACCGGATGATTAACCAGGCCAACCGGCGTCCTGGGCACGCATCTTATCCATCCGCGATCCGGTCGATGCCGTTCGCCCCCGTATTCAATTGTCCAAGAGAGCCGATATACCTCAGTTGCCTATTCTACCCGATCCCGGGCCGGACCGCCAGCAGTAGTTTGCCAATCCAAGATCACGGAGCGATTTCGCGCCGGACGCACACATCGTACACGCAAGTCAAGTCCCTTTTGTTCGTCCCTCCCCAGGCTGCATGGCTCTCGAAAGAATTGACATCCCGAACTGGCTGACGTATAGAATCGTACCTGTGATGCGGTGGGAGATACACTGTGATTCGGATGGCTTGCCTCTCGCGGGGGGTGGGTTGGAATGAAACGAATTGGAGATCCACGATGAGCACGAGCGTTGTGCGTTCAGAGAACCAGCCGGGCCGGATTGCGTCGCTGGGCGTCCTTGTTCTGCTGGTGTGTACGATTCCGATCACGGTTTTCGCCGAGGAGGAGCAGAGCGTCGCGGCGCTGCGCCAGATGGGCAAGGCGTTCACCGCCATTGCGGAAAAATCATCGCCCGCGGTGGTGGGCGTTCGGGCCGTCAAGACCGGCCGAGGCAGCTCCCGCTCGGATTCGATGGAGCAGTACAGCCCGTTCGATGAGGATCTCTTCGAGTACTTCTTCCGAGGCCGGACTCCTCGCCAGTACCAGCAGCAGCAACCCAAACAGGTGGTGCAGGGATCAGGGTTCGTCGTCAGTGCCGACGGCTACATTCTGACGAACAATCACCTGGTCGGCGAGACGGAGGAAGTCCGCGTCCAGTTGGACGACCGCCGGTCGGTCAAGGCCCAGGTCATCGGGGCCGATCCCGAAACGGATGTCGCGGTGATCAAGATCGATGCGACGGACCTGGCGTACGTCGAACTGGGCGACTCGGACGCACTTGAAGTGGGCCAGTGGGTCATCGCCATCGGCAATCCATTCGGCCTGAGCCATACGGTGACGGCGGGGATCGTCAGCGCCAAAGGGCGGAGCCGGATCGGAGTCGCGGACTTTGAAGACTTCATTCAGACGGATGCGGCCATCAACTTCGGCAACTCCGGCGGTCCGCTGCTGAATCTCGACGGCCAGGCGGTGGGCATCAACACCGCAATCATCGGTTCCGGCGGCAACATCGGCATTGGCCTGGCCATCCCGATGAACATGGCCAAGGCGATTTACGCGCAATTGAAGGAGAGCGGCAAGGTCGTCCGCGGCTACCTGGGCGTTGGGATCGGCGACGTGGGCGTCGGCGTCGGCGAATTCTACGGGGCCGGCGATGACAAAGGTGCGATGGTGACGCAGGTGGTCGAGGGCTCGCCCGCCGAGAAGGCCGGCATCAAGGTGGATGATATCGTGGTGGAGCTACAAGGCGAGCCGGTGGTGGGGGCCACCGAGCTGATGAACAAGATCGCCATGCAGAAACCCGGGACGGAAGTGGACCTCACGATTTTGCGGGACGGCAAGCGAAAGAAGTTCAGCGTGACCCTGGACACCCGGCCCGACAGCGCCTCGCTGGCCTCCGGCGGCGAATCGAAGGCCCAGGAGCAGGTGGGTGTGTTCGTCCAGACCCTGACGCGGGAGTTGGCCGAGCGGCTGGGCTATGATGGGCTCTCGGGGGTGGTCGTGATCGAAGTGGAAGCCGGTTCGCCTGCGGATGAGCAGGAAATCCAGCCGGGCGACCTCATCATGGAGGTGAATCGCCAGCCCGTCCGCAACATCAGGCAGTGGAACGAGGCCCTCGCCAAGGCAGCAGAGAAGGGCAAGGTGCTCCTGCGGATCCGCGACGAGGATGGAACGAGGCTCGTGCTGATTCCCTTATCTGAAGAATAGCCTTCGGGGCGTCGTCCCAAGGATTCCCCGGTGTCCCTTACAGGACCTTCGTGATTGCCCATAGCCGTGTGCCTGCGTATACTGCTGCGGTATGTTTGAGAAGATCCTGTCGCTCTATACGCGCCTGTTCGCGGTGTGGGTTGTTGCAGGCGGCCTGATCGCCTATCTGTGGCCTGAGCCGTTCGCCCGACTGGACAAGCTGCCCGTAAACTGCCTGTTTGCCTTGACGATGTTCGGCATCGGCGCCGTATTGCAGACCGAGGATTTCCGGCGGATCGTGCAGCGTCCGATGATCGTCCTGATCGGGACTATTACCCAGTACAGCCTGATGCCTCTGACGGCCTTTGCGATCGCCCGGGGGTTTCATCTCGATCCCCAACTTTCCGTCGGATTGATCCTGACGGCCTCTGCGCCCGGGGCGATGTCGAGCAGCGTCGTTAGCTACGTTGCCAAGGCCGATCTGGCCTACTCCGTCTCGCTCACTACCGTTTCGACCCTGCTGGCTCCCGTGGCGACTCCCGGCCTGACCTGGCTGCTGGCGAGATCGACACTGGAAGTGCCGGTGTTGAACATGCTGGTCGAGGTCATGTTGCTGGTGATTGTTCCGTTGGCTGCCGGCTTCGTCATTCGCCATTTCTTCTCCAGGAAAGTGGAGCGGATCTCGGCGGTCTTCCCGGCCATTTCCGTGACGTTCATCGTGCTCATCTGCTCTCGCACGATCGCGGCCAACCGGGAGAGCCTGATCGGAATGAGCGCGATGCTCCTGGGCATCGGCGTGCTCATGAACCTCATCGGCCTGGCGGGCGGCTATCTGGTGGCCTGGGTCTCCCGAATGGACGTGGCCCAGAGGCGATCTCTCGCCATCGAGGGCGGCATGCAGAATGCCGGTCTCGGAGCGGTCCTCGCGTCGCAGCACTTCAGCGATCGGGCGGCGATGCCGGCGGCCGCATTCGTGTTCATCTGTATCATCACGGCCTCCCTTCTGGCCGCCTACTGGCAGCGAAACAGGCCGATGCCAGTGGCAAAATGAATGCGAGATATTAGACCCGCGCCTCTTGCATATCGAGGATTCATATTGTATCCTATGGGTTTGTTTCGATTCTGGAGCAAGACCCTGGGGATGGCCATCGTTTGGCTGTCCGCCGGTTGGTTTGACCTGTTGTGAGGAGTTTTCGAGCATGGCGTATAGACTGGCGATTGCAGGCGTGACCGGCGCCGTCGGTCAGGAGTTCCTGAGCATCATTGAAGAGCGCAACTTCCCGTTCAAGTCGCTCAAGGTGCTGGCGAGCAGCCGGTCCGCGGGAAAGAAAATGTCCTTCAAGGGCAAGGAATATACGGTTGAGGAAATGACGAAGGACAGCTTCAAGGGCATCGACGTCGCCTTGTTCAGCGCGGGTGCATCGCGGAGCCGGGAGTTTGCCCCTGCGGCGGTGAAGTCCGGCGCCGTGGTCGTCGACAACTCCTCGGCCTACCGCATGGACCCCGAGGTGCCGCTGGTCATCCCGGAGATCAATCCCCAGATGATCAAGAAGCACAAGGGGATCATCGCGAACCCGAACTGCTCGACGATCATCGGGATCGTGCCGATCTGGCCGTTGCACAAGATCAATCCGGTCAAGAGGATGGTCGTGAGCACGTACCAGGCTGCCAGCGGGGCGGGTATGTCCGCCATGCTGGAGCTGGAGGCCCAGAGCCGCGAGATCCTCGACGGCAAGGCGCCGACGAAGAACGTGTTCCCGCACCAGATCGCGTTCAACTGCTTCAGCCACAACTCGGCGCTGGGTCCGAACGGCTACAACGAGGAAGAGACGAAGCTGGTCAAGGAGACCCGCAAGATCTTCGATTGCCCGAGCATCGCGGTGACCGCGACCTGCGTCCGGATTCCGGTCATGCGGGCTCATTGCGAGAGCATCAACCTGGAGTTCACGAACGCGATCACGCCGGACGAGGTGCGGAACATCCTCAAGTCCGCGCCGGGCGTCACCGTTCTGGACGACCGCGAGCACAATCGGTTCCCGATGCCGATCGACGCCACCGGCAAGGACGACGTCTTCGTCGGGCGGATTCGCCAGGACGAATCGCTGCCGGGCAATCGCGGCATCAATATCTGGGTTTCCGGCGACCAGCTCCGCAAGGGCGCTGCGCTGAACGCCATCCAGATCGCCGAGTTGCTGTAGGTCGGGAGTCTCTGTGTTCTTGATTTGTCATTCGGAGCCGCTCGGGAGATCACCCTGGGCGGCTCTGTTGTTTTACACAGAATCCGAAATTCGAAACTCGAAATCCGAAACAAGCACGAATGACCCAAATTTGAAATCCAAAAGGAGTCATCCGATGTTCGACAGCGTTTCGGTCATTTGGGTTTTGGCCCTTTGGATTCGTTTCGGATTTCGGGTTTCGAATTTCGGATTTCAGGCTTGGAGCCTTCTGGGATGGCCCTTCGGAACGTGATATTGACGATTGCCTATGACGGTTGCGACTACCACGGCTGGCAGATCCAGCCGGGGGAGGTGACCGTCCAAGGCGTGCTCACCGAGGCGATACACAGCCTGTTGGGCCCGAGGGCCCGGGTCTGCGGGGCCAGCCGGACCGATGCAGGTGTCAGCGCCCTGGGCCAGGTCGGCTTGCTGCGGGTCGATTCGCCCATCCCGACGGAGAACCTGGCCAAGGCGATCACCGACCGCCTGCCGGAGAACGTGGTCATCGTCAATGCGGAAGATGCCCCCGTCGGTTTCGACGTCATCGGGGACGTCACCAGCAAACTCTACCGCTACACGATCTTCTGCGGCCCGGTCCGCCCAGTCCTGCACATGAAGCACTGCTGGCACATCTCGGCGAACCTGGACACGCAGCGGATGAGCGAGGCGGCGGCGCTGCTGGTCGGAAAGAAGGATTTCAAGTCCTTTGCCGCTGCGGCGGATCGTCGGGAGGACTCCATCCGGACAGTCTTTCGATGTGAGGTCACCGATAGCCCGGCCGAGGGGGGGCGCTGGGTCTATGTCGAGGCCGAGGGGGACGGGTTCCTCTACAACATGGTTCGCAACATCGTCGGCACGCTGGTGGAAGTGGGTCTGGGACGCTGGATGCCGGGGAAGATCCCGGAGATTCTGGAAGCGAAAGACCGCCGGGCCGCCGGCCCGATTGCGCCGCCCAACGGCCTGTGTTTGATGTGGATCAGGTATTGACACAGGTGCTTCGCGACGCGCAGCATGACGGGGGCGCCTGGCTCAGCGAGAACCGCCTGTTTGTCTGTGACGTAGAGTGGCTCAGTGTTGGATGGCCACCCTCTGGAAGGTGTTGATTCATGCTTGTTGAACGAGATCATATTGGCATATTCGGGAAAATGAACTCCGGCAAGAGCAGCATCATGAACATGCTGACTCAGCAGCAGACGTCCCTTGTCGATCCGACGCCGGGGACGACCGCGGACACGAAGATCGCCCTGCAGGAAATCCACGGGATGGGCCCGGTGAAGCTGTTCGACACCGCCGGGCTCGACGAGGCCAGCGGACTGGGCCTCAAGAAGCGGGCCAAGGTCCTGGCCGACCTCAAGGAGTGCGACCTCATCCTGCTGGTGATCGATCCGGATACGCAGGACTTCGCGACGGAGAACGAGATTCTCGCCAATGCCCGCGAGTTGGATAAGCAGATCCTGGTGCTCTACAACCTGTTCCGTCCGTCGGCTGGGCAGCGGATTGCGTTTGTCGAGCAGAGCATCCCGCTGCTGAGGTTCCACAAGAAGATGAGCCTGGTGGCCACCGATGTGAACTACCGCCAGCCCCTCCTGGAGTTCGTCCTGACCCATTTCGTTTCGAAGAACGCCAAGATGGAGTTGCTGCCGTTTGTCGAGCGGGATGAGTTCTACGTGCTGAATATCCCGATGGACGCCGAGACGCCGCCGGGGCGGTACCTGCGGCCCCAGGCGATGGCGGAAGAGTACATCACACGGAGTTGGGCGTATCCTGTCTCCTATCGAATGGACTTGGGCAAGGCCCGCAACGGCGACGCGAGCGAGCGGCGGCGCTGGGACGCGTTTCTTGACAGCTTGGGCCGCCGGCCCAAGGCGATCATCACGGATTCCCAGGCGATGGACCTGATGCACACCTGGACGCCGGACGATGTGATGCTGACCACGTTTTCGATCATGATGATCAACTACGTCAGTCGGGGCAGACTGGCCCGCTTCGCCGAGGGTATTCGTGTCCTCAATGGCCTCCAGGCCGGCGACAAGGTCCTGATCGTCGAGGCGTGCAACCATTCGCGGATTGCGGAGGACATCGGGACAGTCCAGATTCCCAGCTTCATCAAGCGGCACTGGCCCGGGGTGGTCATCGAGCACAACTTCGGCCGGGAGTTCCAGGAGAACCAGGGGCTACGGTCCTATAAGCTCGTGGTTCACTGTGGTGGCTGCATGATTACCCCCCAGAAGCTGCTGGCTCGTATCCACGACCTGGACTCGGTCGGTGTTCCCTACACCAACTACGGCATCTTCCTGTCTTGGATGCAGGGGCCCGAGGCGCTGCGAAAGGTGTTGCGACCCTGGGGGATCGAGCTTGGCGATTGACAATTCTCGATCTGCGGATTGTGCCAAGGCTCAAGCCGGGCGGCCGTTGGGGGAAGTCCTATAATGTGTGTCGGGGGCCAAAAAACACGGGGCCTTTCTGCCGTCCTTGGCTGGCCCCGCGGCGCAAACTATGTGGTGTGCGGGTCCGTCAAATGCCGAATTTCAGGAGGTTCTCCGCGGCGGATCGGACATTCTCGGGAGTTGTGAGGCGGCCGGACTGAATCAGCTCCTTGGCCTTCTCGACGGCGTCGGCATCCGTCTCGGCGGCCTGCAGCGCCTGGTTGACCATATCCGCAAAGTTCACCTGAAGTGTGGCGTCCAAGTCGCCGGCCGCTGGTCGACTCGTCAGATTCGTTTGGGGTGTGGAATTCATCCCCGCCATATGAGCAACGTGGTTGTTCCTGATATTCTCAATCATCTTCAGATTCCTTCATGGCCCTTTCTGTAGTTAGTTTTCGCATCATTCCGCGGAATCTTAAGGGCTTCTTTGGGGAAAATGCGTTTCTAACATTGTCAGACGCCATATTTCTTCCGTGTGCTCGCGGCGGGGTCATTTGCGTTTCGGTTGCTGTAGCGTGGCAGCCACCTCGTAGGACACGAATTTGCAGAAATTCAAGGAACTCACAACCACAAGATCTTCATTCAGGGGGCTATGGCCGGACCGCAACTGCTGCCCAAAATACTTCTGGATTCGCTTCTGGATCGTCTTATCGGCGCTGTCCCAGACCTGCTCCAGACCCCAGATGAGCTGGCCGTCGGTCAGATCGAGCAGCTTGAGGCGCAGGCCGATCACCATGTGCGGATAGGGCTGGTATTGAGTAATCGTGCCCAGCAGAAGGGCGTTGCTTCGGAGAGTCTCCTTGAGGACCACCAGTTGTCGCATCGCCTGGAGACTGTCGATGTTCTCCTGCAAACTGCGCCAAGCGGGGTCGTCCTGGCGAACGACGAGCAATCCGAAGAGTTGTCTCTTCTGGGTTTCCAGGTAGAGCGCCTGGGTTATCTCGGTCGAGATCGGCGGGTAACCGGAAGTGTTCTCCAGTTCCACCAATGCGACCCGGCCCAGAGCCCGCAGATCCTTGCTCGGATCCAGGAAGTAGGAGTCCGCCATCCCGCCATTTTCTTTGCCGGAGCGGCAGCCGCAGATCGGGCCCAGTGCCAGGGTCGCCAGCAGGCATAGCTTCGCCAACCCGTTCGGGTTGATCCTCGCCCTCCTGCGGTGGGGCCTGATCGTGGTGTCGCTATATTCCATTGGGCTCGGCTCCATTCGGCTCGCTCTCCTGCGATGCTGCGGGTTCCTGGACCGTCGGTGTTTCGTTTGCATCGGGCTTCAGCGTGGTCATGTGGCGTTGTCCTATCGCCCCCGCTTCGGCCTCTCCGCCCAGGATTTCGAGGACCTTCAGCAGTGCCTCCAACTGGGCGCTGGCGGCGTCTCGCATTTCGCCGCGGAAGCCAAGAATGTTGCTCTTCCAATGGTTCAGCTCCGTGAGCATCTCGATCAACAGATTGTTGGCTTCCGTGAGTTCCTTCTGCGTCTGTTTGAGCTTGGCGTCGAGGGTGGTCACCTGCTCTCGCAGGGTCTCGTTCTCGCTCGTAAGCCGCTGGTTTTCCTGTCGCAGCGTGACGCTCACGTCGGACAGTTTGGCGTATTTCTCGGACAGCTCGATGGCGGACTCGACGGCCGTGCGGCCTTCCAGCGGCGTATCGCGGAATCGTTTGGCCGTGGCGTCGTCCGGGCTGCCGGCCTGGGTGTCGGTGCTCGCGGGGCCCGGCGTCGTGCACCCGGCGATTCCCGCTGTGGCAATCGCAAGCATCCACACTATCGATCTTGCGGTTCGGATCATACTGTTTCTCCATCGGGCCGGCAGACCTTCTCTTCGACCGGCCCTGTCATCGTGTGGCGGGGATCGCGTCGTTACTCCGGTGTCGGCTCCTGCCGGACGTCGGAGGGGGACGCGGCCACGTAATCACAACGTACCTGGGTGGTTCTGCCGCATGCGCAGGTCACTTCGATCATCGCATACTCCGGATGAGTCTGCGTGATCCGTGCGCTGGGACCGGCCGGCGCCGATTTCGGTCCGCAGCAGCCTGTCGTCGCGGCCGGATCGATCGCCAGTTGAACCGGGTCATCCAAAGTGACCTCGGCGGCTTTCAATACATGTCGTATGGTCTTGGGCATCATGTCGTTTACCTTTGGTCATTCGACTCTCAGAAGGACCCGGCGTCAAGCGCAGTAATCGATTCTGTGCGGGTCATTGTGTTGGTCGGGCGTCGATCCCTGGGGCGTCTCATTGGGCGGCTTGTCTTCCGACGGCTGTTGTTGCTGCTGCGGCGGCTTCCGCTGTGGTTTCTGCCTGCGTTTTTGTTCCCCTCGCTCCTGGGCGGGCGTCAGACTGTGGACACTATGGAGATTCTCCACGGGCTTGATGTAATTGAAATCGCTATCCGTCATCTTTCCACGGCTCCAATCTGGTTGACAGGCTGAAAAGCGCGCTGGCGTGCAACTGGCTGACGCGTGATTCCGTGATCTCAAGCACTTCCGCGATCTGTTTCATAGTGAGATGTTGCTGGTAATAAAGGACGATGATCTGCAGGCGACGCTCATCCAATTCCTGCATGGCCTTCTTGAGTTGCTCGATGAGCTCGGTCCTCGCCACCTGGCCGTCCGGCGCGTCCGTATCGGTACAAGCCAGGATTTTCCCCAGGGCGGGTTCTTCCTGATCGAGGGCGTCGATCGAGGTGAAATGCTGCGCCCTGGCGCTCTCGAACAGCCCGCCGATCTCTTCGACGGAGATTTCGAGCCGCTGAGCCAACTCCTCATCGGTGGGGGCGCTGCCCGTCTGCTGGGTGATCTGGCGGCACATCTCCCGGGCCGCCCGGATCTGGCGGGTTACCCCGGAGGGCAGCAGGGAGGCCCTGCGTAGTTCGTCGAGCACTGCGCCTTTGATGCGGATGTAAGCATATGTCTTGAACTCGGCCTGGTGCGCAGCATCGAAATCCCTGGCTGCCTTGAGCAGGCCGACCGTGCCGGCCGAGACCAGGTCCTCGAAGGACAGAGGCGGTTTGACATAGCTCACGGCCCGGCGGGCGATCTTCCGGACCATCGGCAGCAGTTGGACGATCTCGTCGTCCCCGATGCAGCGGTGTCTGTGCCCGTTGTAGGCGCGAACCGCCGCAGCCTTGAGATGGTCGTCATTCTCGGGATGTTGTGCATCCTGAATTGCTCGCCGGGCGTCGAAACCGGGCACGGGAGTCTGGAGACCACACGTGCTCCCGGCCTCCGACGCCCGCTCTGCGGCGGTTTGTTGTTCACGGGTCTGTGCCATATCGTTACTTTTCACCGTTGCCCGGCTTCTCCATCTCCTTGATCTGACTGGCGATTACGGCCTGCACGAGGATTGCATTGACGGCCCGCATGGCGGTTCCCGCCACGACGTATGCCACGGCGGCCCCCAGCACCGCCCGCTTGCAGCAGACGTGGGGCGACAGGCCGCCGAGAGAGCCGATAATGCCTATCGTAAAGAAACAGAGAACCCCGGTGCTGACCGCTATGGATCGGACAGGCAGCAGCATCGCTACTCACTCCTTATCGTCATTTCATTGGGTGCGACTGCAATCGTAGCGACCGGCAGCACCTCGGTTCCCAGAACGATCTCGTCGTAGGCCACAACCGGCAACATCGGCAGGCTGCGCGCCAGCAGTTGGGCCAGCGGGGCGCGGAGTCGGGCGTCGCACAGGAGAACCGTCTTGTCTCTGCCCTGGTCCATGACGGATTTCCAGGCGTCGGCCGCCTTGCGGTTCAGGTCGATCGCCGTCTCCGCCGGGACGCCCAGGGTCAGTTCGCCGTTCTCCTGACGCAGCGAGGACGTCAACTGATGCTCGAACGACGGGTCGAACGTGATGGCGGCGATCTTGCCTTTGGCGTCCCGGTACAACTCCGTGATGGTGCGACTCAGGGATTTCCGGACGATTTCGGTCAGCGTGGTCACATTCTTGGTCTTCGATGCGTTCTCGGCCAACGCCTCCAGGATCGCCGTCAGCTCGCGAACGGGGATGTTGCTGCGGAGCAGATTCCGAAGCACTCGCTGCAGGACGCCCGCCGAGATCTCGCCTTCGGTGCCGACGACCTCTCCCACCAGGGACGGCTGGTTCTTTCGCAGCCTGTCGATCAGGAGTTGCACGTCTTCGCGGGTGAGCATGTCGTCGGCATGCCGCTTGAGCGTCTCGGACAGGTGCGTGATGAACACGGATTCCGGATCGATCACCGTGTACCCATTGAGTTCGGCGGTTTCCTTCTTTGTCGCCTGGATCCACAGGGCCGGCAGCCCATAGACCGGCTCGGTGGTCTTGATGCCGTCGATCTTCTGTTGCACGACCCCGGAATCCATGGCCAGGAACATGTCGGGTTCCAGGAAGCCTTTGGCGACCGGGATGTCTGAGAGCCGGATTTCATACGCATTCGGTTCGAGATTCAGGTCATCCCGCAGGCGAACCAGCGGGATCACGATGCCCATCTGCTGGGCGAACTGCCGCCGCACGGCCCCGATGCGATCGAAAATCGTGTTGCTCCGTCGCGGATCAACCATGGTGATCAGACGCACGCCGACGTGGACGGAGACGCGATCCACGTCGAGCAGGTCTTCCACGGGCTCCTTTTCCGATTTCTTCTTGGTGACCGGGGCGGCCTTGGCAGGGATCTTCTCGATCTTCCTCGCCACCCGTCCGACCATGGCTGCGCCGGCGGCCAGAAGCAGGAACTGGATCTTGGGCATCCCAGGCACCAGCGCCATGGCTCCGATGATAAACGCGGCGGTCGTCAGGGGCTGACCCGCTTTGAGGAACTGCTTGGAGAGGTCCTGTCCGACGCCGTGGTTCGACGAGATTTTGGTGACGAGAAAGGCGGAACTGATGGAGATGATCAGCGAAGGGATCTGACTGATCAGACCGTCGCCGATGGACAGGATCGAGTAGGTTTGGATGGCGGCTGTAACGCCCATGCCGCGGGAATAGCCCATGGCGATGCCGGCGACGAGGTTGATGGCCGTGATGATCAGGCCGGCCTTGGCGTCGCCGCGGATGAACTTGCTGGCCCCGTCCATGGCCCCGTAGAATTCGCTTTCCTTGACGATCTTGGCTCGCCGCTCATTGGCCTGGGTTTCGGTGATGATCCCTGCGTTCAGGTCGGCGTCGATTGCCATCTGCTTGCCGGGCATGGCGTCGAGGGTGAAACGGGCGGACACTTCGCTGATGCGTTCGGCGCCTTTGGTGATCACGATGAACTGGATGATGACGAGGATCAAGAAGATCACCAGGCCGACCACGAGACTGCCGCCGGCGACGAATCCGCCGAACGTCTGGATGATCTTGCCGGCATCGCCCTGCAGGAGAATCAGTCGCGTCGAGGCCACGTTCAAGGACAGGCGAAACAGCGTGGTGAACAGCAGCAGCGAGGGGAATGTAGAGAGTTCCAGGGCCTCTTTGGAGGACAGCGTCACGATCAGGATCGCCAGCGCCAGTGAGATGCTGCAGGCCAGCAACAGGTCCAGCAGCATTGTCGGCAACGGGACGATCAGAGTCGCCAGGATCGCCACGAGGCCGAGGGCCATGATGATGTTGCTGTGCGCGGCAAAGGGGATATTCAGTGTGCCGTCGTCGCCGGCTGGGAAGCTTGCTGCTATGGATTGATCTGCGGCCATACGTCAGTCTGCAATCTGTCCTGTGTTTCAGCCCTGGGCGGCGACCGGGACGCCGGCCCCTACGATCTGCCGGATACGTACGGCAAATCGGTCCTCCACGACGACCACGTCGGCCTCTGCGAACTTGGAGTCCTTCAGGAACAGGTCGGCCGGCGTCTCGACGGTCTTTTCGAGTTGCAGGACGGAGCCGGGCCCAAGCTGCAGGAGCCGTCGCACCGGGATTTGCGTGGTCCCAAGCACCACGGTGATGGGGATATCCATGTCGAGAAGGATGTCCAACTGGCCGGCTCCGGCGGCCGCAGCGCTCTGCGGCGCCTCGGGGAACTCGACCGAGCGGACTTGCGTCTTGCCGTCGCCCTGTGGGGTCGTCTCATTCTGATCCTGTTGAGGCGGGCTTTGTGCCGGAGCATTTACGGTATCAGGCATTGCCGTTCTATCCTTTCTTGGGTTCACCGGGTGTCTTCGGGGTTGGCATCTCTTGCGCGTGCCGGGCCTGGGATTCCCTGACGAGAACTGCGTACTGGCCGTTGGATCGGGTCGGACGACCTCGGAACGCCGTGCGGCCCTCTATGACCAGCTCCACCATCTCATGGATCGGTTTGTCCAGCAGCAGGATATCGCCCGGGCCGAGGTTCAGGATCTCCTGGAAGCCGACGGTGGCTGTGGCCAGTCTGGCCGTCACGGTCACAGGCATCTGTTGCAGGTGTTCCAACAGGGTTCTCGACAGTTCCTGGGGTGTCGTTCGGGGAGTTGGCGCGGGCGTCTTGCCCAGGAGCGCGGCCAGCCGGCTGCACGACAGCAGGAATGTGATATCGGAGGGATCGCCCTTGTCTGCTTCCTTGACCTGGAATACGACTCGGCAGATCTCTTCGGTCGGCTCGAAGTGGATTACGGGCGGGCCCTTGGCCAGTTGGCCGCTGCTCCTGAGGGTCTCGTGCGGCCGCAATGATGCCAGGAACGCATCGAGCACTGCCGCCACCAGGTCGGACAGCAGGGATTCCTCGAGCGAGGAGAACGGCCGGTCCGCGTCGCCGGCGGACTCGGTATCGCCCAGCAGTCTCGTGACCCAGTCCCGCGTTGTCTGAGACGAAATCGCGATGAATCCGCACGGTGAGCGGTCGTCCGGGCCGAACGGAAGGCACTGGACGCGGTTGGTCTCGATCAGGCGGGGCAGATCGTTGGCAAAATGCTGAGTGACAGCGGTTGGGGAGACCTCGAACTTGCGGCTGAACGATCGGGTGAATACGTTGCTCAACTTCGCGGCAACCTGGCTCATGATGGCTGCCAGCCGGTTGATCTGATCCGCATTCAGCCAGTGCGGATCTCGCCAATTGTACTCGATCACGTCACCGGTTGCTCGATCCTGCGCCGGGACGGAGCCCACTGCAGCAAGAAGCTGCTGGATCCTGGCTTTCCCGAGATGATTGACCGACGCGTCCGTCATTGGATCGCGAACTCCTTGAACAGGATGTCCTTGATCCGGGGCTCAGAATCCGGGAACAACCCCTTGTTGAAAATATCGCGGATATTGGCCTGCAGACTCATGAGGTTCCTCTCGCCTCGCGTGTCCTCGATCGTCTGATTGGCCAGATAGAGGGTGAGCCAGTGCTTCATGAGGGGCTTCTTCTGATCCAGGAAGAGTTTCGCCTCCTCCTGGGCCCATGCCTGGGTGATGTCGAGGGTCAAGGTAATGCGGACATACCGTGTGACGCCCGGCTCGTTGAGGTTTGCGACGGTCGGCTCCAGTTCGTAGAACCAGCCCTCATCCTTGTTCGTGACCGGGTCGAGCTCCTTCAGCTGATTCTGCTCTGACGGGGATTGCTTTGCGGAGGCCGTCTGGGCTTGACCTCTCGTGCCGAACAGCCGGCCGACGACGAAGCCACCCGCAGCGAAGACAACGACCACCGCGACGACGATCAACCACGGCATGATCTTTGCCATGGGCCCTTTGTTCGGCGGAATCGCCGGCTCGCCGTCTTTTCCCTTTTCAACTTTCTCTGGCTCTGCCATCTGTGTATTCCCTCGTTCTCAATGGATTCATCGTCATTGCGGCTCAAGACACCGGTTGCAGCGACTCCCGAACGCGATATGTCGCACTGGGAGTCTCCGTCCCTTCTTCCCGGCGATATCTGCGGATCTTCTCTCGCAGCGTTCGGTCGCTGATCCCCAGGACCTTGGCCGCCCGGGTCTGGTTGCCGGAGGTCTGTTGCAGCGTTTCGAGAATCGCCTGCCGCTCGATCTCTTCGAGGCGGATGCCTCCGAGGCCGGTTGGCCCCGCGAGGATTCCGCTGCCGGCGGCCGACCCCGAATCGTGCCTGCAAATGCCGTTCAGACCGCAATCCGTGTTGCGCTGTGTCAGAGGCTGGAGTTCATCGAAGAGCCAGGAAACATCGGCCAGCGACAACACCGGACCGGCGCCAAGGATCAGGGAGGTGAGCACCACGTTGCGCAATTGCCTCACGTTGCCCGGCCAGTGGTAGTTTGCGAGGATCTCCAGCATTGTGGGGTCGATGGTCTCGATCCGGCGTTGGGTCTCTCTCGCGTGCAGGTTTACGAAGTGCCAGATCAGCTCCGGCAGATCGTCCCGGCGTTCCCGCAACGGGGCCGCCACGATCCGGGCCGCGCTGAGGCGGTAGTAGAGGTCCTGGCGGAAACGCCCCATCTGCACCTCGTGGAGCAGGTCCCGATTGGTCGTGCTGATGATCCGGACATTCACCTTAATGTTGTCGTTGCCGCCGACGCGCTCGAATTCCTGCTGCTCGATGATCCGCAGCAATTTCGCCTGAAACGTCAATGAGGTCTCCGTGATCTCATCGAGCAGCAACGTGCCGCCGTGGGCCATCTCGAACCGGCCCTTCCTCTGAGTGTACGCGCCGGTAAACGCGCCTTTCTCGTGTCCGAACAGTTCGCTCTCCAGCAGGCTGTCGCTCATCGCGGCGCAGTTGACCCGGACAAAGGGGCCCAGCGCCCTGCGGCTCTTGTGGTGAATCAGCAGAGAGAGCAGCTCTTTGCCCGTTCCGCTCTCGCCGCTGATGAGCACGGGCACGGACGTTGGGGCGATTCGCTCGGCCAGGCTGACGACCTGAAGCATCCGAGGGCTTCTGCCCACGATCTGGTAGAGGCAGCGGTTGCCTTCCCGGGCCGAGGCGGCGGTCGCCACCGGACGGTTGGGCAGGACCGCGTCCAGAATCTCCTCGACGGTGCGACGGTCCAGCGGTTTGAGCAGGAAATCCCTGCAGCCGGACTGGATTGCGCGGACGGCGGTCTGTGCACTGCGATGGAGCAGACCCGACTCCCCGGCCGGTTCCGAGGTTTCAGCCATCATGACGACCGGCATCTCGGGAGCGACTGCGCGAATCGCGCCGAGCAGTTCAAAAGCGTCAGAATGACCCTCCGGACCTGTTGCCCGCGTGCTGAGAAACGCCAGATCGCAGGGAGTGCGGTCGAGGGCGTCGATGGCCGCCTTCTTTGATGAAGCCAATCTGGCGCCGATGCCCTTGTGCGCCAGGAGTTCCAGCATGGGTCGTATGGTCTGCGGGTCGTTGTCCACGATCAGGACTGTCGTATGGTCGCTGTGCTGTCGCATCCTGCCTCTGTCCTGATTCTCGGTCTTGCTCACGTTCGGTGTCTCCCGCGTGCGGTTTCGGAACGGCGTTTCACGACGAAGTGCGTTGTCCGCTACAGTTGAGGGGTCGTCGTTTGCTCCGGCCGGCTCTTCTGGTACCAGGTGAGAAGTCGCCCATGGGCCTTTGCCAGTTCCGTCCACGGCGAGGCAGGGTACTCGGAGACGAGCTTCATGTAGGCTTCCTGGGCCTTGACGATATCGGTCTCGCGGAGGCTGTTGCCGAGTTGGAAAAGGACCCATGCTCGATCCGCCTCGTAAGTTGGATCGGTGCGGCTCAAACCGTCCAGCGCTTTGGCGTAGAAGGGCGCGGCTTCCGCCGGTCGTCCGCTGAGGAACAACAATTCCGCCATTTCGAGCGGATCCTGGATCTGGTCGGCGTTCTGCTGCAGGATGCCGAGCGTCTTCTGAACCTTGGTGGAGGGCGAGGCCCCCGAGGCGGCTGCGGCCGGAGTAGCAACCGCAGTCGGGGTCGATCCCGTTGCGTTCATCTCCGCGAGCTGCGTCTCCAGCGTTTCATCAGACGGCAGGGATTCGGCCGGCGGCGTGAAGGTCGGACCTGGGTTCTGATCCTCGAATTTCATGGATCGAACCTGTCGGACGAGACGCCGGAGGGCCAGGCTGGCCTCGGCTTCCTTCCCTTGCTCGGGTGCTGCGACCCGGTTCGACCAGAGGTCGCGAGTCAGGGTGCCGCCTTGGTTGGGGCCCGTCTGTAATGATTTCGCCTGGTTCTTCGTCCGGCTCATGAGTTTGGCCAGCGAGATGGCCGTGTCGGAGGACCCCGCAGTGCCCGCGTCGGACTGCGTAATCTGGCCGACGGCGCATGGGTCGTGAACTCCTCCCTCGGCGTATGCCGACGTTTGATCCTGCGCCTTCGTCCGGGATCGGGCCGAATCCGCCGCCGGCAAGGTTCTCACGCAGACCAGCAGCGACAGGATCGTACAGGCTTTTGCCAACGGTGAGTTCAACGCGGTAGTGCTCATCGGCTCTTATCCTTATCTATTCTGTTGCTTGTTGTCCTGGGGTGACCTTCACGCCCGGCGAGGTCTGGACGAGGTTCGGATCCGTCGCATCATCATATCGGTTCAGCATGGCGGCCATGGCGCGGTCGTACTGGCCTTGTTTGCGGTACGCCTCGGCCAGCAGGTTCAGGACCGGCGGTCTCTCGGTCGCCGAGGCATGCTCCAGCAACTGCGAGCACACCGAGACGGTCTGGCTTGTCTGCCCCAGACGCAGGCATGTGCGGGCCAACTCCCGGCCGATCTGCTGACCCAGCGATCCCGGCCCGACCAGCGCGAATGCGTCGCTCAGCGTCTTTCTGGCCGATTCGATGTCGTCGTTGTCGCTGTAGCATGCCGCCAGTTCGATTGCGACTGCGCCCTTGAGCTCGGGACTCGGCAGGAACTGCCCTTTCTCCTGCAGCAGGGCGATCGCCTTGTTCACCAGGCCGATTGAGCGAAGCACCTGTACCCGTAACAGGAGCAACTCGATGCTCTCCTGCTGTGAGAGCTGCCATCCGGCCGTGCCCTCGATTGTCTGCAGGGCCTCCAGCAGAAGTCCCTGCTCAATGTATGCCTTGACGAGCACGGCGATCGTTTCCACGTACTGCTGACGCGACAGGTCGCCCTTGAGGGCCAGGTTCAGCGCGACGTGAGCCTGTTGCGGCTTGTGCAAGGCGAGATACGCTTTCCCGAGCAACAGACACGCGGCGTGAAACTCCGGGCGGTTCTGATCCCGGGCGAGCGTCACGTAGCGATTGAGCCATCGCGCCGTTTCCTCGTGGTCCCCCATCTCGACGGAGCACCGGCCGGCGCCCAGGGCCGAGGCAGCCTGGGATTCGGCCGACAAGCCGAGGTTGTAGACCTTGCGATACAGGCCCGCCGCTTCCTCGAACAGACCTGCCTTCATCGTTGCGTCGGCCAGGTGCAGGCAGGCGGTGTCCGCCAGATCGGTCTCAGGATACACTTCCACGAGCTGCTTGAGATCCGCATGGGCCCCGACGTAGTCCCGCAGTTTCACTTTCAGTTTGCCCGATTCCAGCAGGGCGTGGGGGGCCAGCACATGTTTCGGAAACCGGTTCGCGACGAGTTTGTACTCGGCGATGGCCTCGTCAAGCTGTCCGCGAACGGCCTGGAGCAGCGCCACGGTGAAGTGCCCGTTGGGAGCCCGCTGATCGGTATCCGCCGCCAGCAGGAACCGCTGCCACAGAGAGATCGACTCGTCGGTCAGGAGCTTCGTATGCTCAGCCAGCGAGGAGTAGGATGTCGGGTCGTGTACGGTGATGTTGCGACCGCTGTCATCGAGCTGGGCGAGCAGACCGACGCTGCCCGCGGCGACCGTAATCACCTGTTGGACTGTTGCGGAGGGCAGATACAGATAGACGGGTCTTTTCCGCATGTTCTCTTCGGCGGGGGCCGTCTGTCCGTTGTCCGCCCACCGCAGGTTGAGTCCGGCGTTGGACGCGAATCTCGCCAGCAGTTCCTCGATGGATGCGCCGTTGCAGACCACCGACCATCGGTCCGCAGCACTCATCCCGGTCGTGGGGCGGATCTGGGGGCTCAAGGCCGCCTCATCGAGCTTCTCGAATCCGGAGGCCAGGAAGACGCGTAACTGTGGCTCCTCCATCTCCACGAAGGGATCGACGTCGGGATGCCGGCCCCACAGCTCCGCCGGCAGGTTGGCGTCCGCGTCGCTGAGAGACAGCAGATTCCGGGACACCGCCTCGGCGACGAGGAACCAACACTGCTGTTCAACGGCCGAGACCCATTTGTCGTCGATGTCCGCCACCCCGATCAGGCTGATGGTTTGATAAGCCCTCGTGGCGGCTTCGAGAAAGCGTTTCCGCTCGAGCAACATAGTGCTCTGATTGTATCTCGCCAGCGCCCTGAGGATTGGCAGGCGGCTCAGGGATACGGTCCGGAACAGCGTGTCGGCCTGCGTGACGTCCCCGCTCCTGTTGCTGCACATGGCCATTCGCAGGACCAGAAAGTCGCGCAGCGGCCGGTTCTCTTCCGTTGCGGCCAGTCGCCGATAGAGCCTGTCATAGGCGACGAAGGCATGTTCGTACTCGCGTTTCTCGTAGAGTTTGTTGGCCAATTGCAGGGACAGGGGTTCCGGACTGGGGATGCTCGGCGAGATGTCCTCCATGGGCTCGGGCTCATTGGGCGAGACCGTCCCCAGCCGGGGGTCGTTGCCTTTGACTTCCCGAGCCGGTTGTGTCCGCCGCTGGGGCTCGGTCGAGGGCTGACCGAGAGGGGAGGACAGCTCGGCCCTTTGTTCCTGACTTGGTGTCCCGCTCGCCCCGTTGCGGTGCCCCATCCGGGCCACCACGGTGTAGGCGAGCGCCGCCGAGATCGTGATGATCCCGAACACCAGGATCTTCTGCACGCTCGAGAGATGGTCCAGATGCAAAGGCAGGTAGCTCGGACGAAACGAGATCGCGGGCCTCGCGGCGGGATAGGTCCCCCGACGTTCCTGCGCCTCTGCAGGGAAGGGTTCGGGTTCAAATCCGGCCAGCGAGGAGAAGACGTCGCTATCGGCTGGCTGTTCCGCCAGCGGAGCGCCGAACAAATCGCCGTCGGACGGCGTTTGTGGCTGCCTTGGCTCCTCGCGATCCTGGTTCTTCTTCTTTCTGAACATTCCGTTGTCGGTGCCCCCGGGACGTCAATTCACAGGGTCCGGCGCCGCCCGGATTTGGTGATTGCGGCCCAGAACCCACCCTTTCTTTAGCAACAATCGTGCCAGATGCATCAGTATGCCCGGGCCCGACGAGAACTGTCGAACTTGCGGCGGAAAGGCCTTTCTGTTGCGTTCGCTCCGGGCTTTCCCGTGCGGTCCTCGTGTCAGGATTCTATACGGTTCGGTGGATTTTCTGACACGGTACGATCCGGCGAATCCGAATCGAGACCTCGACTCTCCGCATGGGGCGACGCGATAGAAGGAACTCCCGTCTCTGCGGGCAGGACGGAACGCGGGACGGTCGTACCCTGGAGAGGGGATTGGGAGGCGGGTGATTCCGTCAACCGACGCCCACGGGCAGGGTCTCGCAAGGATCTGATGCGGTGATTTCGACCTCGTCTGCCGCGGAAGCGCCTTTGCGGAGGTTGTACTGTTTGACTTTGGCGTACAGCGTGGCGCGGGTAATCCCCAACAGTGCGGCGGCTTGTGTCTTCTGCCAGCCTGTCTCATGCAGCGCGCGAGCGATCAACTCGCGTTCCGCCTTCTCCAGGGAGAAGTCTCGCATGCGCCCATCGACGCCGTGGCAGGAGGTCTCCTCGCAGTCGATCGGATCGATGATGATGCTGGACAGTCCGATCTTATCGGTGGTTTCGAACAGGATCGCCCGTTCGATGACGTTGCGCAGCTCTCGCACATTGCCCGGCCAGTCGTGCCGGGAGAGAGCTTCCAGCGCGAGCTTCGTGATCGACGTGACCGGCGCCAGCCTGTGGGCGCAGATGCTCGAAGTCGTCAGGAAGTACTGCGCCAGCAGTTGAATATCCTGTTTCCGCTCCGGCGACCGCAACGGCGCCATGGCGATCGGACAGATGTTCAGGCGGTAGTAGAGGTCCTGGCGGAATCGTTTTTCCCGGACCTCCTTCTTGAGGTCCCGGTTGCTGGACGCGATGATCGTCGCCTTGCACTCGATGTCCTTGACGCCGCCGACCTTGCGGAATTCCCGCTCCTGGAGGACTCTCAGAAGCTTGGCTTGGAGATCGAGCGGCATTTCACTGATCTCATCAAGGAAGATCGTCCCGGTCCCGGCCATCTCGAGCAGCCCGGTCTTGTCGCGATCGGCGCTGGTGAACGAGCCTTTGACGTGCCCAAACAACTCGCTTTCCAGCAGATTGGCGGTGAGCGCCGCGCAGTTGACCGCGACGAACGGGTCGCCCGCGTGCCTCAACATGTGCACGGCCTGGGCGGCGACCTCTTTGCCGGTGCCGGTGTCGCCCACGATGAGAATCGGATTGCAGCGACTGCCGGCGACCAGCTTGATCATATGGAGGGTCCTGGCGATGGCGGGGCTGCGACCCGCCATCTTCACTGCGGCCGCGGTTTCGTCATGGAAGAACATGGCGCCGTCCCGCTCCACCGCGGTCTGGTTCTGCGTCGTCTCGATCATGGCGGTCACAATGGCGCGGAGCCGCGTGCAGTCGTCATCCCCCGTCGGGCAGACCATGATGCCCGCCTGTTTGTATTCGCCGTCCGGGAAAGGGCTGCCGCCGGCAGGAAGGATGACCGCCAGGGGCGACGGTCGAGCATCCGAGAGTGCGCTCCCGAGACATGCCCGCAGATGAGCGGGTGTGAAGGGACCTTCAAAGACCACGAGGCTCGGAGATACGGTGGCAATGATCTCTTCCGCCTCGGACAAATCGTCGGCGGCGAACACCTCGCGCGCCAGTTCATGCGCGAGGGCATGGATCTGCGGTCTTTTGCTGACTACTACAATCCTTCGTACCAGACTCATATCTCCTCGATTCATTCATTCATCCATGGTCGTCCAGCAGTCTCGATGGAGACACCCCCCACATCGACCGGTGGTCTGTGACATCTTTAATCTTTATTGGACGCGGGAGATCATACGTGTTCGATTGGATGTCACTCAGTGACATCGCCCCTCTCTTTTATGGGACGGTCCGAGAACGGGCGGATGATCGGACGTGGACGGGAAGGTTTCGATAGGAATTCGCCCCTGGTTCTTATGGGACGCATCGATGTCACTGTGTCGACGCGAGGCTTCGCGGCGGTTGCTGCGAGGATTCGGGCGAATTCAGGAAAAATCTTCTGCCGGGGGGAAAATTCTTCCTGGTCGCAGATCGCCTCGGAGTGAATGGAGCCGGGGCTGCCGGGAGGCACGGACCTGTGGATCAGTAGCCGCACGTCGGTCTGCGCGATTTTATCCTTCGTGATTTCTGCGGGAGTCGGTCCGCTGGCACGATGGTTGCTGTACTGGCTTCGTTGGAATGCCGTGTATGTGATCTCGCGGTGGACGAATGTGTGCCTGCTTTAGATAAGGAGTACGGACGGATGAGCTCAGTATCGACGATCAAGTCGGCCAGTGACATCCAGATGGACTACATGTCGCTGCTGGTGACGCAACTGCAGAACCAGAATCCCCTCGATCCGATGGACAACCAGGAGATGGCGTCGCAGTTGGCGCAGTTCAATCAACTCCAGCAACTGGAGACGCTGAACACCTCGTTCAGCGGGATGCTCGAATCCGCCCAACGCAGCTACGCGAGTTCGCTGATCGGCAAGGAAGTCTCGTACGCCGCGACTCTGGAAGATGGCACGACGGAGACGGTGACGGGCCAGGTTACGGAGGTGACCTTGGGGCAGGACAGCGAAATTGTACTCACCGTAGGGGATCAGACAGTCAGTCTGTCGGATGTGACATCGATTCGGGATTGATGGCGCATTCGCAGAGTCCAATAATAGGAGAGCACGTTCATGTCATATGCGTTGTCTTCAGGCGTAACGGGGATGCAGGCCCATCAACAGATGCTGGACGTTGCCGGCAACAACCTGGCAAACGTGAATACGACGGGGTTCAAGGCCAGCCGGACGAATTTCAGCGAGTTGCTCAGCCAGACCCTTTCGCAGGCGTCGCAACCGACGGACAGCGTCGGCGGCACCAACCCCTTGCAGATGGGCAGCGGCGTCGGTGTTGCCAGCATCACGGCGGACATGACGCAGGGCAGCATCGTCGATACGGGCAACGCCCTGGATATGGCCATCGACGGCGAGGGCTACTTCGTCGTCAGCAATGGCGAGCAGCTTCTGTACACGCGGGCCGGCGCGTTCAGCGTCGATGCGGCCGGTTTCCTGGTCGACTCATCCACGGGGTACCGGGTCCAGCGTATCGGTCTGACCGGTGAGGCCGACGGATTTCAGGTCGCCGACGACAGCAGCATCCAGGTTCCGTACGATGTCGCGCTCCCGGCCAATGCCACTTCCGAAGTGTCCTTCACCGGCAATCTCAGCTCCGACGCCACGGGCACTGACATGGCCCAGGTGCTGTCGTCGAATGTGACCTACACGCTGGACGGCACCGAGGCGGTGGCGACTGTGCAGATCGATCAACTCGACCAGTTCAGCGGCGGCTCGGGTGCGGACGGACAGTTGGGCGCCGCGCAGACGGGGACCATCACGATCTCCGGGTACAATCGGGACGGCACCGACCTCAGTTCCGGCCTGACGTTCACGGTCACAAGCACGACGACGGTGAACAACCTGATCGATCATCTCAACAACAACGTCCTCACGGACGCCACGGCGTCCTTTGTCAACGGCAAGATCACCATCACCGACGACGAGACGGGATACAGCAAATCGGATATCACGTTTTCCTATTCCGGCGCCGGCTCCCTGGAGACCCCGTCCTACTTCGAACTGACCACGGTGGGGGGCGATGAGGTCCAGAACGCCAATATCGCCATCTACGATACCCAGGGCGGCAAGCACGTCCTGTCGGCGGCGCTGGTGCGCACGGATGAAACCAATACGTGGGACATGGTCCTGACCTCCATCACGGGCAACGTCGTGGAAATCGCCCCTGAGAACCGTCGCGTCAGCGGCCTGACGTTCGATCCTCAGAGCGGTGCCTTCTCGGGAATCCCGGACGGCGAGGCGGCGGAATTTGTCGTCGCATTCGCGCACGATGCTGCGCATACGCAAACCATCGCATTGAATTTCGGGACCCCCAACTCGTTCGACGGCCTGACGCAGTTCGCGGGCAACTCGACGGCCGTGGCGCGCGAACAGGACGGGTATGAAGCCGGGAGTCTTTCCGCGGTGTCCGTGAGCAGCGAGGGAATCCTTGTCGGGTCCTTCACGAATGGAGTCAAGAAAGACATCGCGACCCTGGCCGTGTCCTTGTTCCGGAACCCGTCGGGTCTCGAGAGCGCCGGCAACGGCTACTTCACCGCATCGGCGAACTCCGGAACGGCGGTGGTCACTCAGGCGATGAGCGTCGGCGCCGGCTCCATTCAAGGCAGCGCCCTGGAGAAATCCAATGCGGACATCGCCACGGAGTTCGTGACCCTGATCGAGGCGCAAAACGGTTTCCAGGCGAACGCCCGGACGATCAGCGTGGCGAACGACATTCTTCGCGAACTGACGAATCTGATTCGGTAAGGTGATCTGTCACGGCATCATGCAGGGGATTGACCACATCTTGTTGGGATTGACGGTTCTGGAACGGTGGCAGGCTGTACGCCAATTGGGCGGCGGGCGTGCCTCCACGCACGGTTTCACGCTGGTGGCCGTCCTCCTGCTCATCGTGCTGGTGGTCTTGCTGATCGGGGTCAGCTACTCGCGATGGGTGCAGAAACGAAGCCAGACACGAGAGGTCTTTACGGAAAACGCGTTGCGGCGAGGACTGGGGGCGCGCGATCGCCAGATCCTGCTGGCGATCGTCATGAGGAGCGGGCTGCGGCGGACCCACGATGTATTCACCGCCGTCGATGCGTTCGATCGCGGCGCGGTCAAGCTGTTGACCGAGTGTACGCGGACCCGCACGACGCAGGAGAACGAGCACCTTCGGATGGAAATCGGCCGCCTGCGTGAGAAACTGGGTTTCCAGATCGCCTCCCTTGCCAGGGACATGGCGGGTCTGGGGCCGGCCAGCAGCCGCGATATCGCGCCGGGCAAGACTGTCGAGCTGACGCGGACCCGGCCGGCGGACGCCCTCGTTGCCCGAGGCGAGATTGTGAGGAATGATGAGATCGAGTTTGCCGTCAAGCTGGCGGCGCCGATGGAGAGCCGCTCCGGCGACTGCTGGCAGGTCCGACACTACACCGGTCTGTCCGCGTGGGAGTTTGATACCTCGACCGTGAGTTGCGATGGGATACGGCTGGTTCTCAACCACTGCGACACGGTGCAATCCACGAACCGTCGGCGGTTCCCTCGCGTGGCGGTTCACGGATACGCACTGATCGCGTATCTGCCTTTCCGACAGGCCCATCCTTCCCGGCCGGCGATGGGGACCATCACGGGAGGGAGAACGGCTTCGTGGGCTGCCGGGAGTGTTCCGGTGGGCGAAGTGCCGGTCTTCGCAGAGGGACGGATGACGGAACTGGCCGGGCCGGGCTTGCGGATCCAGAGCGCCGTGCAGGTACACCCGGGCGACAGAGTCCTGGTGGTGTTCACGCTCGACCACGGCAGCGCCGACGTGCCCGGCGGATGGGGCACCATTGCAGGCATCGGTCGGGTGAGACACTGTCGCGGTTCGGATTCCGGGAAGTCGATTGCGATCGAACTCACGGGTCTGAGTGATGCCGAGATCGATGAACTGGCGTATATCACCGCCGCGATGGCGTCCCGGGAGGACGAGGGCGGCGTGCAAAACCAGACAATAGCCGGGGCGTCCACGCCGGTCGTGGGCGCCGCCAGAGACGTGACATAACCACGGGAGTCTGACGTGACGGATATCGGGGCCCAGGTAGGTGCGAGTCTGAATGCCTTGACCAAGGAATTCGACATCATTGCGCACAACATGGCCAATGTCAGCACGGCAGGCTTCAAACGTCGATGCAACAGTTTCACGCAGGTCCTGGCCGCCCAGGAGTCCGGCGACGAGCAGGGCGAAGGAGACCAGTCCCAGGGGCTCTTCGATTTTTCTCAGGGAACCCTGGTGCAGACGGGCCGGACGCTGGATCTTGCGCTGCATGGAGAGGGGTTTTTCGTGATCGAGACCCCGGAAGGTCCGGTGTACACCCGACACGGGGTCTTCAGCACGAATCAAAACGGACAGGTCGTGGATACGATGGGCCGTCTGGTTGCCGGGACAGGGGGGCCTCTGATCGTGCCTGCTGAGACGGACGTGGCCGACCTGTACGTCGCCGATGACGGACGAGTCATCGCAGGCGGGGTTACCGTCGGGCAGTTCCGGATCATGGACTTCCCCGATGCCCGGGACAAGCTGGTGCCCGTCGGGCAGAATTGCTTTCAGGCGCCGGAGGACGTGGATCCGACGGCAGCCCAGGATGTGATCGTCAAGCAGGGCTACCAGGAGGCGTCCAACGTGAAGCTCGTCGAGGAACTGGTGAACATGGTCCTCGTTTCCAGGATGTACGAGTCGAACATGAGACTGGTGTCCGTGAAGCAGGACTCGACGAATGCCGCGATCGGCGTTGCCATGGGATGACGATGTTTGTTGGTTGATGATTGGCGATGGATGATCCGCAAACGGGAAGAGTTCTCGTTCCCGGACGCGCATCGATGACCGGTCATCCGGAATCAATGGAGAAAGCTTATGATGCGGGCGTTTTCCACCTCTGCCACAGGTATGATGGCACAGGAGACACTGGTGGACGTGATCGCCAACAACCTGGCGAACGTCAACACCACGGGCTTCAAGCGCAGCCAGATCGAGTTCCAGGATCTGTTGTACGCGAAGATGAAGGAACCGGGCACGGAGATCGCAGCGGGCATCAATGCCCCTACCGGGATGGAGGTGGGCACCGGCGTGAAAATTGCCTCCACCCTGCGCGTCTTCAGTCTCGGGGAATTCCAGAATACCCAGCGCGGCCTCGACATTGCAATCCGTGGAAACGGGTTTCTGCAGGTGCTCATGTCGAATGGAGATCTTCGCTACACGCGCGACGGTTCCCTGATGGTCAACGCGAACGGTCAGCTCGTCACGCAGGCCGGGTACACGATTGAGCCGGCGATCTCCATCCCGGCGGAGGGCGCGACGATCGACATCGGCACCGACGGCGGTGTCAACGTCACGGACACGGCCGGGGTCCGCACGGTCGTCGGCACGATCCAGATCGCGCGCTTCGTCAATCCCTCCGGCCTGGTCAGCCAGGGCGACAACCTGTATGCCCCGAGCGACGCCAGTGGCGAGCCGGTGGTCGGCACGGCCGGGCAGGATGGCTTCGGCGAGATTCAGTCCGGATTCCTCGAGAAGTCCAACGTCAATATGGTGAATGAACTTGTGAATCTGATCACCGCCCAGCGGGCCTACGAGATCAACTCTCGCGCCATCCGGGCCGGCGATGAAATGCTCCAGAACACGAGCAACCTCTTCCGATAGGAGCTGGTCATGGGTAGTAGGCTTTCGCATGTCTTCGTGCTCACGGCGATCCTGTTGCCGGCGTGCTCGTATGGTTTGCCCGCCGGGGAAGGGGACCCTGTCGAGGCCGCACTGTTGCAGGTGCATATGCCTCGCGAGGTGACGGTTCAGGGCAGTTCTCTGACATTGGGCCAGGTCAGCGTGCTCCGGGGCGATCCGTCGCTGGTGGCGGCCGCGGCCCAGATCAAGCTGGGGCAACTCTCGATGCCCGGGCAGAGGGCCGTATTGGATCGTCTGACGATCCTGAGTCGGCTGGCCTCGCACGGGATCTCCACGGAGCAAGTCCGGCTGACCGGCGCCGAGACGATTGCCGTCCGTCGCTTTCACAAGAGCATCGATTCGGAGGAGTTTCTTGATGTCGGTCGCACTTTCCTCCGGCAGCATCCGCCCGCCCCGATGATCTGCGAGACGATTCCTTCCACGAAGCCGAAAGACCTGATTCTGTCGGGCGACGTGGAGGATTTGCAGATCCTGCCGCGGTTCGTCAGGAGCGGCGCACGCAATCACGTGGCCGTTCAGATTGTGGTCATGGCCGACGGCAAGGAGGTCGGCGTGCGCGACATCCTGTTCCGGTTGAGGTATCAGTCCCGGCGGGTGGTGACTGCCCGGGAGATTGCCGAAGGGACGGTCCTCACTCCGGAGGACGTGAAGATCGAAGCCGTGGCCTCCGATCGGCCTGAGCCCGCGGATTGGAAGCCGCCCTACGGGCTCGTCGCCGTTCGCAAGCTGCCGGAGAACACCGAATTGCGGGCGGACATGGTGAACGCGGCGCAGTCGCCCGTCGTGATTCGACGCAATGAGTCGGTCGTGATTCGCATCGAGCGACCCGGCCTGGTCGTCACCGCGGTCGGCACGGTCCTGCAGGAGGGCCGGACCGGCGAGTACGTGAAGGTGCGAAACGCCGATTCGAGCCGGGTCATCGTCTGCAAGGTGAATGCCGACGGGACCGTCGAACCGATACTGTAGAATCCGTTGTTTTGCGATTTGCCGGCGCGAGTCCCCGTGGTGGGGCCGCGGCATGCGGCGGATCAAAGGAGTGCTTATGACCAGAAGAACAATGCTGATGGGCGCGACGCTGATCCAGGCGTTGCTTCTGTGCGAGTCCCTGGAGGCAGGGTCGATCTGGGCCAAGCGGGACAAGAACATGCAGACGGTGTACGCCGATGATGTCGCCCGCGGCATCGGAGACGTCCTGACGATCAAGATCGCCGAGGAGAGCACGGTGGACAACAAGGCGAAACGGGATTTGCAGAAAGAGACGTCCCGGACGAGCAACTTCGACGGCGAGACGAACATCGACCACCTCCTGCCGAGCATCCCGGGCTTCACGATGGAAGCCGAATCGAGCAACACGCTCACGGGCAAGGCCGACTACAAGGATGAACGGAGCTTCGAGGACCGCGTCAGCGTCGTCGTGCTGGACGTCCTGCCGAACGGGAACCTCGTCGTCACCGGCACGCGGGACCGCAATATTGCCGGGGACATCCAGACGATCGAGGTCAGCGGCATCGTCCGGCCGAGCGACATTGCGTTCGACAACACCGTCAAGAGCGAACAGGTTGCCAACTTCCGCATCGTCACGAAGAACAACGGCATCGCCGCGGCGTTCACCCGGCCCGGCCTGATCGGTCGCATCTTCGACGTTCTCTGGCCCTGGTGATCGACCGCGAAGGATGGACTCGATCCGCCGTTTCCGGGCTGGGATCAGGAGATTTCTCGTGGAGAGAACATTGTCAAACAGGTACGCGTTTCGCCTTGTCGCGGGGATGCTGTTGTCGCTCGGAGTCGTCGGCGCCGCTCGGTGCGAGCGCATCAAGGATATCGTCGAGATCCATGGCATTCGCAGCAACCCGTTGACCGGGATCGGCCTGGTGACCGGGTTGGCCGGCACGGGCGACAAGACCCTGCTTTCCCGACAGATGCTGACGAACGTGCTGCGTGATTCGGGCCTGGTCCTGTCCCCGTCGGACCTGACGGGCGACAACACGGCGGTCGTGATGGTCACGGCCGAGCTGGGTCCGTTCGACCGCGAGGGGATGAGGATCGACGTCGATGTCTCGGCCCTCGGCGACGCCAAGACCCTTCAGGGAGCGATGCTGCTGCCGACGCCGCTGCGGGGACTCGACGGCCAGGTCTATGCCGTGGCGCAGGGCGGGGTGTCCCTCGGCGGCTGGTCCGCCTCCGGCCAGCAGGCCACCGTCTCGAAGAACCATCAGACGGTCGGCCGCATTCCGGACGGCGCCCTGGTGGAACGCTCGGAACTCGCGACGTTCATCGAGCAGGCGGCCGGCCTGCGGTATCTGACGCTCAACCTCCGCAACAGCGACTTCACCACGGCGCAGCGAATCAGCGACGTGATCAACAAGGCCTATCCGGGGATCGCGATGGTGCTCGATGCCGGGGCCATTCGGGTGGGCGTGCCGCCGGAGACGACGGCCGCCGGCGTCATTCCCTTCATCGACGAAATCACACTGAAGGAAGTGACGGTCGATATGGTCGCCACCGTCGTGATCAACGAGCGCACCGGCACGATCGTGGTCGGCGAGAGCGTGGGGATCTCCTCCGTCGCCATCGCGCAGGGCAGCCTGGTGGTCAAGGTGAAGGAATCGGCCGAGGTCTCGCAGCCGACGACGCCGTTCACGGAGGGGGCCAGCACCGAGGTGATCCCCGATACGTCGCTGGATATCGAGGAGCAGAGTGCCTACCTGATCCCCATGATGCGGGCGGTGACGGTGTCCGAGCTGGCCAAGACGCTCAACGCCATCGGGGCCTCGCCGCGTGACCTGATTGCGATCTTCAACGCCCTCAAGAAGGCGGGGGCGCTTCAAGCGAAACTGATTCTCATGTAGGAACCGCCGATGAATGATATCGAGTCGATCGGAATGCCCACGTCCCTGCCTCTCACCCAGGTCCCGGACCGGACTCCGTACAGCGTGTCCCTTCGCGCTCGCCAGGGGGCGCAGGCCGGGCAGGCCATCCAGGCCGGCGGCACGGAGACGGTCTCCGCGTCGGTGCGCGACGAACAGGAGAAACAGATCGGAAGGGACTTCGAGTCTGTTCTGCTGACCAAAGTGTTTGAAACGGTGGAGGCGTCGATAGAGGACAGCGGTTTCGACGACGGGGACGCCGGAGCCAAACAGGTCCGTGGATTGTTCTGGTTCTATCTGGCCCAGGACTTTGCCGACAAGGGCGGCTTCGGACTCTGGAAGGACATCTATCAACAGATCAAACAGACGCAAGGCGCTGACGACCCCACGGGGTCCATGGACGAGGAACTGTAGCGATGGCACTGCCGACGACGAAGGGGAATCCCCAACGCGTGGAACCGCGTTCGGATATCCATCCCCAAGTGACTGCCCTGCTGGACGTGCTCGACGAGGACATCCGACACGTCGAAGCCACTCTTGTGCGGCTGGACACGCTCAGGGGGCTGCTCATCAAACGGGATGACAGGGCACTCGAGAAACTGTTGGAGGAGACCCGCAGACAGAGCGAGACGTATGTTGCGACGGAACTCAGGCGACAGGAACTCCGGCAGGATTTGGCGCGGCTCCTGGGCCAAAAGGAACGGGAGTTGACCGTGTCGAGCCTTCTGGCGCACGTAACGGGGCCTCTCGTCGCGGCGCTGGCCGAGCGGCAGGCGAGACTCAAGACTCTCATCGCCCGTCTGAAGCGCGAACATACCCTGACTGCCTTGCTGATCTCGGATTGCAGGCGATTCAACCGATCGCTGTTGCACCTGTTCCTGGGCCCCGCGGCCAAGGCAGGCACAACCTACAGCCCCGCCGGGACCGCGAAGCATCCGACCGGCACGGCGTTGCTGAACATGCAGTTCTGAGGGATGTCACAGGTTCATGGATTGTCGCCGAAGCAGGATTGAGGAATGGCAAATTATTCAATAGGACTGAGTGGTCTCCGCGCCGCCTCCGCCGCATTGGAGGTCATCGGGAACAACATCTCCAATGCGTCGACGGACGGTTATCATCGGCAACGGGTGGAGCTGGCTGCCTCCGTGTACGGCCAGACGACATCGGCATCCGTGGGCGCGGGCGTCGATGTGACGGGGGTCACTCGCCTGATGAACAAGCTCCTCGAAGCGGAGATCACGGCGCAGGAGTCTTCCTATGAGCAGATCACCCAGGAACTCTCCATCATGACCACCGTGGAGACCGCGTTCGGCGAGTTCTCCGAAGGCAGCGGTCTGAACGCGACCATTGGCGCGTTCTTCAGTGCGTTGCAGGGCTTGGCGGCCCACCCCTTGGAGAGCGTGTATCGCAACGATGTGGTCAGCGCCGCGGAGGTGATGTGCAGCGGGTTCCAGCGGCTGGGCACGTCGTTGGAGGACCTGGAGAGTCAGATCGTAATGGAAGCCCAGAGCGTGGAGGATTCCGTCAATTCCCTGATTACACAGATTTCCGAGCTGAACGGGAAGATCCAGAACATCGAGGTCAGCCAGGGGCAGGCCAACAACCTTCGCGACCAGCGCGACCAGTTGATCAAGGATCTGGGACAGCTCGTGACCGTCAAGACACAGGAAAGAGAGCATGGGGTTGTCGATGTCACCATCGCCGGACTGCCCGTGGTGACCGGGACGGTCTCGATCGGGATCCACGTGGGTCTCGACGACGAAGGACGGATGTACGTGTCGGCGGAGGAGAACCAGGGATACACGCTCGCCATCCAGGGAGGGCGGCTCGGCGGCCTGATCTCGCTGAAGAACGGTCTTCTCGATAGTGCCAGTTCCGAGCTGGACACGCTGGCCCATGCGATCATCGATGGCGTGAACCAATATCAGGTCCAGGGTCTGGGCGTGGACGGATCGTTCACCGAGCTGACCGGATGGAGCATCGGGACAGAGGATCTGTCTTCGCTTGGCGCAGGCGTGACGGATGGGACCTTCTACATCCGGGTGACGAACACCGCGACGGGCGAGATCGATCGCCATGCGATCGACGTGGATGTCTCGGGACCGTCGCCGGACACGGCGGAATCGGTTGCGGCCAAGATCAACGCGATCACCGGCATCAGCGCCTCGGTTGTCTCCTCTCAATTGCACATCGTGTCGGAACTGGAGTACACGTTTGATTTTCTGCCGGCGGTCTTGCCCGAGCCGACGGCCACCAGCTTCACGGCGGCCTCGCCCGCGACCGTGTCGGTCTCGGGGATCTATGAAGGGGAGGAGAACGAAACGTTCACGTTCACCGTCGAGGGCACGGGATCCGTGGGCAACGGGGTCCTGCGGCTGAGCGTGACCGACGAAGGCGGGAATCTCATCAGCACGCTGAACGTCGGGGAGGGATACGCCGCCGGCGATACGCTGGAATTGCGCAACGGCATCAAGATCGCTCTGAGCACGGGGCAGTTCAACGACGGAGACAGCTTCGAGGTCGATGCCTTGGCGACGAGCGACACCTCCGGCTTTCTGGTAGCGACCGGAATGAACGCATTCTTCTCGGGGGCCAGTGCGTCGGAGATGCAGGTCTGCGACGACATCTCCGATTTGCCGAACCGGGTTGCCACTGCGTACGGCGGCGACCTGACGGACAATGCCGCGGCCCTGAAGTTGGCGGGCGTGGGAGCGGAGGCAATGGACAGCCTTAGCGGGATGACCGCGAGCGAATACTATCAGCGTCTCGTGGCCGACGTCGGCCAACAAGTGGATCTGCGCGAGTCCCGCCAGGAGAACGTCGAGGCCATGCTCCAGAACCTGCAGAACCAGCGAGACGAGATCAGCGGCATCGATATCAACGATGAAGCCTCGCAGTTGATGATCTTCGAACAGATGTTCCAGGCGATGGCGAAGTATATGAACACGATCCAGACGACGATGGACACCCTGATGACGATGGTGTAAGAGGCATTCATGAGTGGATCACTGGCCAGCATATACAACAATGTCAGCTACGCCTTGAATCTGCACTCCAAGGCGATCACCGTGTTGCAGGAGCAGGCGTCCACCGGCAACCGGGTGAATCGAGCATCCGACAGTCCCTCGGAGGCCTATCGTATCCTGGGGTTGAACTCTCAGGAGCGGTCCCTGCAGGGCTACCAGGAGAGCGTCTCGGAACTGGTCGGCAATCTGGAAATCTCCTCGACCATCATCGCCGACATGTCGTCCGAACTCTCGTCCATCCAGACGCTTCTGACGCAGATCGTCGGCGGCGTCTATGATGCGGAAGGCCAGAAGCGTATCGCCGAGAAGATCAACAGCTCGTTGGAGCAGTTGGTGTCTCTGGCGAACACCAAGCACGCGAGCCAGTACCTCTTTGGCGGAAGCGATACGGGCACCAAGCCCTATGAGGTCGTTCGAGAGGACGGCCAGATTGTCGAGATTACGTATCAGGGGAGCGACACCTCGCGGAGCGTCAATGTGGCGTCAGGGTTGTCCATTGAGACGTACCATGTGGGGGACGAGGTGTTTCACTCGGACGACCGCGAAGCCCCGCTCTTTCTCGGGGAGACGGGTGCGGCCGCCGGGACCGGTACGTCCACCGTGCAAGGCGACGTCTGGCTGACGGTGGACCATGACGGCACCAACTACCGCGTTTCCATCGACGATGGGGCCACGTTTGTGACGGTCCCCGCCGGCGGCGACTCCAATCAGGCTGTGACGGACTCCCGTACAGGGGAAGTCCTCTACGTCGATACCACTGGAATCAGCGGCACCGGCACCGCATTGGTCCGCGTGCCGGGGACCTACGATGTTTTCAACGTTCTGATCGGTTTGCGGGATCTTCTGGTGAACGAGCGGGGATTGGAGACCCGGGAGTTGCTCGACTACGCGAACGAGTGCGTAGGCGGGGTGCAGGAGGTCTATAATCTTCTGCTCCAGGCCGAGGTTTCCACCGGATCGAAGGTCGGTTTTCTCAGCACCCTCAAGGATAATCTGGAGGATATGGAATACGACACCCAGGACGAGACCACGCGGCTGCAGGAAGCGGATATCGCCCAGATCGCGATCGATCTGTCCCGTCGCGAGATCCTTTACGAGATGTCTCTTTCGGTGGCAGGCAAGATCATGAGCATGTCTCTGCTGGATTTCATCTCGTGATCCGGCGGCCGCGAGCCCAGGATCATGAGGTCTGCGCCTCGCGAGGACGACTCCAGACGCGTATGGCTGGTTTGCATACGCGGGTGTTCGATTTCTATCCAGCGGTTTTTGACATCGCTGTGGAGAAAAGATTCGTTCGGGTTTCTACGGGACGGCATGCGGTTTGCAGCAGTGGCAGCGGATTATGACCGCCCGGTGATGATCGACGAGAATGGAGTGATACAGATGACAACGCAGACGGATTTGAACCACTACCAGAGAGGTCTGGAACTTGCCTCCGCCGGCCGGCACCAGGAAGGGCTCAACTGCATACGCGAGCACCTGCGGACCGTGCCGAATGATGTGCAAGCTCTCAATGACGCCGGCGCGATCCTGCATTGCCTGGGTCGCACGGAAGAAGCCGTCGGCTGTCTGACGAAGGCGCGAAACCTCAAGAGCGACAACGCGGAGATCGTGTGGAATCTCGTGGAGGTGTACCTGGCGAGCGGACGGGCGGTTGAGGCCAGTTCCCTGTTCGACAGCATGGAACGCATGAAGATCCTGAGCGTCGAGGTGCTGAACAGGACGGCCACGATCCTGCTGGATCAGGGCAGGAAGGGGCAGGCCATCGAGGTGCTTCTTCGGTCGTGTCGTCTGTGGCCCGAGCAGGAAGTGCTCAAGCCAATGCTCGACGTGGTTCGCAGTAAACGCCCCAAGGTGGCCTTCTTCCGCAATCTTGACACGCAGGGCGTCGGCGAGGACGGGGTGCTTGCCGACGCATGCGAGTTCATCCGGCAGCGATTCCAGACGGAATTCTACCAGGGATCTCCTGGGATGCCGAGCGGGATGCTGCCCGGCGAAACCCCCGATTCCACGCTCGAATCCGACCGCCGGCCGCAGAAGGTCGCCGATCTTGTGCGCTGGAGCGACATCGCCTGGTTCGACGGGGGCGGCGAGATGACCGTGGAAGCCTCCCGGCTGGCGGATGACTCCCGAATCATCGTCAGTCTGCGACGCTCCGACCTGCGAGGCCGCTGGGCGAAGGACGTCCGGTGGGAGAACGTGAGCATTCTCGTCCAGATCGGCGGTCCCGCGGCGCCGTTGTCCGTCGGGTCGCCCGTGGAGGACATGCTCCTCGAACAGGTGCCCGACATCCACAATCGCACGCGACTGGTCGTCGTGCCCAACGGGATCGACCTTCGACGCTATACGCTCCGCCGGCGGGAACGAGGCAAACATCTCGCCTGCATCGGCTGTCTGACGACGGAAGCCAACCCGGCGTTCCTCGTCCAGTGCATGCAGAAGCTGCACTACATCGACCCCGAATACAGGCTGTCCTTCGCGGGGACGTTTGAGGGCCCGCTTCTCGAGCAGTATCTGCGTCATATGGTCCGGACCCTGGGCCTGGAGGATGTCGTTACGTTCGAGCCACCGTGCGGCGAGTTGAATCACTGGTTGAGCGACAAGCACTTCATCGTCGCCGCCGGGATCAGCGAGAACCAGGTCGAAGCCTTGCTGGCCGCCATGGCCTGCGGGCTCAAGCCCGTCATCCACAATTTCCCAGGGGCCGACAAGCTGTTCCCGCAGCGGCACCTGTTCAACATTGCCGAGCAGTTCTGCGAGCTGGTGCTCGCCCGCGATTACGAGCCGGAGCAATACCGCAGGTTCGTCGAGCAGCACTATCGCATCGAAGAGCAGTTGAGCCGGATCAATGGGATTCTCCAGCAGCTTGAGACCGAGATCGAGTCCCTCGCGGCGGCCCCGATGGACCCATGCAGCTCTCCCCGCCTGGGAGGTCCTGCGAGGCGATAGCCTGCGGTTGTGTGCATGATGGCAAACCCCCTCGGAGAAACGACAGGTTGGTTGCCCCCGGACGGGGCGACGGGCAGGGGTCCGTTGGTGAGCGTGCTGCTGCCGACCTACAACCGGCGGCAATACCTGCCCATGGCTCTCGCCAGCGTGCTGGCGCAGACGCACCGCGCGCTGGAGGTCTTCGTCGTTCGCGACGGCGGGCAAGAGGTCGCCGACGTGGTTCGCTCGTTTCGCGATCCGCGAATCGTCTTCATCGACAGAAAGGACAATCGAGGCAAGGCCTGCTCGTTGAACGAGGCGCTCTCCCGCGCCCAGGGCAAATACATTGCCTACCTGGATGACGACGACGCATGGTATCCCCACCACGTGGAAACGTTGGTTCGGGCCCTGGAGACGCAGACCGACTGCCAGGTGGCTTATAGCGATCTATACAGGGTCTATTGCGAGGTGCGGCCGGGGGGCGAGCGGGTGGTCCTGAGCAAGTACGTCGAGATCAGCCGGGATTTCGATCGATTCCTGATGCTGTACTTCAATCACGTTCTGCACGTGTCGCTGATGCACCGCCGGGATCTGCTCCACAGGACGGGCCTCTACACCGAGAATCTGAATATCCTCATCGACTGGGACATCACACGGCGGATGGCGTTCTTCTCGGACTTTCACCACGTCTTGACGATCACCGGGGAGTTCTATTGTCCTGTGAACCAGTCGGATCGCATCTCGGATGTCCGGCGGAAGGACTCGGAGGATTACCTTCGGAATGTGTTGACGATCCGAACGATCCTCCCTCCCAGGCCCTGGCCCAAGGTGGACGAACTGTCCATCATCGTAGCGATGGACCGGCTGGATCAGGCCGTCGGACAGATGCTGTTGCGCTTGTGGCGATCCACGTTCTATCCCTACCATCTCTACCTTCCCTTCCCCCCGGCGGATTTGTCCCGGCTGGACATTGGGATGCCGAATGTGGTGCTGGTGCCCGTGGAGCCGCAGAGCTCCGTGGATGAACGGGTGGACGTCGCGCTGCGGCAGGCCGAGGGCAAGTACGTGGCCGTCGTGCCGTTCGGAATGCCGATCGATGAGCTGTGGGTCGAGGATTCGGTCCATGCGCTCATCCACAATGGGACGAATCGGGAGGGATTCCTGACCCTGGCAAAAAACGGCGAAAAAGCCGGGATCGTTGTGAATCGGTCCGATCTGCAGAAGGCCCGACAGGCGTTTCCACACCTGTCGGTCGAGGCTTCGCTGACGGCCCACGGTGTCCGGCTCCGGCGTCCGCATCCGGAGGAACTCCCGTTCCAGTTCGACGAGTTGCTTCGCCAGGGCAAACTGGCGGAGGCGGACGGAAGCTGGTCGGTTGCGGCCCGCCTGTTCGAGCAGATAGGGCGGCAACACCGCAATGAACTATGGCTCAAAACGATGGCAGCTCGAGCGCATTTCGAGGCAGGGGACCACGAGAGAGCCGGCCGACTCAGCCGGGAAGTCAACGCTGCGCGTCCGACGATCGACACCCTGTTGCTCGAGGCCAAAGTGTACCGGCAGGAGCGGGATTTCGCCAAGGCGATCCGGCTTCTCAGCAAGGCTGAGCGTGGGCTCTCAGGCTGCGTGGATTCGGCGTTCACGCGCCATGGAACGTACGCTCGATGTGAGCGAACCCCGGGGGGGAATTTAGGACTGTAACCACTATGGACACCACAAAGACCGACGAGATCGAGAAGCACAAATTGACGCAGCACTACGACGTGTTGCGTGAGCTGGGGGATTGCTACACCTCGGTCGGCAACTACAGCCAGGCCCACCGTTGCTATGAAAAGGCGGCGTCGCTGGGACCGGATGAGCCGGGGCCCTACGTCGGATTGGGCGTTGCCGCACTCCAGGTGGGCAAGCTGGACGATGCGGAGGTCGCGTTTCGCGTCGCCTGTCGCCTGGACACCCGGTGCGCCAAGGCCTATGCCGGCCTGGCGATGGTGGCCCAGCAACGCTGCGACTACCCGCAGTCTTTCGATCTTTACATGAAATCGCTCGAACTGGATACCAACAACATCACGGCCCTGCTGGGCCTGTTCCAGGTCTCCTGCGAGATGGGCTCTTTCGCCAAGGTGATCTACTATCTCCAGGTGTATCTCGATATGCATCCAGGCGATATGTCCGTGATGTTTGCCCTGTCGGCTCTGTATCTCAAGGATGGCCAAACCGAGCGGGCGAGAGACATGCTGCTGAACCTGCTGGCGCTGGAGCCGACGAATCAGGATGCCGTGAACCTGCTCGAAGAGGTAGAGCACACACTGGCCGGAGTGGGACAGGCGTAACGATGGAAAGCGAGCGTCAGACGGTCGCCGAACAGGAGAAGAGAGAGCTGGTGGCGAGTCTGCGCCGTCTCCTCGATGCGCAGTTGGCCGCCGGTCGCGGTGGGAACTTCACGCGGGTCGAGCAGTTGGGCGAGCGGGCGAACGCGGTTGTGGAGGCGATCGTCCAGCGTGGGGGCATCGTGCGGACCCAGGCGGACGGCGGGCACGACCTGGAGAAGCTGTATGGCGATCTGATCCTGCTGTTGCGGTCGCAGCAGGCCGATGTCCAGAGCAGGCTCCGCCAGTTGCGACGGGTGAAACGGGCCGTTGGCGCCTACGGGGGGAACAACAAGAACATGAAGAAACCGTCCACACAGCTTGGTTGAGAATGGAGCGTACCCGATGAACATCTCCTCAATCGGTTTGGGCAAGCTGGGCCTCTGCTCGGCGGCATGCTTCGCGAGCAAAGGGCACCATGTGATCGGCGTTGACTCCAACGACCGGCATGTCGATGCCCTGGCCGGCGGCGAATGCCCCATCGATGAGACGGACCTGCCCGGTCTTCTGGCCCGGTGCCGGCACAACATGGAATTCACGACCGATTTCGGCCAGGCCGTGCGGAACAGCGACATCACCTTGATCACCGTTCCGACCCCGAGCAATCCGGACGGCCGTTTCTCGAACACCTGTGTGGAGACTGTGCTCAGCCGGCTTGCTCCGGCCTTGAGAACGAAATCGGCTTTTCACATCGTGGGCGTGGTCTCGACGGTCATGCCGGGCACGTGCGAGCGGGTCTTCAAGCCCAGACTGGAGATGCTGACGGGCAAGGTCTGCCGACGGGACTTCGGCCTGCTGTACAATCCTGAGTTTGTGGCCCTCGGTTCGGTCATCCACGATTTCCTGAACCCCGACATGCTGCTGATCGGGGCCTCGGACGACCGATCCGCCCAGGCGGGCAAAGACCTGTATGCCTCTGTGGTCGAGAGCAATCCGTACTGCGCCCTGATGAGTTTGACCAACGCCGAAATCACCAAATTGAGCCTCAACTGCTATGTGACGATGAAAATCAGTTTCGCCAACGAGCTGGCAGCGATTTGCGAGAAGATTCCCGGGGCGGACGTCGACGTGGTGACCGCCGCGATCGGGGCCGATGCCCGGGTGGGACGCAAGTACCTCAAGGGCGGTCTCGGCTTCGGCGGTCCTTGCTTCCCGCGGGACAACCTGGCGTTTCAGCGTTGTGCCGAGGACGCCGGGACCTGTGCGCATCTGAGTCCGCGCGTCGTGGAAGTCAACGGCGAAATCGTGGACCGGCTGTTTACGATGGTCCGCGGGCACGTTGGGCCGGGATCGACCGTCGCGCTGTTGGGTCTTTCCTACAAGCCGGGGACGCACATTGTGGAGGAATCCCAGTCCCTGACGCTGGCCGAGAGGCTCCTGGACGCCGTGTATGCCGTTCGAATGCACGATCCCACGGCCTTGGGAAGCGCCTCTGAGGTCCTCCAGGGACGGGGCACGTACTGTGATTGTCCCTATGACGCGGTTTCGGCCGCCCGCGCCGTGGTCATACTGACGCCCTGGCCCGAGTATACTCATTTGGATATGAACCGGCTGGAGGAACGGGCGGGACCGTCGCCGCTCTTGATCGACTGCTGGCGCCTCTATCGGAGCGTGCCCTTCAGGAAGTTCGCCTACCAGGCGTTCGGGACCCCCGCGCAGCCTTCAGGGAGAATCGCGTATGACCCTCACGCAAGCGTTTTCCAGCAAGACAATCGACGACGTGCGCCGGTACTGGGACGCCCGGCCGTGCAACATCCGGCACTCACCTAAGGCGGTGGGGACCCGTGAGTACTTCGATGAAGTCGAAGCCCGGAAGTATCTCGTGGAACCGCACATCCCGGCGTTTGCCGAGTTCGAACGATGGAAGGGCAAGAAGGTTCTGGAGGTCGGCTGCGGCATCGGGACCGACACAATTCGTTTCGCCCGCGCCGGCGCCCGGGTCACCGCGGTGGATCTCTCGGAGGAGTCCCTGGCGGTCGCCCAGAGGCGCGCCGCGGTCTTTGGCCTGGAGGACCGCATCTCGTTCCACCGGGTCGATGCGGAGCGGTTGTCGGAGATCGTGCCCGTCGAAACATACGATCTGGTCTATTCCTTTGGCGTGGTTCATCATACCCCGCATCCGGAGAACGCCGTTCGCGAGATACGCAAGTACATGGGACCGCAGAGCGTGCTCAAGATGATGGTGTATCATCGCTACTCCTACAAGGTCCTCTGGATCCTCCTTGCCTGCGGGAAGGGGGCGTTCTGGAAGCTGGATGAGCTGATTGCCCGCCATTCCGAAGCCCAGACGGGCTGCCCTGTGACCTACAGCTACTCCCGCAAGTCCGTGCGGGACTTGCTGAAGGTATTGACCGTGGTAACGACGAGGGTCGACCACATCTTTCCCTACAAGGTCCCGGAATACAAACGTTATGAGTACAAGAAAACCTGGCTGTTCCGATGGATGCCGGCTGCGCTCTTTCGATTCCTGGAGACGCGATGGGGTTGGCATCTGTGCGTGACGGCTCGCATGAAAGGCCTGGGGCCCGGGGGCAAAGATGAAGGAAGTGCTTGAGCATCGCGATCGAGCGGAGACCGATCCGTCGTCTCGTTGCATCGGAGCCGGATACGACGCAGGGTGCATGTCGCCTGAGACGCGCCCTGTCGTGAACCACAAACACAAGATCGTGTCTCTGCACGAGCTTCCGGTCATTCTCCACCGCTGTCGGAACGAGAGTCGCAAGATCGTTCACTGCCACGGCGTGTTCGATCTCCTGCACATCGGGCACATCCGGTACTTCGAGCAGGCTCGCGGCTTCGGCGACGTCCTGGTTGTGACCATCACGCCGGATCGCTACGTCGATAAAGGCGACAAACACCCGGCGTTCCCCGAGCAGCTTCGGGCCGAGGCGATTGCCTCGCTGGGGGTGGTGGACTTTGTGGCTGTGAACGAGTGGCCTACCGCCGAACAGACCCTGCACTTGCTCAGGCCGGATGTCTATGTCAAGGGGTCGGATTTCAAATCCGTCGACGGTGATCCGACCGGCAAGCTGGCCCTGGAGGAGAAGATCTGCCGCGATCTCGGGATCGAGCTGCGATTCACGCACGACATCGTGTTCAGCTCCACGAACCTGATCAATCGCTTTTTCTCTCTGTTTCCGAAGGAGTTACAGGACTATCTCGATCTGTTCCGGCGTCGCTACTCGCTGGATCGTGTCTTGGCGGTGGTCGAGGCGATGAGTTGTCTGCGGGTCCTGCTCGTCGGCGACGTGATCATCGACGAGTACTGTTACTGCAGCCCGCTGGGAGCCTCGGGCAAGTCGCCTGTGCTCGCGGTCAAGTACAACTCCCAGGACAGTTTTGCCGGCGGGGTGCTGGCGGTCGCGAATCACCTGGCCGGCTTCGCGGGCGGCGTACGGCTCTTGACCGTGATCGGCGAGCACGGCGGCTACCGCGACTTCATCGCGTCGTCTCTGCATGCGAAGGTCAGCCCTGAATTCTGGGTCCAGGACGGCGCACCGACCACGGTGAAGAGACGCTATCTCGACGGGTACAGCCTGCACAAGCTGCTCGAGATCTACACGATCGACGACAGCGGCCTTTCCTCTGCCCGGGACCAGGATCTGAATCTGCGTTTTCACCAGGAAGCGGGCGGTTATGACCTGGTCGTCTCGGCGGATTTCGGTCACGGGGCGGTCAGCCCGCTGTTGCGCGAGTCACTGGCCCGGAGTTCCCCGTATCTGGCGGTCAACACGCAGGCAAACGCCGGCAATGGCTCGATGCACACGATATCGAGATACGCGAAGGCGGACTACATCAGCCTGACCGAGCGGGAGCTCCGGCTGGACAGCCGGGATCAGAGGACGGATCTTCGCCTGTTGGGCTGCGACGCTGCGCGACGCCTCGGGTGCCAGTCATTGGCCGTCACGCGGGGCAAGAACGGGGCCTGCCTGTGTGGACCTGATGGGGCCTTCGTGGTCGTGCCCGCATTTGCCAGCCAAGCCGTGGATACTGTGGGATCGGGCGATGCGTTCTTCGCCATCAGCGCCCTGGCCGCCAAGGTGGGCGCCCCGCTGGAAGTTGCGGGATTCCTGGGCAATGTCGCCGGGGCCCTGGCGGTTCAGATCATCGGCAACCAAAAGGCGATCGACCGGCAGAGTCTGACGAAATACGTCACGAGCCTGTTGAAGTAGCGACCCATGGCAAGCAGTCACCCGTTGTTCGACAGGTCGCAACTGGCGCTCAAGCCATTGGCCCAGCGCCGCCATGATCTCACGATCCAGGCGATGCTCCCCCTGGCTGGCGTTCCGGTCCGCCACGCGGAGCTTGAGCAGGTGGCCCAAGCCATTCTCCAGGCCCGGCGAGAAGGGGCCGCGGTGATCCTGATGATGGGGGCCCATGTGCTCCGCAGCGGCGTCCAACGGTACCTCATCGACCTGATGGAGCGCGGACTCATCACCGCTCTGGCCGGCAACGGAGCCTGCGCGGTCCACGACTACGAATTCGCTCTGATCGGGGCGACGACGGAGAGTGTGGCCCGCTATATCCAGGACGGGCAATTCGGGCTCTGGCGGGAAACGGGCAGACTCAACGATATTATCGGGCGAGCCGCCGCGGATGGGATGGGCCTGGGGGAAGCGGTCGGACGCGAAATCGAGGAGGGGGGCTACCCGCACAAGGAGACGAGTCTTCTGGCGGCTGCCTATCGTCTGAAGGTGCCTTTTACCATCCATGCAGGGATCGGCTACGATATCATCCACGAGCACCCGAACTGTAACGGAGCCGCCATCGGGGCCGCAACCTACACGGATTTCCTGATTTTTGCCAAGGTGTTGGAAAATTTGGCGCGTGGTGTCGTGATGAACTTCGGCAGCGCCGTCATGGCCCCTGAGGTTTTCCTCAAGGCATTGGCCATGGTACGCAATGTGGCCAGGCAAAAGGGCTGGAAGTTGCCCAGCTTCACATCGCTGGTATGTGATTTGCACGTTCTGCCTGCTGGCTACCGAACTGAGGCCGCAAGGAGTGATCCGAGTTACTACTTCCGGCCGTGGAAAACCATGTTGGTGCGTACCGTTGCTGATGAAGGGGCAAGCTTCTATGTTCAAGGACGCCACGCAGATACGGTTCCTGAACTGTGGACCGCGATTGGAACCGGCCGCGACCGGTCCATCGGTCGGCGCGTCGCGATGGGCGGGGCAGACTAACGACCTGGCCGACTGCCTGCGGGGTCTTCTCACCACGGTCAACGGCGATGTGCCGATTGACTGCGATCATGCCTTTGATTTGTGGTGCGACAGCACCGAGGACATCCGCCAGACCCAGCGCGTCACCTATCTGATCGGCAACGGCGCCAGCGCCTCCATGGCCAGCCACTTTGCCGCGGACCTCGCCAAGAACGCGGACCTGCACACGCAGGTCTTCACGGACATGTCGCTGCTGACCGCAGTGGCCAACGACCTGTCCTATGACATGGTGTTCGTGGTTCCTCTTCGCCGGCGGTTGAAGGCAGGCGACATGGTCGTGGCCATCAGCAGTTCCGGGAATTCCCCCAACGTGGTCAAGGCGGCCGAGTTCGCGGTATCCCGAGAGGCGACCCTGGTTACCCTGACCGCCATGCAGCCGACCAACACCCTGCGGCAGTTGGGCACGCTGAATTTCTGGCTGCCGGCCGACACGTACGGCTTGGCCGAAACCGGCCACGCCGCGATTCTGCACTACTGGATGGATCGAGTCTCTCTGGGGCAGTGACGCTGGAGCTGAAAGTCGGGATTGCCATCCATCCCATTCGGCCAGATTGAAAGGTCAGTTCCATGAGTTTTCTCTCGGATGCGAGCTACAGGAGCTTTCTCGATGCGCGCATCGCGTCCCTGGACGATCCCGTCCTCAGGAACCACGTGACGGCGCGGTTTGACGGATGGGGCCGGCAATACTACGTTCACCGGCTCACGGAACGCGCGGCGGAACTGCTCATGGCCGAGACGGGGCGCCCCAACATGCTCTATCTGCGCGATGAAGCGGATCTCGACCTCCTTCGCGTCCTTGCGGCCAGGCATCACTTCGACGCCCGGGTGTTCCGTGGCTTCCTGGTGGAGGAACGGCTCTGGGAGAAGCTCCAGCCGGAGTGGTTCGAGCCCTTTGGGGTGTGTCGAACGCTCGACTGGGATGATCGCGAGAACACGATCGTATTCACCCTCTCCGAGGCCGCGCCGTTGCGGAACAACGGGAGGGACAAGGGCAATGACTTCCTGGAACGATTCATCGATCTTCGTCGCTTCCAGAAATTCGTCCAGGCCAGGGAGAGTCTGCAAGGGCGTGCGGCGGTGGTGCTCTACGTCGACTACAAGAGAGTGCAGACTCTTTCGGCGATTGCCGAGCAGGTGGGCCGGCAGCCGTCGTCTCGATGGAAGACCATGGCGTTGCTCGACCATCCCGATGCCCGGATGACGGGGTATGACCTCGTCGTCAGCGAACCTTTCTACTACCTGTGGCCGCTGATCCTCCATGCGTTGCACCCCGACCTCTTCCACATCAACGTCGGATGGGGAACCCAGGGGATGCCTTTTGTTCCCTTCGTCAAGGACAGAAACAGCGTGGTTGTTGACTTCTATGACGTCCTCGCGCTGGTGCCGGATGAGGCGCTTGTCAGGGGCCACCACCGGGAATCGCCGACCCTGACCCAAGCCTCGGGGGAATTCCTGTTTCGCCATTTTGACAACATCGTGCATCGCTACGCGGAATCGATCAATCCGCAGTTGAAACAGCGGTTCCAGCGAGAGATGAATCTCGTGTCGGTGTACGAATACGTCCGCGATCCCGTATGTTCCCGTCCCGCGAGAGAATCGGACGCCATCCGGCTCGTATACGGCGGGGATTTGGCGATTGCGAACCTTCCGGCGGACCCGCTGTATCAGTGGACTGAGGGAATGATGCGGCATTTCACCGGGGCGAATCTGCACCTGTACCTGTATCCGAATCCTGCGAGCACGAACTTCCAGCGGTCCGCATTCCTTGAAGAGCTGGCCCGGACGTTGGGGGTGTCCAACGTGCATTCCTGCGTTCCCCTGCGAGAGGACGAGTACGTGCAGGCCATCTGCGAATACGATTATGGCCTGATCGGTCCCACGCCCGAAGACATCCGACCGGTGGCGACCGGGTATGGGCTGCCGTTCAAGGTCCTCACCTACCTGCGAGCAGGATTGCCCATCGTGGTCCCGGAGGATTTCACCATGGCCGCCGAGATCGTGCGCAAGCACAAGATCGGGGTCGTCTACTCCTACGACGAGCTGGACCGAATACCCCAACTGCTGGGAGACCAGGATATCCGCCGGTTGAAGGCCAACGTAGTCCAGTGTCGCGAGCAGTTTCGAATCGAGAAAGGAGCGGCGAAGATCCTGCGTTTGTATGACGGAATGCTGCGCAGGCGTGTCCAAGGCACGCCGGACGTGCCCGTGGGAACTTGGATGAAACCGGTTCCGGCCGGCTGATCCGTCAGCCCCAAGCCGTTGCGGTGGGTGTATGTATACCAGGGGGGAACCATTGGTTCTCGGTGTGGATTTCGACAATACGATCGTGGACTACGGCTCACTGATGCACGCCATTGCATCGGAACAGGGACTCATTGGCCGCGATCATCCCAAGACCAAGGGGGCGATCCGGGATTCGATCCGGCGCCTTCCCGAGGGCGAACTGCGCTGGCGGCGCGTGCAGGCCGTCGCCTATGGGGCCAGGATGCAGGAGGCGCAGCTCGTGCCGGGCGTCGAAGGGCTGTTCCTGAAGTGCCGGCGCCATGAGGTCCCGGTATACATCGTGAGCCACAAGACCGAGTACTCCAACCTGGGCGAGTCGGACGTCAACCTGCGGACGGCCGCCCTCACGTGGCTTGCATCGCGTGGTTTCTTCGATGCGTGCGGCATCGCGCTGGAGCCCAGCCGCGTGTTCTTCCACGACACCCGGGACGAGAAGATCGAGCGGATCAAAACACTGGGGATCACGCACTTCATCGACGATCTGGAGGAGCTGTTCCGCGATCCGGGGTTTCCGGCGGGTGTAGTCCGCATTCTGTTTACGCCGCTATGCCGTTCGTCCCGCCGCGACGGGATTCACGCGTTCGCGTCGTGGGATGAGATCACGAGATATATGTTTGGCTGCATGGCCGCATTCAAGGCGGTGGCGAATCATGGGTGACAGCACGTTCAACGCCGCGTTGGCCTCTCTGCTCGGGCAGCCCGTCGTCTCCGTGACGAAGATCGGGAGGGGCAGGAACAGCAAAGTCGTCCGAGTGCATTGCGCCGATGGCGGCAGTTGCGCCGCAAAGCTCTACCATGGCCGGCGGGCGGATGGGCTCAGCCGGCTGGCGGTGGAGTTTGAGAGTCTGGAACTGTTGTGGAATCACGGTTTTCGCTGCGTTCCCAGGCCGCTTGCGTCGGACGCCGAGAAGCAGATCGCCGTGTATGAGTACATCGAGGGAGAAGAAATCGACGACCGGGCGATCGGCGAAGGCGAAATCGACGAGTTGCTCGCATTCATCGGCAGGCTGAAGGACCTCGCAAGGACGATAGACTACCAGTGTGTTCCGGCCGCCCACGAAGCCTGTTTCTCGGCCGCTGCGGTGGTGGAGAACGTCAACAGGAAGCTCGCGGACCTGATTGCGCTCGGGGACGTCGGCCCTTCGCGAGATGCGTTGCAGGTGTTCCTGGAAAGTGAGTTCAAACCGGCGCTGCGCGATTGCATCGCGAGGGCGCTGGCTCGCGCAGGCAAGGATGCGTTTGGCGCGGAGTTGCCCGTGGAATTGCGCACCCTGAGCCCTGCGGACTTCGGCTTTCACAATGCCCTGCGCCGGGACGGCACAGGGTTGGTGTTCCTTGATTTCGAGTACTTCGGATGGGAGGAGCCGGTGAAGATGATGTGCGATTTCCTTCTGCACCCGGCGGTATCCCTCCGACAAGAAATCCGTCAGTACTTCGCCCGGCGTTTTCTGGAGCATTTCGCCGAAGACGAAGGTCTGGAGGCAAGGTTCAGAACGGTGTATCCGCTCTATGGTCTGAGATGGTGCATGATCCTGCTCAACGAATTCCTGCCGAGGCATCTGGAGCGACGCACGCATGCTTCGACGCAGGATGGAGACGTATCGCAGTTGCACATGCGGCAGTTGGCGAAGGCACGACAGATGCTGCACAGGACCATCGCCGAACACGACTGTTGGCCTTATGCCGCCCATGGGATGGGGATTGCGTAGAGGCGTTTCGGATGCTCGACAAGAGATCATTGGAGTTGCGAAGGACGATTGTCAAGGTGCTGGCCGCCGCGGGGCGGGGACACCTGGGCGCCTCGTTTTCCCTTGTGGAGATCGTGCGGGTCCTGTTCGACGACGTGATGCGCTATGACCCGCAGAATCCGCGCTGGTCCGGACGGGACCGTTTCATCCTGAGCAAAGGTCATGGGTGTGTGGCTCTCTATGTGCTGCTCGCCGAGAAAGGGTTCTTCCCAGCCGAAGAATTGTGGGAGTTCTGCCGCTTTGACGGGATGCTGGGCGGCCACCCCGATCCGAAGGTCCCGGGCGTCGAATGTGCCACCGGAAGCCTCGGGCACGGCCTTTCCATCGGGGTCGGCATGGCGCTGAATGCCCGGTACGAAGAGTCCGGCGGGCGGGTGTTCGTCGTGCTCGGCGACGGCGAGTGCAACGAAGGATCGGTGTGGGAGGCCGCCATGAGCGCAGGCAAACACAAGCTGGACAACCTCGTCGCCCTCGTGGACTACAACGAGCAGCAGTCCTACGGCAGCACGCACGAGATCCTGGACCTGGAGCCCTTCGCAGACAAATGGCGAAGCTGCGGTTTTGATGTGACCGAGGTGGACGGCCATGACGTCGCCGCATTGAAGGCCGTGTTGTTGGGTGTCCGCGACGGCGCAGGCAAGCCCATGTTGGTGATCTGCCATACCGTGAAGGGCAAAGGCGTCAGCTTTGCCGAGAACAATCCGGCCTGGCATCACAAGAGCAAGCTGAAGGACGACGACGTGCAGAAGCTGCTCAGTGCTCTGGGGAGTCCGTGATGCGCAAGACGTGTCTCGAACAGGTATATCAACTGGCCTTGAAGGACGACCGGATCTTCTTCATCGGGTCGGATCTCGGGGAGGGCACGCTGAAGGCGTTCAAGGACCAGTTGCCCCGGCGGTTCTTCATGGAAGGGGTGTCCGAGGCGCACGTGGTGGGAATGGCGAGCGGTCTGGCCCTGGAGGGCAAGATCGTGTACGTGAACACGATCGGCACCTTCCTCACGCGGCGATGCTTCGAACAGATCGTCCTGGATGTGTGTCTGCACAACCTGCCCGTCCGCCTGATCGGCAACGGCGGCGGGCTGGTCTACGCTCCTCTGGGACCGACGCACCTGGCGACCGACGACATCGGCATTCTGCGGACCATTCCCAACATGACCATCGTTGCCCCGGCGGACGCCGACGAGATGAAAAGGCTGATGCCCCTGACAGTCGATTATCCCGGTCCATTGTACATCCGGCTGGCCAAGGGCTACGATCCCATCGTAACACGGGACGACGTGCCCTTCGTGATCGGAACCGCGATGCTCATGCGCGAGGGCGCCGATGCGCTGCTCATCACGACCGGGATCACGCTGAAGCTCGCGCTGGAGGCTGCAGAAACGCTAAAAGGCAAAGGAATCGAGGCGGCGGTGCTGCACATGCCGACCGTGAAACCCCTGGATACCGAGGCGATCCTTCGACATGCCTCGCGAGCAGGCGCAGTCATCACCATCGAAGAGCATTCCCGGATCGGCGGTCTTGGGAGCGCGGTCGCGGAACTCATCGCCGAGACCCGGCTGCCTGGGCTGAAGCGCTTCCAGCGCATCGGCATCCCCGACATGTTCGCCGACCGATACGGGTCCCAGGCATCGCTGCTGGACTATTACGACATTACCGCGGGCTCGATCGTCACTGCGGTCGAGACCGCATTGTGCCCATGAATCGAGGACATCGACGGCATTCTTATGAACGATAAGTACATGATGGACAATCACAAGCTGCTCTGGCACCTGGACAGGGTCGAGCAGTGGCGGCGGGGCGAGCCGATCGCGCCACTGCATATCGACTTGGGCATCACCACGGGCTGCAACCTCGGGTGCATCTACTGCTATGGCGTCCTGCAAGGCAGGACTTCGGCCGCCGGAAGGGTGGATATGCCCAAGGACGTACTGCTCCGGCTGCTTCGAGACGCCAAAGACGTCGGCGTCCGATCCATCGCTTTCATCGGAGAGGGCGAAAACACGCTGAACCCGGCGCTGTATGATGGACTGGCCCTGGCGAAAGAGATCGATCTGGATGTCAGCCTGGCGACCAACGGGATTCAAATGGACGCCGACCGCTTTCGGGACGCGATGGAGGCGCTGGTCTGGCTGCGTTTCAACATCAGCGCCGCGACCCCGGAGAGCTACAAGGCCATCCATAGCGCCAACTGTCTCGACCGGGTGCTGCGGAACATCCGCACTGCGGTCGAGCTCAAGCAGCGGCATGCTTTGGCGACGACGATCGGCATGCAGATGGTTGTCGTGGCCGAGAACATCGACGACATCGTGCCTCTGGCGGCACTCGGCAGGGACTTGGGCGTGGATTACCTCGTCATCAAGCCCTGTTCCGACACCTACGACGGCACGATGGATTCGCCTCATCAGCAGTACCTGGAAATCGAGGACCGTCTCAAAGAGGCGGAAAGCCTCGGCACCGACCGGTACACGGTGTCCGTCAAATGGCGCAAAATGCGAAATCTCGGGAAGAAGTGTTTCCGGGAATGCCACGGCACGCGGTTTCTCATCAACATCAGCGGCGACGGGACCGTGTTCCCCTGCGGCCATTTCTTCAACATTCGCAGGGACGAATTCACGATGGGGAACATCGTTGACCAGTCTCTGAAAGAGGTGATCGAGAGCAGGCGATATTGGGAAATCCAGCAGAAGATGCTGACCATCGACGTCAACAAGGACTGCGAAACGAACTGCCGGCACTATTACATCAGCCAGTTTCTGTGGGACATCAAGAATCCGCCTCTTCATGTGAACTTCATCTAAGGCGCATGCAAGGGAAACACGACGCATGATGAACGCGAATACGCACGACAATCTGAGCCTTCTGGTCCTTGGCGCCAGCGGAATGGTCGGCACCGCCGTGGAGGCCGTGTGCTCGCAACGGGGCATTCCCTGTGTCTGTCCCGCGCATCGCGTCCTCGACATCATCTCGGCGTCGCAACTGACCGCTGCGCTGGATGGATATCGTCCGACAGCGGTGGTCAACTGCGTCGCGATTCCCAGCATCGAGCCGTGCGAGCGGGACCCCGGCGCAGCGATGGACCTGCACTGCGTCGCAGTGCGCCGCCTGGCGCAGGAATGTGAGAGGCGAGGCATCATTCTCGTGCAGCCGAGCAGCCACGCGGTATTCGACGGAACGAAGGACGGACCCTATACGGAGGATGATCCCGTGAAGGCGACCGGCGTGTACGGCGCCACGAAGGTCCTTTCCGAGAGACTCGCGGCCGCATGTTGCAGCCGGCACTACATTCCTCGATTTCCCACGCTTTACGGCCCCCGACGCAACAGCTCGATGGGGTTCGTGGACAAAGTGATCGGCTGGCTCACGGAAGGCCGCCAACTCAGGATCGCCGACGACCGGATGGATACTCCGACGTACTCGATGGACGCCGCGGCGGCCGTCGTGGCGATGATTGTGGAGAAGGCCCCCTGGGGGGTGTTCCATGTCGCCAATGCAGGATGGATCAGCTACTACGACTTCGTCGTGAAACTCAAGACACTGTTGCGGCTGGAGAACGAGATTGTCCGGTGCAAGGAGAGAGAGTTTGCGTCTGCCTGCTACAAGCCGCTCAGAACCGGACTAACGAGCGTGAAGCGCCCGCCGTTGAGATCGCTCGATGCGGCGTTGCGGGAATATGTCGAAGCACGTGTCGCCGGGACATTCTCACGTACCGGTGTGATTTGAATACGGAACCGAAATTATGCCGCCATCCATGAAGAGTGTTCACGGGAACAAACGCGTGGTCTTGATCTATCCGAATACCCGCTGGTTCGCCAAACGGGCGTGGATGGCGATCCCGTATGCGGCGCTCATCATTACCGCACTCTTGAAAGACGAGTATGACTTCCAGTTCATTGACGCCAACGGCCCGGACCTCAGCGAAGACGATCTGAGAACCGCCCTTCGCGATATGTCGCCCGACGTCGTCATGGTCTCCGGCGGGTCCGTCGAATACCACAAGCAGGTCCATCGTACCTTCGCGGTCGCGCGAGAGGCATGCCCTGATGCGATCACGATCCTTGGCGGCGTGTACCCGACTACTCTGCCGGAAGAGGCGGTGAAGGACCGCAATATCGACTGGCTGTTCATGTACCATGCCGAGGAACGATTGATCCCCTTCCTCGATCTGGTTCTTTCGGGACGGGTATCCGAGGCCAAGGGATACCCCGGGATTGCGTATCGCGATGAAGATGGCGGCCTCGTCGAGAACCCCGTCGCCGGCCATATCGGAAGCGTCCGGAACATGGTGAAGCCCGACTACTCGCTCATCAACATACGCCCCTATCTGGGAAACACCTACCACGGTTTCAAGTATCTGTCCGACGTCCCGTCGGCATTCATCCTCTCGTCGTATGGATGTCCGAACAACTGCCTGTTCTGTGCGTCCCGCACGGTCAGTGGACGCGGGACCGCTTTTCGGCCCGTGGAGGACGTCCTCGATGAGATCGACTATCTGGTTGCTGAGAAGGGCGTGAAACACCTGATCTTCATGGACGACGCGTTCCTCGTCAACAAGAAGCGAGTACACGCGATCCTGAGCGCCGTCATCGAGCGGCAGTACGACCTGACCTGGATGCCCGCCAATGTGGCGGCCTGGGACATGTCCGACGAGCTCATTGCGTTGATGAAGAAGTCCGGATGCACGCACATCTCCATTTCGATCGAGTCGGGGAGTCCCCGCGTACTCCGGCACGTCATCCGCAAGCCTCTGAAGCTCGATATCATCCCCGAGGTGGTCCGCAAATGCCGTGACGCCGGCATCTATGTCACGGCCAACTTCATCATCGGCCTCCCGGGCGAGACCTGGGATGAGATCCTCCAGACGGTTCGCTATGCCGAGGTCTGTGATTGCGACATGGCCATGTTCAACATCGCGACGCCGCTGCCCCGAACGGACTTGCACAAAATCTGTCTGGAAAAGCGGTATCTGCCGGAGGACTTCAGCTTCCTGGATGACAGGTTCTTCGGCTTCGCCGTCGGATTCATTACGACCGAGGAGTTCACCCCCGAGGAGTTGTCGTCCATTCGCACCTTCGAGTGGGACCGGATCAACTTCGGCGCCCCGGAGAAGGTCGAGCGGGTGGCCAGGATGTACGGCACTTCAGTCGAGGTGCTCAACGAACACAGGAAGAACACCCGCCGAAAGGGCGGGAGACATTTTTGAGACGCCGACGGCAACGCCGGACGCAGGCAGGACGATATGAGAGAGTACAATCTGGCATCTGAGAAGGAGCGCTGTGATGCTGCTTAGAGATCGTTTTCAGAACATGATCCGGGACGAGCTGCGCCAGAAGCAATCATTCGACGAGCTTGTCGGCACGATCCGTGACGCCGCGAGCCAGGGGCCCGTCGCCTTCTTCCCGTGCAGCAAATACAGCCGCCGGATCATCGCCGAAATGCGGGAACGCTGCCCATCCTTCCGCGATGCGACGGTCCTGAGTTTCGACAAGTCGCCGCAGGCGGTTTCCGAGCCCGGGGTGCAGGTATATCCGCTCGATCGGTTTGACGAGTTCGCCGGGCGAATCTCGCTTCTCGTGATTGCGTCGAGCACGTATTACGGCCGGCAGGCGGGGGATATCGCCGAGCACACCCGGTATCACGGGCCTGTCGTGCGGACCTCGTTCTTCGACTACACCATGCCCGCCGGCTCGGCCGACGAAGTCGCGGCGACGATCTCGGCCGTCTGCGATACGCTCGCAGACAACAAATCGAAGATGTGCTATCTCCTTTCATGGCTGTCGCGAATCGTGAACGACGAGGAGGTGACGAGCCTGTTCGAAAGCGAGAACCAGATCCCCGATCTGACCCCGAGCACGGTGCAATACAAAGGCTATACGATCCGGGGGCTCGACGATCCGGAGCTGAAGAAGGAGTTGTTCTCGGATGTCTATAACATGAGGCACGTCGCGCCTTGCCCGGGCGATACGGTCCTCGACGTGGGGGGGTTCCGAGGGGAAACCGCCATCGTCTTCGCGGATTGGGTCGGCGCCAAGGGAAAGGTCTTCGCGTTCGAGCCGGTTCCCGCTTCGTACCGGGCCATGATGGAGAACATCCGGTCCAACAATCTGCAAGGGATCATCACGGCGGTCAACAAGGGATGTTCGAGCGTGTCGAAGGGAGCGAAAGCCATCTCCTGCGTCGACGGGGCGCCGTGGAGCTACATCTGCGAAGGGGACGGCGTGGTCGATGTCGAGCTCGTCACGATCGACGACTTCGTCCGGGCAAACCACTTGAAGAGGGTGGACTTCATCAAGATGGACGTCGAGGGCTTTGAGCCGGATGTGCTGCTCGGCGCCAGGGAGGTCCTGCGCACCTTCAAGCCGAAGCTTGCGGTGGCCTTGTACCACAAGAGCAGCGACCTGGTCGAGATCCCCCGACTCGTGCGTTCGCTGGGTGACTACAAACTCTACGTCCGGTCCAATATGGACGGACCGTTTGGATTGAATCTGTTTTGTGCGTAGCCGGCCCCTGGGGTCGTCTTCGCACGGTCGCAGATCGGCAGAGTGTTCGTTATGAAGATCCTGTTCATTGTCTATGAGGAGCCGGCCAACCCCGTGAGCTATCCGCTGGGCGTGGGGTTGCTGTCCGCTCTGCTCAAGACGAGAGGCCATGACGTGTCCGGCTTGTACGTCCGCGAGAGCCTCGACGCCGCGGCTCTGGACGCCATCGCGGCGCGAGTGCGAGCGGCTGCGCCGTCGCTCGTGGCATTCTCCTGCACGTCGCCCGCCTTCCCGTTCATTCGGCAGATCGCCGAGCGGCTCCGGCGCCAGACCGGGATCGCCACGATATGCGGGGGCCCGCATCCGACGCTCTATCCCGAGGAAACGCTCCGCACGCCGGGCATCGACTATGTCTGTGTCGGAGAAGGGGAGGTCTCGTTTCCTGCGTTTGTCGAATCGTTCGAACGAGGTTCCGATTGTTCATCCCTCGCCGGTATCTGGCATCTGGACGACCGCAACGGAGTCGTCGCCAACAGGCTGCCCCCCCTCGTGCAGGACCTCGATGCCCTGCCGTGGATCGACTACGACGTGTTTGGCGAGGAGTTCCTGCGGACCTTGACTTGCGACGGGTGGCTTCGCCACCTCACGTCGAGGGGCTGTCCCTACAGTTGCAGTTACTGCCATACCCCGATGTTCAGAAAAGTGTATTCCGAAGGTATCGGGGTCCCGGAACGATCGCTCGGCTACATACGATTCCGAAGCTGCGATTCGATCATCGAGGAATTGTCGGTGTTGGTCGAGAGGTACGATCTGCGCGTGCTCAACTTCATGGACGACCTGTTCTGCATGAAGAAGGCGCGCGTGCTGGAGTTTTGCCGCAAGTTTCAGGAGCGTCTGCCGAAGCATGTGGGTTACTCGATTCAAACCCATCTGCAACACCTGGATGAGGAAGTCGTCGATGCCCTGCGTCAGTCGCGATGCGTGCGCGTCGTGGTCGGCGTGGAGAGCGGATCACCGAGGATGTTGAAGCTGTTCAACAGGAATGTCGAGCCGGACGCCATGCGCCGGGCACTGTCGCTTCTACGCCGGGCGGACTTCCCCCTGGGGACCTGGACGCTGAACATGCTGGGCAATCCCGGCGAAACGCTGGAGGAGATGCTCGAGACGCTGGCTCTGAATGCCCAGTGCCTGATGGAGCGGGTGAAGATCAACATCATGGCTCCCTATCCGAAGAGCGCGCTGTATGACTTCTGCGTGGAGCAGGATCTGTTCTCGCAGGATCCGGACGACGTCCGATTTGCCGACCGGAGCGTCACGAAGCTGAAGTTCCCCGCCAGAGAGCTGTCGTTCCTGGAGAAGCTCTTCGACGTCGGGCACTGGTATCTGAACGTGCTGGCGCCGCTGGGCGTCGCCGATGTGTATCGCCCCCTGATCGAGGAGGTCCAGCGGGTCGGACCCGGTCGATGGAGTGAGGTCCGCAGCCGGTACGTGGAGATGGATAGGGAAGTGTCCGAGAAATTGAGCAAGAGGTCCCTTCGGCACTACATGCCGGTTCTGAAGGGAAAAGTCACGACGAATGTGTTTGGCGTCAGCGGCCTGCGTTCGAACTGGACGGGGGATGCCTGTGAATCGACGTTGTCTCAGGACGCCAGGTGCCGCACGAGATCGGTGTCGGAATGTGCGCCTGGGCGCCCTGTACGATAGAGGACGTGGAAGATATGGACAAGTACAAGATCGACGGTCATAAACTGCACTATCATGTGGAGCGGGTCTCAGACTGGCTCAAAGGCCAGAGGGTGTACCCCATCTATATGGAGATCAGTCCCTCGGGCGCCTGCAATCATCGGTGCATCTTCTGCGCGCAGGACTTCATGGGGTACCAAGCTCGTTTCCTCAAGACCGAGATCGTGAAAGAGCGCCTCACGGAAATGGGGCAACTCGGTCTCAAGAGCATCATGTACGCGGGGGAGGGTGAGCCGTTCCTGCACAAGGACATGACGGAGCTGATCCTCCATACGAAGCGCTCGGGCATCGACGTGGCCCTTACGACCAACGGCACGCTGATGACTCGGAGCATCTCCGAGAAGATCCTGGACGCCGTGGAATGGATCAAGGTGAGCTGCAACGCGGGGACGCCGGAAACCTACGCGAAGATTCACCGCACGAAGGCCGATCAATTCGCGATGGTCCTGCGCAACCTTGAGGATGCGACGGCACTGAGGGCCCGTCTCGGCAGCCGCTGCGTTCTGGGGATTCAGATCGTGCTGCTGCCGGACAACTGCGATGAGGTGGAGACGCTGGTCCGCCTCTCCCGGGACATCGGCCTTGACTACGTCGTCGTCAAGCCCTATTCCCATCACCCGAAGAGTCAGACCGAGATCTACAGGAACATCCGGTACAAGCAATACGAAGGCTTGGCCGAGACGTTGGAGAAGTACAACACGGATGCCTTCGAGGTGGTCGTGCGACTGCAGACGATGAACCGATGGGACGAGCAGTCCAAATCGTACGAACGCTGTTACGCGCTGTCGTTCTGGTCTCATCTGGACGCGGGCGGAAATGTCTGGGGGTGCAGCAACTACCTGGGCGACGATCAATTCAACTATGGCAACATCTACGAGAAGACCTTCGCCCAGATCTGGGAAGGCGAACGGCGCATGCGTTGCGTGCAGGCGGTGGAAAACGATCTCGATTCCGCCGCGTGCCGGGTGAATTGCCGGATGGACAAGATCAATCGATATCTGTGGGACTTGAAGCACCCGCATGCACACGTGAATTTCATCTGACGAGAAGCATGGAATACCGCTGTATTATTTTCGATTTTGACGGGGTCCTGGCCGAGAGCAACGAGATCCGGTTCCGGGGTTTCGTCGAGCTGTTCCGGGATCTTCCCGAGGACGTGATGGCCCGGTTCATGGACTTTGTCCGTGCCAATGGCGGTCTGTCCCGGTACGGCAAGATCCGGCATCTCTACGAGAACATCCTTCGGCAACCCATATCCGACGATTGGGTCACCGCTCTGGCTCGCGAATACTCTCGGATCGTGACGGCGGAGATCATTCGGGCCAGGTCGGTGGAGGGGTCGTTGGAGTTCCTCGCGGAGCATCGGGGGCGATTCGAGTTCGCCATCATCTCGGGTTCGGACCAGGAAGAGCTTCGACAGGTGTGCCGGGCCAGGGGGATCGATCAGTACTTCCGGGCAATTCTCGGTTCGCCGAAGGAAAAGAAGGAGAACATCGCGGTTCTGTTGAGCCAGGAGAAATGGGACCCGCGGACCTGCCTCTATGTGGGGGATTCGCAAAACGACCATGACGCGGCGGTCGAGGCGGGCATCGATTTCATCGGGCGCAGTTCCGGCGTGAGGGACTGGGGCACTCTGGACGTGGTGTCGATCCCCACTCTGCACGAGTTGCCGGCAGCCGTCGCGGAACTGTCCCGGCGCAGGAGCAATCCATGAAGAGAGTCGTGATTATCGTCGCGCAGAACTTCCAGGACGAGGAGTTCGTGTATCCATATTACCGCATCCTGGAAGAGGGTATGCACCTGGAGGTAGCCACGCCGGGCGGTCAGAACATGATCGGCAAGTACGGCGTCCCGGCGCGGGCGACCCTGTCCACGGACGAGCTGAGAGCATCGGATTTCGATTGCGTCATCCTGCCGGGCGGGTTCGAGTCCCCGGATCGGCTTCGCATTCGTCCCGAGGTGCTGCGGTTCGTCCGTGAGATGGACGAGGCGGGCAAGCTGGTGGCCGCCATCTGCCACGGTCCGTGGATCCTCATCTCGGCCGGCGTCGTCAAGGGACGGAGGGTGACCGGGTACATGTCCATCGCCGACGACCTGAAGAACGCCGGTGCGGCGTACGTCGAGCAGGATCTCGTCGTGGATCGCAACCTGATTTCCGCTCCCCACTACAAGAACAATGGCGACTTCATGAAGGCTGTCATCGCGGCCTTGAGAGACGGATCATGATTCACACAGTGACGAAGAAGACCGCCGATGAGCAGCATGTCGGACGGGTGAGCGGGTCCGCAGGGTGTGCCGTGCGCACCGATACTGCATCCGAAGGCGGAATTGGTGCGCACGGCACGCCCTACGAGGACGTGATCGTGAAGAAGCCCTGGGGATACGAGTACCTGGTCTTCGAGAACGACCATGTGGCGATCTGGATGCTCCAGATCGTCCGCAAGCGAAAGACCTCGATGCATTGCCATCCGCGAAAGCGGACGGGACTGATTCTGCTGTCGGGAGACGCGGAGTTCCATCACCTGGATGGGAGCATTCCGCTGGGCAGGCTGAGCGCCGTGAACATCGACGCCGGCACGTTTCACAGCACCGAGGCCGCCAGTTCGCTGCCGATTGATCCGATCTCCGAGAACGGCATCTGGGTGATGGAAATTGAATCGCCGCCGCTCAAGGAGGACCTGTGCCGCATGAGCGACACCTATGGGCGGGCCGGCGCGACCTACGAAGGGGCCGACCACATGATTCCGCAGCCCAGAGAAATCCTCCGGCTCCCGTCACTGGAGGAAGGGGAGACACTTCTGCGAAGGACATTCCTGAATCTGGCGTTCACGGTCCGGAGGGGGCCGATTCGCAAGGATCGCAACTTCCCGGCTCCGGAATCGCTCATCGCGGTCATTGGCCGGGATTCCGGCGAGGGGTCTGCGAATCCGTTCCTGGAGATCGGCAGGGTCTCCACGTTCCAGGAGTTCCACGAACGTACAAGGTCAGAGAGTTTCGAGGGAGTCACCGTACTGACCGTCGAACAGGAGGCCAAGGTGGTGAAGATATCCGACTACATCGCGTCGAGCATCGCCGACCTGGGAGTCCGGCATGTCTTCGGCGTCTGCGGAGGCGGCGCAATGCACCTCGTGGACTCCTTCGGCGGCAGCGATCGCCTGGAGTACATCGCGACCCATCACGAACAGGCCGCGGCCATGGCGGCCGAGGGGTATGCCCGCATCAGCGGCGTGCCCGGCGCAACCCTGGTGACCTCCGGCCCCGGCGGGACGAACGCCATCACCGGCGTATACGGCGCCTGGGTCGATTCCATTCCCGCCGTCTTTGTCTCGGGCCAGGTCACGCGGGACACCCTGTTGGGCGACACGGGTCTGCGGCAATTCGGCATCCAGGAAGGCAATATCATCGACATCGTCCGGCCGATCACGAAATACGCCGTGACGGTCACCGATCCGGAGACGATCCGCTATCACGTGGAGAAGGCATGCCATCTGGCGACGACCGGCCGGCCCGGGCCGGTCTGGATCGACGTCCCGCTGGATGTCCAGAACAAGCTCGTCAATCCCGAGGTCCTTCCCGGATACACGCCGGAAGAGCCTTCGCAACCTTGTACCGCCCACGTGCTGAACGGGCTCGTGGCCGAGTGCGCCGCGATGCTGACGGAGGCGAAACGGCCCGTTCTCATCTTCGGCTATGGAGTCAGGCTGTCGCGGGCGGAGGATTCCCTGCGTTGTCTTGTGCAACGGTTGCGGATTCCCTGCGTGTCCTCCTGGACCGCCTCCGACATCATTCCCACCTCGGACGAGAACTACGTCGGCCGCAGCGGGATCATGGGCGACCGGGCGGGGAACTTCGCGGTTCAGAACGCCGATCTCGTACTCATCGTCGGCTCGCGGATGTCGATTCCGCAAGTGGGCTACAACTACAAGCTCTTCGCCCGTGCGGCGAAGAAGGTCATGGTGGATATCGACGAGATCGAGATGAGAAAGCCCTCGCTGTGTTCCGACCTGCCCATCTGTGCGGACGCAGGCCAGTTCCTGCGGGCGCTGTTGACCAGGGTCGAAGCGGATGCCATGACGCTCGCCATCGACGAGTGGCAGGCTCGATGCAGGCGGTGGAAACAGAGGTATCCGGTCTGCCTGCCCGAGTACCGGGACAATCGCGACAAGGTGAATTCCTTCCATTTCGTGGACCGCCTGTCGGAGAAGCTCGGCTCGGATGCCGTGGTGGTTACGGACATGGGCACGAGCTTCACGTGCACGATGCAGACGTTCCGGACCAAGGCGGGCCAGCGACTGTTCACTTCGAGCGGTTTTGCCTCCATGGGGTTCGGGTTGCCCGGCGCGATCGGGGCCTGCTTCGCCCAGGGCCGACGAAAGACCATCCTCATCACGGGCGACGGCGGCCTGCAGATGAACATCCAGGAACTGCAGACTGTGGTCCAGAACAAGCTTCCGCTGATCATCTTTGTGCTCAACAACGAAGGGTACCTGACGATCAAGTTGATGCAGCAGAACCATTTCGGCCGATACATCGGTTCCGATCCGTCGAGCGGATTGACGTGCCCGGACATTGTCAAGCTGGCCGTCGCTTATGGGATCGAGGCCGAGCGCATCGTGGACCAGGACATGCTGGAACGGCGATTGGACGCCGTCCTGGCTCACGGCGGCCCGTACCTCTGCGAGATCATGATGCCGCCCGAGCAGGCTTTGATTCCCAGGGTGTCCTCCCTCAAGCTGCCCGACGGTCGAATCGTCTCCAAGCCGATGGAGGATCTCTATCCGTTCCTGGACCGCGAGGAATTCCGAGAGAACATGATCGTGGACCCTGTGGAGATCCTGAACAGATGATGCAAGAGTTCGACATCGGATATCCCCACAGCAACGCGCAACGGGTCCTGAAGAAAGGCTTCCGCACGATTCGGAATCGCATGACGGCGGCCGGCCTGGATCGGGGGTACTACGACGGCCTGCGTGAAGACGGCTACGGCGGCTTCCGATACGACGGCCGGTGGGCGCAGATCGTCCCTCGCCTTGTGGACCGCTACGGACTGACCTCGGACTCCGCGGTTCTGGACGTAGGCTGCAAGAAGGGTTTCTTTCTGCACGATCTCAAACAGGCTCTGCCCGGCATCCGCGTCAAGGGAGTCGAAAATCATCCGTATCCGCTGGAATGCGCCATGGAATCCGTGAAAGCCGACCTGCTCCTGGCGCCCTACGAAGAACTGCCATTCGACGGAGGAGAGTTCGATTTCGTCCTGGCGTATGCCTCCATCTACATGCTCAACCTGCGAGGGGTGATGCAGGCCCTGAGGGAGATTCAGCGGGTGGGCAAGGGACGGAGCTTCGTGACGGTCGGCGCGTACAAGACCCGGGAGGGACGCGAGCTCCTGGAAGAATGGACTCTGCTCGGTACGACCATTCTGCACGTGGACGAATGGCTGGAAGTCTTCCAGGAGACGGGCTACACGGGCGACTACGCATTCACGACGGCTGAATCCTTGAACCTGGTTCGAGGCTGACGAAGGATCGATACGCATGGGCTTGCTGTACACGAAGATGAAGGTGTTCCACTACAAGGACAAGATCGACTCGCTGCCCGCGAGCGTTGGGGAGGTCCTGCCCCCGTTGCACGTCCGCGTCAAGCCGACGAACGTGTGCAGCCACAACTGCTGGTACTGCGCGTATCGCAAGGAGAACATCCAGTTGGGCAAGGACATGGCCGCGAAGGACCAGATTCCCAGGGACAAGATGCTGGAGATCGTGGAGGATTTCGCGTCCATGGGAGTCCAGGCCGTGACCTTCAGCGGCGGGGGCGAGCCCCTGTGCTATCCCCACCTGGCCGAGACCGTGCGGAGGCTTGCCGACGAGCGGATTCGATTCGCCACGCTGACGAATGGCTCCGGGCTGCGGGGCGAGGTTGCGGAGTTGTTCGCGCACAAGGGAACCTGGATTCGCGTCTCCATGGATGGCTGGGACGGCCCGAGCTACGCCCGCTATCGAGGGGTTTCCGAGAAGGAGTTTGCCAGGGTGATGGGCAACCTGGAGGGATTCAGAAAGCTCGGCGGCTCCTGCTATGTGGGCGTGGTGATCATCGTGGACCAGACCAACGCCGAGCACGTGTACGAGATGATCGGCAAGATCAAGGACACCGGCGCCGACAGCGTCAAAGTGGCCCCGTGTCTTGTGAGCAATGACGGAGACGAGTGCAACGCCTACCACAAGTCCTATTTCACCATGGTGGGCGAGCAGGTGGCCAGAGCCACATCGGACTTTGCGGGCGAACGCTTCGAGGTCTTCAACGGATATGGCGAGCAACTGACGACGTTCCAGAAGTCCTATCATTGGTGCCCCTATATTCAGATCAACCCGGTGATCGGAGCGGACCTGAACGTGTACTCGTGTCACGACAAGGCCTACAACCTCGACAACGGCCTGATTTGCTCCATTCGCGAGCGGCGATTCCGGGATGCCTGGCTGGCGGACAAGTCGCAGTTCTTCCGGATCGATCCGAAGACGCATTGCCGCCATCATTGTGTGGTGAACGACAAGAACAAGATGATCCTGGAATACCTGGACACGGACCCGGATCACGTGATGTTTGTGTAAGGGAAGACGGTATGTTTTCGCTGCTGGGCAAGACGATTCTCATCACCGGCGCCTCGCGCGGGCTGGGGTCCGTCTGCGCCCGGGCGTTTGCCGAGCAGGGGGCCAAGCTTGTTCTGATGGCCCGCTCGAAGGAGACATTGGAGGAGGTGCGAGCCTCGTGCAGCCATGCGGCGGACCACAAGGCTCTCGCCGTCGATGTGACGGATGGGGCGGCCCTGGAAAAAGCGGTGCGGGATGCCATGGCCTTCCTGGGCCGGATCGACGCGGTGCTCCACGTCGCCGGCGGAGGGCTGGGTCTGAGAGAGCCTCTGATTTGCTCGGGCGATCTGGTCAAGCTGTTTTCGCTCAATGTGGCCGCGGCGGCCGAGATCAATCGGCTCGTCGCGCCCTCCATGATGGAGCGAGGCAGCGGCCGTCTCGTACACGTGGGGTCGATCGCTTCCACGGAGGCGGTGGCCTCGGTCGGGTACAACACGGCCAAGGCCGCCCTGGCCGCCTATGTGCGGGGTCTGGGAAATCATCTCGCTGCCCATGGCATCGTGGTCACCGGGATTCTCCCGGGCGGTTTCAACGCCCCTGGGAATTCCTGGCAGCGACTCAAGACCAACAAGCCCGACATGGTCGACCGGTTCATTGCCGAGCGGCTGCCGCGGGGCCGGCTGGCCGACGCGGAGGAACTCGTGCCGTTGATCGCGTTCCTCTGTTCCGACGCGGCCAGCATGATGGGCGGGTGTCTCGTGCCCATCGACGCCGGAGAAGGGAAAACCTATGTACGATGTGACTGAGAACTCCGTCTCGGATCGGTGGCGGGACGCCTTGCAGACGTACGCGTCCCAACTGCGGGAGCAGTTCGGGTCGGCGAAGAGAATGCTGCTGGTCCAGGCGCCTCAGTTCCTCTTCGATACGATCAATCCCGAGGTCATTCGGAATCGTGGCTACTACGCCTATCCGCCGACGGGTCTTCAACGCCTGGCCGAGTCCCTGTCCGGACGGGACATCGAGGTGAAGATCCTCGATTTGAATCTTCATGCCCTCCAGCAGATCGCACGGGACGGCGGTTTCGATCAGCAGAAGTGGTTCGGCGTTCTGGACGAGTCCCTGGACCAATTCCGCCCGAACCTGGTGGGCGTGACCTGTCTGACCGTGTACACGGACCTGTTCGCGACGGACCATCCGCTGACCGCGATCCTCCGTCGCCTGACAGGCAGGGGGGACTCCGTGGTGGTCATCGGTGGGCCGACGGCCACCAACGAGATGGACCGCTATCTTCAGGAGGGCCTGTGCCATTTCGTGGTGGAAGGGGAGGGTGAGGATCGGCTCAACTATCTCCTGGATGTCTACGACGACTGGTTCGACCCTTCCCGAGCGGTCTCCGGCATCTCGTTCCTCTCGCAGGGACGCGTGCTGCGGACCGAGGGCAGGTGTGCAAGCGTCGAACTGCGGGGGAATCTGATCGGTTCCTACGCGGCGGTGGATATGGAGCAATACTGCCGCGTGGGAAGCCTCAATCCGTATTCCCGCATGGCCGGGCAGGACACGGTTTACGGCGTCTTTCAGTTGAGCCGGGGGTGCCGGGGCAACTGCAAATTCTGCGGTGTCCGGCCGTTCATGGGTAAAGGCGTCCGCACGCACCGTGTGGGCGAACTGATCGAGGAGGTCCGCTATCTCGTCGAGCAGCGATCCGTGCGCCACTTCGAAGTGCTCGACGACGATTTTCTCGCCGACCGGCGAGCCGTGACGGAACTACTCGTCGCGCTCGGCGACCTGCACAGGCAGCATGGTATCACCTGGGCGGCCAACAACGGGCTCATGACGCACTCGATCACACGGGAGTCGCTCGATCTGATGCGGGATTCCGGCTGCCTCGGCTTCAAGATCGGCGTCGAATCGGGAAACGCCAGGATGCTTCGTCGGATCAGGAAGCCAGGGTCCCTGGAGTCGTTCGTCAACGTGGCCGACATGCTCCAGGATTACCCCGAGCTGTTCGTCGGTGGCAACTACATCATCGGCCTGTTTGGCGAGGAGACCTTCGCCCAGATGCTGGACACCTTCGCGTTCTCGGTCCGGCTGAATCTCGACTGGTCTTCGTTCACGGTCTTTCAGTTCACGAGCAAGCCCACGGCGGTCGCGGAGAACCTCAAGACCGACGGCGTCGGCGCCACGGATTTCATCCCCGGCAAGGACAGCCCCAACCGGGAAATCCAGGACGACCGGAGTCTGCCCCTGGGGGCGGATGTCTTCTCGCTGCCCGCCGACGTCGTGCCGTCGCGATCGCTGGTCAAGAACATCTGGCTGACCTTCAATCTGCTGGGCAACTACATCGGCAACAAGAACTTGAAGCCGGGCGGCCGGCCGGAGAAGTTCGTCGCCTGGCTGGATGCGGTGCGGATCGCCTATCCGAAGAATCCGTACATGCTCCTGTTTGCAGGGCTCGGTCGGGTCCTCATGGGAGAGCTCCGTGATGCAGAGCTGCTCCTGGCGGGCGCCAGGGCTGTTGTGGAGGACTCCGCCAACTGGCAGTATCGCTTTGCCCGGCTTGGACTCCATGATTTGCTGGTGACAGAGCCGCAGTCATCAAGGCGGGTCTTCGAATGCCTGGAGAGCATCTGGGAGGCTTGCGTGTCCCCCCAAGTGCTGAACATCAGCCGGTTGGGTGAGGCAGGAAGGATAGCTCACACATGCTGAAGGAACAGAGCACTCTGAACGTTGCAGAAGTGGCTGTGGCCCCTGGGGACAGTCGTTTCGAGGAGCTGATTCAGGATCGGTTGTCCGAACTGTTCCCGAAGCGGTGCATCGGGAAGGTCCTTTTTGTGGTTCCGCCCGAGGGCGATGAATCGATGTTCGATTATGCCACTGCCAAACGAGGCAGATACTCGAATCATCCTCCATATGGCGTCGCGGTGATCGCCAGTCATCTGCGCAGGCGCGGGATCGAAGTGCACATTCTTAATCTGCATCACGAGGTGCTCAAACGATGCCGGCACAGCGGTTGCCCAGAGAACTTCGATTTCCGGAGCACATGGGAGACTGCTCTGTCGAACGAACTGGATTTGTTCGAGCCGGATATGGTCGGCCTGACATGCATGTTCACCCAGACACACCGCTCCGCTGTTCAGGTCGCACGCGAGGTGAAGCGGCTGGTTCCGAACATGCCGCTGTCGCTGGGAGGGGTGCATATCACCAATTGTTTCGCGAGCCGCGGCCAGTTCGGGCATGTCATCGGCGAGTATGCGGTGGTCGATCTGTTCTTCTTCCATGAGGCCGAGCTCGCCTTCGTTGAGTTTGTTCGGGCGGTAAACGGGGAAACCCCCGGCAGCGGGATGTATCAGGCCTACAGCAACACCGGGTCCGTCAACATTCACTTCACCGGAAGGAAGACCCCTTCGGACGAGGACCTGAACATCGTTCCCGCCCAGGACCTGATGCAGGTCGAGGAACTGTCCCGGTATGGTTCCATTGGCTCGTTCTTCTGTCTGACGGAACGGGAAGTGCGCGTGGCCACCGTGCTCTCCAATCGTGGATGCCGGGGCAACTGCACGTACTGCAGCGTCCGCAACTTCAACGGCAGCGGCGTGCGACACAAATCCATCGAGGTGCTCATCGAGGAAATGCTCTCTCTCCGACAACGGGGAGTGGAGCACATCATGTGGCTGGACGACGACCTGTTCTTCGACCACCGTCGAGCGATTGGCCTGTTCAATGAGATGGTCCGACGGGACGTCGGCCTGACGTGGGATTGCACCAATGGCGTGGTGGCTGCGTCGTGCACGGAGGAACTCATCGCGGCCGCCGTGGAGAGCGGCTGCATCGGACTCAATGTGGGCATTGAATCGGGCAATTCGGAGATCCTCAAGAGCGTCCGCAAACCCAGCGGCATCGCCCAGTTCATGAAGGCCGCCGAGGTGTTCAAGAAACATGAAGGACTCAACACGCGTGGCTTCCTGATGGTCGGGTTTCCGGAGGAAACCTATCGGATGGTCCTGGACACCTGCAATCTGGCGGTGAACATGGATCTGGACTGGTATAACATCACCATCCTGCAACCGCTTCCCAATACGCCCATCTCCGACATCATGGCCAAGCAGGGTCTTATCACGGCGGCCGACACCAAGGAGGTTCGCTTCAACAGCGGGTCTTTCGGGAAACGGGGTGAAAGCGTTGCCCGAGAGCGGCTCACTTCGCCCGCATGCGTCGATCCATTCGAGAATGCGGATCTGGACACGGTGCCGCCGAAGTCCACACACGAATCCATCTGGCTGTACATGAATGTGCGTCTCAATTTCTGGAGGTTGTTCTCTCTGCGAAGCGAGCCCAAACTCGATCAACAAAGGAAGTACCTGCGTCATATCACCGAGGTCGTGGCCCCGGATGACCCGTTCCCCCTGTATTTCTACGGTTATCTCCAGTACCGGCTCCACGGGGCGACGGACGAGAGGCTGGTGGACAGGCTTGAGAGACGCCTGGCCTCCTCGCCATATTGGAGCGATTTATTCACCAGGTTCGGACTCTCGCCGGACCATCTTCGAACGGGGCAGTTCCCGCAATGACTATGACCGTATCACGCACGAGCAGAGCGAATGCCACGTTCCGATTCGCTGAGGTCCTCGATCAGGATCTGATCGGGTTGTTCAGTGAGCCGGGACCGTACTATACGAGCTATCCAACGCTGTCGCAGTGGACGCAGGCGTGCGGCCGGGAGGAGTTCGCCCGGGCGATTGCCGCACCGGGGGGTGTGCGTGCGTCCACCACCCTGTATGTGCATTTCCCCTTCTGTCCGAGACTCTGCTACTACTGCATTTGCAACGCGACCATCAGCACGGACCGGGAAAGGATCCGCGGGTACCTCCAGTTGTTGCTCCGAAACCTGGATCTTCTATTTGCGGGTTTGGACAGGAGCGGTCTGATCGAGACGATCCAGTCGGTCCACATCGGTGGCGGATCGCCTTCTTTCATGGAGCCCCAGGAGTTCCTTGCCCTGGCGAACAAGATCAAATCGGTGGTCGGTCGAGACCGGATTGAGGAGTTCGCGGTGGAGGTGGACCCCCGCACCGCAGACGAGGAGAAATTCGACGCGTATCATGAGGCAGGCGTGAACCGGCTCTCCTTCGGCATACAGGACTTCGATCCGGCAGTTCAGGAAGCCATCAACCGGGTGCATTCCTTCGAGGATGTCCAGGCCCTGCTGACGCCGGACTTGCGCCACCGCTTCCCCAGCATCAACTTCGACATTCTCTATGGCTTGCCTTTGCAGACGAGGGAATCGTTCCGCAGGACCATCGAGCAGGTGATTCAGCTCGCTCCCGAGCGCGTCGCCTTGCTGAAGTACGCCCATGTCCCGGAACAGAGGAAGCATCAACGAATCCTCGACGCATACGCCCGTCCCCTGGGGGATGAGTTGGCTTGGCTCTTCTTCGAAGCCCTGGATGCTCTGGTGGAGGCGGGGTGGGAGCATATCGGAATCGACAACTTCGCGAAGCACGGCGACAAGCTGGCCATTGCGAAGCGAAGAGGGACTCTGGGCAGGACGTTCAACGGATTTGCGCCGGACAGGAAGAACAACATCATCGGGGTCGGCCCAACCTCCACCTTCCAACTGGACGGCCACTACTTTCAGAACGTGTACGGTCTTGATGAGTACATGCAGGACATCGCCTCCGGCCAGTTCCCGGTGCTGAGGGGATATCGCCTCTCGCCGGAGGATCGTCTGCGGCGACACGTTATCGAGTCCCTTATGTGCTCCGGCGTGGTGTGCTACGAGGAAACGCGCGACGCCTACGGCATAGACTTTTGCACGCACTTCCGGCGGGAGTTGGAGGCCATGGACACCCTTGTGAGGAAGGGAGTGGTCGAAATGCGGACGGAGGGTTTGTATGTCACACAGGTGGGAAAGGGGTTCCTCCGAAACCTGTGCAAGGTGTTCGACCTGTATCTGCCCGACAATCGGGCCTACAAGATATCGGGACCATAAGCTGCCATGAAGAAGAAACTGATCCTGGTCTATCCCAACCAGCGTTGGCTGAAGGACGACATCGTCACCACCTGGAGGCTTGACCCCCGCACGCTTGCGGTGATGGCGGCTGTGGTGCGCGACGTTGTCGAGGTGGAGCTTCTCGACGCGAATGCCGATAACCTGTCGCCCGAGGCATTCCGCGATCGGCTCGCGGAGCGGCGCCCGGACTACGTCGGGCTCTCATTGCTGACGACCGAGTATGCTCCCATCCTCTATCAGGCGGCCGAGATCGTCAAGAGCGTCAGTCCCTCGATCGTGGTGATTGCCGGCGGGGTGCATGTGACTCTGCACTACGATGAGGTGATCCGGCATCCTGCGATTGACTATTGCTGCCGCGGCGAGGGGGAGTACGTGCTCCGCGAGCTGTTGCTTCATTTGCTGGGGGATGGACCGCTACCCGAGGTCGGCTTGATCTACAGGGAGGGCGGCCGCGTGGTCGTGCAGGAGAAGGCGGTGGTCGAGGACCTGGCCGGACTTCCGTGGCCCGCCTACGATCTGATGGATTTCCGGAAGTACTGCGAGACGGATGCTCGCCAGGGGGCCAATCGTTTCCCGGAGCTGCCGGGCATGGCGATGCTGATTTCCCGGGGTTGTCCCTATCACTGTTCCTTCTGCCAGGTGGCCAGCATCTCCGGCCGTCAGGCGCGCGTTCGCGATCCAGCCGACGTCGTCCGAGAGATCCAATTCGTGCAAGAACGCTACGGGATTCGCTCGATCACGTTCTTCGACGACAACTTCTTCGTGCCGATCCAGCCGATGAAGGAGTTCCTGCGGCTGATGTGCCGGGAGAAGGTGGACATCAAGTGGCAGGCTGCCGGGGCTGCCATCTGGGTGCTCGATGATGAGTTCCTGGATCTGATGCAGCAATCGGGCTGCGTCGGCGTCACCGTGGCGCTCGAATCGGGCGTCGAGCGGGTGCTCCACAACATCATCAATAAGCCCATCGCACACATCGACCGAATCCCGGACCAGATCGCCCGGATTCATGATCGCGGGATCTGGGTGGCCGCCAACTTCATCATCGGCCTGCCGGGCGAGAGCTGGGAGGAGATTCGCCAGACCGTTCGATTCGCCGAAGTGTGCGGAGCCGACTACGTGAAGTTCTATGTCGCGGTCCCTTTGCACGGCACCCGCATGTACGAGATGGCCAGGGAAATGGGCGTGCTCGGCGGTGCAGCGGGCACGACGACCGTGGATTGGCGCTACGGACAGATCTTGTCCGATGAGTGGACGCCGAAGGACGTGTCGGCGCTTCGCGTCTACGAATGGGATCGCATCAATTTCGCTCCCGACCGGATCGGCAAGGTCCGCGAGATCTGGGGAACGACGGCCGAGGAGATCCATCGGATTCGAAAGGCAACGCGCGACAGCCTGATCTTCTGAATCAAGGCCGGCACGATATCGAGCCCCAGAGGCTCAGAGGTGTAGAGATGAGCTTTCTTTCCAGTACAAGATACGGCGCCTTCCTCGAAAAGCGCATCCAGTCGCTGGACGGCCCGAGGGCCCAAACGCACGCCAGGAAGGTGTTCGAACGCTGGCGTCAACAGTACTGTGTCAATCGACTGGTCGAGCGAGCGGCGGAACTGCTGGCCTCGGAGACCGCACGACCCACCATGCTCTACCTGCGATGCCAGGCGGATCTGGAGATCCTTCGCCTTCTCCGACAGCGGCATTCCTTCGACACGCGGCTGTTCCGGGGCTTTCTGGTGGCGGACGAACTGGGGAGCGATCTGGAGCCCGATGCCTTCTCGCCATTCTCTGTTCGCCGGGCGGGCGACTGGTGTGACAATGAGCACACGGTTGTCGTCACCCTCTCCGAGGGGCGCCCCTTCCGAAAGGACACGGGGGATCGCGGCAATGATTACCTCGAACAGTTCATCGATCTGAGCCGTTTTCAGGGCGTGCAGCAGGCGTTGAGTCCCTTTCACGACAAGACAACCGTGCTCTACCCGTTGTATCGTGAAATCCACACCGTTGCCCTCATGGCCCACTGCGTCCGGCAGAAGGACGAGCGGCTTCGCAGCATCTCCTTGTCGCCGGCGCCTCTTCTGAACGCGGATTTCGATTGTACGCTTGTGGAGCCGTCCCTTTATCTCTGGCCACTCCTCTTTCAGATCGTCAACCCCCGTCTGGTGCATCTGAATGTCGGCTGGGGCATCCAGGCTCTTGCTTTGTCGCCCTTCATTCCGGACCCCAGGCGAACAGTGGTCGATTTCTATGAGGTGCTCTCCTTCCTCCCCGATGCGTACTTCGAGAAGACGCACAGCACCGCCGAACAGGTCCGCTTCGGGGAAGAACATTTCTTCAGGAACTATGACCACATCATTCATCTGTGTTCCGATGAGATATCCGCCCGGCTGACGGAGAAGTACGATCACCATGGATCCATCGTTTCGGTGACGGAATACCTGGAGGAGCCTGTATATTGCCGCCCCCCGCGGAAAGACGGCGAGATCCGATTGGTCTACGGCGGCTGCATGCTGGCCACGACCAACCCGGACGATCTGTACTATCGCGCTTTCATGAACGTGGTCCCCCACTACAGCCGTGGGAACCTGCGCCTGTACGTCTACAACTCGCCGTACGTGCACGGAATCGCCGAGAACGACGGGCTCAAGGAAGTGATCCGAACGCAGGGTCTGACGAACGTCCACGCCCGTGCGTCGTTGAAGCTCGATGACTTCGTGCGGGAGATCTCCGAGTATGACTTCGGCGTGACCCTGTTGCGGCCCAAGGATATGAACGCCGTCGAATACAACTACTTTATGGCGACCAAGGTCCTGGCCTATCTTCGCGCGGGTCTGCCCGTGGTCATCGATGCCGACAATCATTTCCTGGCAGGCCTGATCGAGCGGTACAATATCGGGGTGGTTCTCCGGGACGCCGATCTGGAGAGACTCCCGGAGATCCTCAATGGCGTGGACCTGCCGGCGCTCAAGAGAAACGTCGTGAAGTTCCGCGAGGAATTCAGCATCGAGAAGGGCGGCGAGAAGGTCTTGAGAATGTATCATGAGATCCTCGGGAACAGGGAAGAGCAGCCTCGTTGCGAAGTGCGAGAGGTCACGGTATCGCCCGCCGCAGCTCGCGTTCCCGAGCGGATGGACTTCGAGCAGATGATCGACGTCATGGCCCGCAGGGAGAACCGGCTCTACTACCGGGATCAATCGGCCCGAACGATGGCTTCCCTTGCCGGCCTCGCTCTACAGTTCGATCCTTCCGTCATCATCGAACTGGGGACGCTCGGCGGGCTCTCGCTGCGGACCTGGGTCGCCTCGACGCGGCAGACCCGGATCTACGCGGTGGATCTCAGCTTCCAGACGCTTCGTGAGACGCTGGAATTCCTGCCCGCCGATCTGTCGCGAGTGACCCTTCTGGAGCAGGACATTCTCCAGACGGAGTTCCCCCGTCTGTGGACGCCGCAGGACAAGGTGATCTTCTTCGTGGACGCGCACGATCTGCCGAACGTGCCGATCATGACACACGTGCTGACGACGGCGCTGCCTTCGTTGCCCGAGGGCAGCGTGATTGTCATCGACGATCTGTGGTTCAGCGCAGAGAGACTGACGTCGGCCAACGCCCGGAAGTTCCTCGAAGGTCGCGTGCTCAACGAGATCGACGAACTGCAGTGTTTCCACGGACATTTCGCACCCTATCATGAAGGTGGCTCGTTCCTGGGCTTTGCCGAGGTCATTCCGCTGCTGCGGTTCGTCAATGAGCACGGCATTCCGCTCGTTCATGACCGGGAGGGCAAACATGCCTTCTTCGTGTGGAAGAAAGCGTACCTGCAGCAGGGTCGGGCGGTTGCCGAGGGGCTCGATGATTCGGACGATGTCTATGGCTCGGTGCAATACAACCCGCTGGAATCGGTGCCCGTCTGCGACCCGCACCGTGAGACGATGCGTCGGATCGCGGCCCTGTATCGGCAGCGGAACGTCCGGGAGGCCGTGGAGCATCTTTCGACGGCTCTCTCGCAGGATCCTCACGACGAGGGATTGTCCTACGGCCTGGCGGTCTGCCTGGCACGAGGGGGCATGCCCTCACAGGCGAAGGACGTCCTCGCTCGCAATCTGAGGGTCTCAAGCCACCCGAGATACCGGCGTCTGTTCGACGACCTGGCCCGGCGTGCCGGGATGCCCGAGCCGCATCCGACGGGCGCGCCGCAACGGTCCCCGGAGACGTGCGGGGTCACGCTCTTTGCGATGCCGAAGGCGTTCACGGGCCATACCGCGACGATTCAGAAGAACGCGATCCGCAGTTGGTCGCGACTCGAACCGTCGCCGGAGATCATTCTCTTCGGCGACGAGCCGGGAATCCGGGAGATGGCGGACGAGATCGGCGCGAAGTACGTTCCTGAGATCAGCCGAAACGAGTTCGGGACGCCCCTGGTGGACAAGCTCTTCGAGGCGGCTCAGGAGCATGCGTCCCACCCGGTTCTGGCCTATGTGAATGCGGACATGATCCTCATGCAGGATTTCATGAAGGGCGTGGAGGCGGTGCAGTCGCGTCTTGCGGAGTTCCTGCTGATCGGTCAGCGGTGGGACCTTTGTGTCCTGGATGAGATGGATTTCTCGGGGTCTTCCTGGCGGGAAGCTCTGGTGCGGGAGGTTCGGGAGCATGCCATGCTGCACGCGGAGTGCGGTCTGGACTACTTTGTATTCCGGAAGGGGCTGTGGCCGCAGATTCCCCCGTTTGCGATTGGAAGAACGGCGTGGGACAACTGGCTGGTGATGGACCCTCGCCGGCGAGGCGTTCCGGTGGTGGACGGCACGGAGTGCATCACCGCAGTGCACCAGGAGCACGACTATGGGCATGTGGCCGGGGGCCGGAACGAGGCGTGGAACGGGGAGGAAGCCAGGCGGAACTTGTCCCTGGCCGGGGCGCTCGATGATTCGTCATATACCACCGGCGCCTCCTGGATTCTGGATAAAGAGGGGCGTTTGGTCAAGGCGCAGGCCCGGCAATCCGAATTCAGCACGCCGACGCACAGGTGTCGGCGTGTCGCCTGGTTGGCGAGACAGGCCGAAGAGCTGACGGTTCTTGGGAGAATGGAACTGGCCGCCTGCAAATGGGAAGAGGCCGTGACGATTCTGGACAAGCTCTTGACGGCGATCGAGCGGCAGAGCGGGCCGGTCGCGTTCTCACACGACAACCCGATGGCGAAGTCCTATACGGTCGCCTGTACCTCGTTGGCCAGGTGTTACGTGGAATTGGGATGCCCGGATCGGGCCGTGGCATGCTACACGCGACTGTTGGAAACGGCGTGCATTGAGATCCCGCAGGGACAGCGGGATGACATCGCGCGGGAGCAAAGTCGGCTGCTGGAGCGTCAGGCCGATGATCACACGCAGCCGGGCCCCTCGTCGGCCGGCCCGGGCGATTCCCACGTTGCCGGCGAGACCTCGGGCAGTCGAGGGGGACATCTGTCTGTACGGGAACGCGGGTGCGACAAACGGATCGCGCTGATCGTGTCCATACCGGAACGATCAGAGAACCTGCGCTGCGTTCTTCGAGACATCGAACCACAGGTCGATGAGATCCGCATTCTGCTCAACGAATTCGAGGCGGCGCCGGAGGATTTGCACGCCTTCAAACGAGTCTCGTCCATTCGGACGAGTCGCACGGGCGAGCTGTTTGCCAGCAGGGTATGGAACCTGCTGGGACCGGAAGATGAGGGATACGTGTTTGTCCTCGACGACGACATCGCCTATCCGGCTGATTACGTCGAGCGCATGGTAGCCAAGATTGACGAGCATCGGCGACAGGCCGTGATGGTGGTCCATGGGATTGATTTCTGCGAGCCGTTCACGGATTGCACCCGTGACCGGATCGTGTATCGTTTCGAAGCCGCCCGGAGCCGGGATGGCATCGTCGATGCCGGAGGGGTGGGGACGCTGGCCTTCCACACCAGCACCCTTCGGCCGCACGTGCGGGATTTTCCGAACCCGAACTTCCGCGATCTGTGGTTCGCCGTGCTCGCGGCTCGACGCAGCGTGCCCATCCTGTGTGTAGCCAGAGACGCGCACTGGCTGCGTTCGCGGGCTACCCAGGGCAGGCAACTGTGGTATCGATTCAGCGAGCCGAAGTGGAAGGACCTGAAGAACCTGGTCTTCCACCAGAACCTCCTTCCCCTATTGGACATGGAATCCCGTCCGGGCCGCACGAGAAGACAGGATTTCAGCATCTTCTGCATCACCAACGGCCGAAGCACGTTCGAGTATTCCGTCAGATCGCTCATGGATTCTCTGGACTTGCAGGAGCAGGTCCAGGTCTTCTCCGGCATGCATCTTCTCGATGCGATGGCGAAATGCATCGAGATCTGCGAAACGCCCTATTTCCTCAAGATCGACGACGACTTCATTCTCCATCCCGGCGCGATCGCCTACATGCGAAACAGGGTGCGGGAATACCCGAAGCGGGAGGAGCTGGGGATCTACTACTGCCACTTGTGGGAAGACTGGACGTCACGCGTCCGAGAGAGCATCAAGGTCTACAATGTCCAGGCGTTGAGGAAGATCGGTGGATTCCAGGCCGACCCTCATGGGAAAGTGGACCGAACGACCCTTGCGAGACTGGAGCAAGCCGGTTACAGGATTGTGGCAGACCCCGGCGTGGTGGCGATTCATGCCTGTGGCGCCTGGCAGGAACAGTTGGAGTACGAGCGACTCTGGAGTTCGATGGCGCAGGAGTCCTACCACAAGCCCACGCACGAGGCCATGAAGAAGTACTGCGGCACCAAATCCCTTGACGAGCAGTACGACATGCGGCTGGGGCTGTTGGAACACGTCAACGAGCAGTTGAATACTCCGTTCCATCGCTTTCTGGCGGAGGGCGAGGCAGGGCATCCTCCGACGCCGCGAGCAGTGGGTCCGAATCCGACGACGGAAGCATTGCCGGTCGCGGAGACGTGCGGGGTCACGCTCTTTGCGATGCCGAAGGCGTTCACGGGCCATACGGCGACGATTCAGAAGAACGCGATCCGCAGTTGGGCGCGACTCGAACCGTCGCCGGAGATCATTCTCTTCGGCGACGAGCCGGGAATCCGGGAGATGGCGGACGAGATCGGCGCGAAGCACATTGGCGAGATCAGCCGAAACGAGTTCGGGACGCCGCTGGTGGACAAGCTCTTCGAGGCGGCTCAGGACCATGCTTGCCACCCGGTCCTGGCCTATGTGAACGCGGACATGATCCTCATGCAGGACTTCATGAAAGGTGTGGAGGCGGTGCAGTTGCGTCTTGCGGAGTTCCTGCTGATCGGTCAGCGGTGGGACCTGTGTGTTCTCGAGGAGATGGATTTCTCCGGGTGTTCCTGGCAGGAAGCACTCCTGCGGGAGGTGCGGGAGCATGCGATGCTGCACGCGGAGTGCGGGCTGGACTACTTTGTATTCCGGAAGGGTCTGTGGCCGCAGATTCCTCCCTTTGCGATTGGACGAACCGCGTGGGACAACTGGCTGGTGATGGACCCTCGCCGGCGAGGCGTTCCGGTGGTGGACGGCACGGAGTGCATAACCGCGGTGCACCAGGAGCACGACTATGGGCATGTGACCGGGGGCCGTCAGGAAGTATGGAACGGCCCGGAGGCCCAGAGGAACCGCGCCCTGGCTGGGAAGACGAATCACGCCGGACTGACCAGCGGAGCAGCCTGGCTCCTGCGGAAGGATGGCGGACTGGTCGAGACCGGCCAGCGTCAACCGCGGTACATCATGGCTGCGTATCGCGAGCAGCGCAGCGAGTGGTTGCTGGGGGAGGCGAAAAGGCTGTCGGGCATTGGCGCGAGAGAACTGGCTGCGTCCAAATGCGAGGAAACCACCGAGTGGCTGGATACGTGGCTGCAACTGAGACAGATGGGCAGCGCGTTGTCCGAGCCGGAGCATCCCGTCGACATCGCCGGGCACTACGTCGCCGCCTGCACTCTGTTGGCCCAGTGTTGTATGCAGATGGGCTGCTATGAACGGGTTGTGGCAGCCTATACGCGGCTCCTGGAGCATCCCCTCGTGCAGATGCCGGCAGCCCAGAGAGACCGGATTGTGCAGGTGCGGGACCTGCTGGCACGCCGCCTGGCGGCGGGGAAGCAGCCTGGAGATGCGCCGGCTGGAGAGATGTGCAGCGATGCCGGTCCAAGAATGGACCCGCCACGGAGTTCCGAGACGCCCGTCCACCGTCCTCTGTCGATCTCAGTCGGGGGCGGCGCCGCTGCCGATGGTCGGCCGAAGGTCACCGTGATCACGTCGTGCCGCAATAGCGAGCGGTATCTCGATGATTGTGTCGAGAGCGTTCTGGGCCAGACGATGACGGAGTGGGAGCTTTTCCTGATCGACGACGGCAGCACCGATGACACGCGTCGCAGGATCGAGGAGTACGCCCGGCGTGACGCTCGCATCCGGCCGTTCCATTTTCCGGATAGCCGCGGGCCCTATGTGAGACGGAATTTCGCGATCTGCAGGGCCGCTTCCGATTTCATCGTGATCCAGGACGCGGACGACGTCATGGCCCCCACGAAGCTGGAGAGATTGTACAGCGAGATCCGGCGAGACGACGATCTGGCGATGGTTGGATCGTTTATCCGGACGTTCCTTGAGGAGTTCCGAGGTTTGGAGCACACCGGGACGAGCGAACCGTCTCTCGACAGCGACACGATTCTCGCCAGTTGCGCCGCATGGCAGGCGGCGATCAGCCACGGTGCGGCCATCATTCGCAGGGCTCTTTTCGATACGATTGGTTTCTACGATGAGAATCCCTTTGCCGCAGATTCCTTCTGGTCCGCGAAGCTGGCGTTGTACGCCGAAACCGGCGCCGTGGTGAAGATGGCGAATGTGCCGGAGTATCTGACGTTCATCCGCATCCATTCGGGAAGCCAGACCCATACGCTTCCGGTGTTCGATCCCCGCAATCGGCGGGTGCGATATCGTCGCTATTGTGAATGCAGCCTCCAGAGGATTCGGGAGAAGTGGCGAAGACAGCCTCAACTGGACGTTGCCGCGGAACTCCGCAGGTGCGACTGCTCCGACTTTCTGACGCGGTTCAAGGCCCAGATCCTCCGGTGGGAGAGCGAGGAGTTGCCCGTTCATTTCCTGAATGAGCTATTGACGGGTGCCGCGGCGGCGTTTCAGTCACAATCCTACGCAACCTGTGTCGCGATCCTGAACGGACTGGAGGTGATGCGGCGGGACATGGCGCGGCGCGTGGTGGGTTTCGATCTGTTCCGAGCGATGGCCCTGTATGCATCGGGCCTGCCCGATCGCGGCCGGACCTATGTGCAGCGGGAGATCGAGAACCACGACAGCTCTGTGGCGCGCCGGTTCCTCCAGGATTCTCACGAGCAAGGGGCGTCGATGGTGGTTCCTCGTTGGTATGCGGAGCATGCGTCCCACCTGAAGCTGAGGTTGGAGGACGGAGATCCAGTGCGAATCGGCGTGACGACGGCCTGAAGCACGGCGTTTGGACTTCAGAAGATCCGGTCTCTGACCGATAAAGAAGAGAGGCGTCCGTGCGTCTGCCGGTAGGGGCATGGATGGTACGATAATCACCGGAAAGGCAGGTCTATCATGGGTGAAATACGACTGTCCGGGCTTTCCACCGGGATTGACACGGATACCTTGGTCCAGCAGCTCGTGGCGATTGAAAAGCAACGGCTCGAAGCGTACACCGCGCGGCAGGAAACGTGGACGGAGAAGAAGGACACCCTCGGCGAGCTCGAGACCAAGCTGGAAACCTTGCAGGATGCGGCGGAGGATCTTTCCGATGCCGACGATCTTCGCGCGTTCAGCACTTCTTCCAGCGACGAGGATGTTCTGACTGCGGAATCGACCAGCACCGCTTTCGAAGGCAGCCACTCCGTCGTGGTGGATCAGCTTGCGACGGCGGAACGCTGGGTGCACAGCACCGGTTTGGAGTATGCCGAGAGTCTCGTGGGGGCGGGCACGTTCATCTATTCGTACAACAACGAGGAGATGGTTGTTGCCACGACGGCGGAAACGACGCTGAGGGACCTCGTGGGGCTCATCAACAACGACGCGAACAACCCGGGGCTGACCGCGAATCTGTTGTCGTACGACGACGCCTACCATCTCGTATTCAACGGCAACGATGCCGGCTCGGACTACCAGATCAAGATCAACAGCAGCAACACGGAGGAGTGGCAGGCCGCCTCCGCCCTCACCGTCGGCACCGAGGACGCCGCTCTGGCCGACAAGATCCAGGATCTCGATCAGTTCAGCGGCATCCTGGCGAGCGGCGAGTCCATTGCGATCACGGGCACGATGCACGACGGCACCGCGGTCAATTACTCCATGAACGTCAACGAGAATACGACACTCGACCATCTGATCGGGGAGATCAACGATGCCTTTGCCGACACCGCGACAGCTACGCTGGTCAACGGCCAGATCCGGCTGACCAGCAACACCGATGGCACCAGCCAGATGACGTTGAGCCTGACCTACAATGCCGGTTCGGGCTCCACCACGCTGGCGATCCCGACGATCAGCCGGACCACGCAGGGCGGCAGCGTCAATGCCAGTCTGAGCGGCTTTGCCGCTGCCGATTTCGTCGAGACGCAGTCGGCCCAGGACTCCAAGTTCAAGGTGGACGGTTATCCGCTGGGTGCGGACGAGTGGATCTCCCGCAGCTCGAACGCGATCGACGACGTGATTGACGGGGTGACGCTCTACCTGCATGACACCGGAACCGTGCAGGTGAGCCTGACGCGGGACACGCAGACGGTCAAGGACCGGCTTCAGACCTGGGTAGACGCCTACAACGAAGTGGTATCGTTTCTGGACGAGAACACCAGCTACAACGAAGATACGGAAGAAGCCGGCGTGCTGATGAGCGACCAGACGATCTCGAATCTCCTGAGCAACCTGCGCAGCTCGCTCATACGGCAGACCAGCGGTTTCATCGTCGACGTCGACAGCTTCCTCATGCCCGGGCAGATCGGCCTCGAGCTCGACGGCGATGGGCTGTTGAGCCTGGACAGCAGCACCTTCAACGAGGCCCTCACGGAGGATTACCTGGGCGTGCTCGCCCTCATCGGGGCCAACAAGACGGGCAGCTCCAACAGCAACACGATCGAGTTCTACAGCGCATCGAGCAGCAATACGACCGCCGGTACGTATGACGTGGAGGTGACCGTCTCGGGAGGCGCCATTACGAGCGCCAGGATCAAGCTGGACGGCGAGACAGCATGGCGAGACGCCACGTTCAGCGAGAACATCGTCACGGGCGACAACACGTTCGATGAGTACAACGTGGCGGTCTATCCGGAGAATGGATTGCAGTTGAGCGTCGATTTGACCCAGGATGGCACGTTCTCCGCGACGGTGAGGGTCAAGCAAGGATTCACAGGGGCCATGGAGGATGCCCTGAACAGCATCCTGAAGGTGACGAACGGGGCCCTCACTCTGGACCAGAATCATGTCCAGGATCAAATCGACCATTTGCAGGACCAGATCGACAGGGAGGAGGACCGCCTGGAGGATTTTGAGGCACGGCTTGTGACGAAGTACGCCCTGCTGGAGAAGAACCTGACCCTGCTGCAAAGCCAGATCGCGGCGTTGTCCTCGTTGTCCAGTTAGCAGGAGACCGTGGCGGCGGCCGGCCGGTGGCTGAGGGCGGAGCGTGGTTGACTATATCCTCGGATCCTGCCTCATGGAGCGGAAAGCAATTTTCTACTTCGACAATCGGCGCTTCTGGCGGAGGCGGTAGATCATTGCAAGCACCTCGGCGACCGCCATGTACAGGCCTTCCGGAATGGGCTGACCCGGCTTGACGGCAGCGAAGATGGCCCGGGCGAGTTCGGGCCGTTGGATGATCGGGATCCCGTAGGAACGCCCGATCTGGATGATTCGTTGGGCCATGTGATCGGCGCCTTTCGCCAGGAGGACGGGGGCCTCCATGGTCTTGGCGTCATACCGCAGGGCTACGGCCACGTGCGTCGGGTTCACCAGGATGACGTTGGCCTTGGGTACGTCCTTTCGCAGCCGTTTCATCGACATTTGGATCTGCAGGCGGCGAATGCGGGCCTTGACCTCGGGAGAGCCTTCCGTGTCTTTCCGTTCCTGCCGGACCTCCTCCCGGGTCATCTTGAGTTCCTGGATGTAATTCCACTTCTGATAGAACGCATCGACCAGTCCGATAATCAGGACGGCCAGGCCCACGCGGATGAACAGACCCAAGAGGATGCTGCCGATGGCCGCCATGAGCTGCATGGACCAGGCCCACCGCAGCGTAGCAAAGGTCTCCAGTTGATCCTTCAGGTAGCCCCACACGATCAGGCTGACGAATGCCAGTTTTACAACGGAGATCAGCAGGTGGACGAGGGATTGCTTGCTGAACAGCTTCCCGAGGGCGTTGGCGGGGTTGACGGCGTCCCACCGGAGTTGAATGGCGCCGGGTGTGAAGGTCAGCCCCCCCATGACGACGCCCGCGAGCACGCCCCCGGCCGACAGGATGGCCAGGATCGGCAGCAGTATGGTGAGAACATCGATGATGTTCTCGTGCATGAGGTGGAGGAATGCCTGGGTATCGGAGAATGCCGAGGATGAAGCGGATGGGGACAGGCCCTCCTCAAGTTTCATCTTGCACCAGTGAAACAGGTTCGGCCCCAGCGTGACCAGGACCGCCAGCAGCGCCAGGAGCGTGAAGGCCGTCCCCAACTCCTGGCTCTGGGGGATCTGGCCTCCCTCGCGCGCCTTACTGAGCCGGCGTGGGGTCGGTTGTTCTGTTTTTTCGGCTGTTGGTTTCTCGGCCATCCGGGGATTTGCGATTTATGATTTACTATTTGCGATTCCAAGAAGAGGTCGCGAGTGCGGGTGGGTCCCTGAGATCTTCCCAATCGCCAATCGTACGCTGCAAATAGTCAATTCAGAGCGGCAGCAGCTTGCCCATCCAATCCGCCATCTCGGTGATGTACCCTCCCACGAACGGCATGAACGCCGCCACGAGGAACAGGCCCAGGGCAATCTGCGCGGGCATACTGATCAGGAAGATGTCCATCTCCGGCACCAACCGCGCGAGCAACGCCAGGGTCACCATCAGGACCAGGAATCCCCCAAGCAGGGGAGCCGCCAGCCGCAGACTGGCGATGAACATGGCGGAACCGGTGCTGACGACGCCGTCAACGAGCAGGTTGAGCGTCGGAATCGTGCCCGGCGGGAACGCATCGTAGCTTTTCGAGAGGATCTGCAAGAACATGTGGTGGCCGTTGGCGCTGAGGAACAACAGGACGAAGACCATCTCCATCAAGTTCGACAGCGCGCCGGTTTGTTCCCCGTTGAGCGGGTCGATGATCTCGGCCATCGTCAAGCCCATCTGCTGTTCCGCGATTTGCATGCTGACGTGAACGACGGAGAACAGCAGAGCGACGATCAGTCCGAGGGCCAGTCCATAGATGGCCTCGCCCGCCAGCAGGATGATCGCCAGGGGCGAGGAGATCTCGACCGGGGCGACCCCGAGCGGTTTGCAGGCGCAGAAGAACACCGACAGGATGACCGCGATGGCTGCTTTGATCTGGACGGGAATGGCAGGCCATCCGAAGATGGGCAGGACGAGGAAGAAGCTCGATATTCGGGTCAGAATCAGCGCCAAGCCGAGCAGGATGGAGAGCATCGGTTCACCCTTGGAAAAGAATGGTGGGCGATTGACGGCTGAATCCGGAGGCGGGCCCTCGCCCCGAGAGTCTCGACGTGTCGTTCATGGTCACGTGCCTCCGATGCTCTGGATCAGGCCGAAGATCTCCACGGTGAATCGCAGCAGGACCTGGAGCATCCAACTACTGAAGATCAGCGTTACGACTCCCAGGGCCAGGAGCTTTGGAATGATCGTCAACGTCATGTCTCGTATGGAGGTGACTGCCTGAAACAGAGTCACCGCGATGCCGACCACCATGCACGTGATCAGGATGGGCGCGGACAGGATCAACGCGGTTTCCAGCGTGTGTCTTCCGATGTAGAGTGCGAAACTGCTGTCCATAAGCTCTCAATCAACGACCGTTCTTCTTCCTGTCCGGGGTTCCACACGGCCTGTGTGAGACTCCAGACCTCACGTCACGCGTTCTTATCGGAATCCCAGGCTCAAACTCCGGGCCAGCAGTCCCCATCCGTCCACGAGGATGAACAGGATCAGCTTGAACGGCAACGAGATCATGACGGGGGGCAACATCATCATGCCTGCGCTGAGCAGCACGCTGGCGATCACCATGTCGATCAACAGAAAGGGGATGAACAGCAGGCACCCGATCTCGAACGCGGTGCGGAATTCGCTGATGATGAACGCCGGCACCACGATGTGCATGGGGATATCCGTCGGAGTGGCCGGCGCGGGGGCCTTGGCCATCTCCACGAACAAGGCCACGTCGCTCTTGCGGCTCTGGCGGAGCATGAATTCCTTGATGCATTCTCCTGCCTTGGTTGCGGCCAGGTTCAGGGGCATCTGGTCCGTGAGATAAGGCTGGATGGCCTCCGTGTTCACGCGCGCATAGGTCGGCGCCATCGTGTACATCGTCAGGAACAGCGCCAGACCGACCACGGCGACGGTCGGCGGAATGCTCTGTGTGCTCAGGGCGCGGCGTACGAAGGACAAGACGATGACGATTCGTGTGAAAGAGGTCATCATCACGAGAAGACTGGGCAGAATGGCCAGTCCGGCGAAGATGACCACGAGCTTGACCGGAGTCGCCCAGTCGTTGCCCCCGGGCTTGGACTCCGGATTGTCGCTCTGGGCAGGGGCCGTCGCCTTTTCGAGAATGGTCATGAGCTCGCCGATGCTCGGGACGTTGTCGCCGGTGGTGGAAGCCGCGGTTCGGGGATTCATCGAGGGCAGAGCCGGCGAAGGGATGCCGGTGGTGATCTGTCCGGCGGCCGGCGCAACGAGGACCCCTGCGACCAACAACAAGACCGGAATTGTTCCCTGTGTCCAGACCATCTACAACTCCACCGCATGATCCGCCTGTTGCTTGGAGATATCCAGCCACGGATCTCCGACGGGGGTCAACATCGCAACGGTTTCTCCGGCGCTGGCGATGAGCAGCCGCTGGCCGCCCACCTCCACGAGGTGGAGGGCCTTGCGGGGTCCCAGGTATGTGGTCTCGACGATGCGGATCTCCCGGCCCGCGGGATGGGTCACCCGCGGCAGGACTCTCTTGGACAGGTACAGAGCCGCTGCGCCGAGCACGACCACAATGCCGACCGCGAGCATCATTCTGACCACCAGCCCGCCGTTGTCCAGGCTCGTGTTGCTTAAGACTGCCGAGTTGGGGTCGCTCAGGAATGAGGTGGGTCCGGCCGCGGCCCGGGCTTGTTCGGCCCGGCCGGTGTACCGTGATGCCAGTCCGACCCATCCTCCTCCGACAATGAGCAGGAGGCACAGGACTGCAATTCTCTTTCCGTTGCCATTCATTATGTTGAGCCAGCCCCGATACGGTTCCCACGCAGCGCGGATCTGCCTGCGAGTAGACCGAGCACGTAGGATCATTTCCTGGTGAATGCAGCAAATCGCGTGCCGCAGGCTGCCTGCCGCTCTGTGGATATGCGGGCGGCGGTGCAAATCGTCCGGTGTGGCTGGAGAATGGTCGCTGCGTCGAGAAACTATACAACCCTGGGGTCAGCGGGTCGTTTTCATCGCGGCGATCAGGATCTGGGATTGACCGGGACTGGGGGCATCCTGTCCACCCCAGCTCGCGCCGGGACCCGCGCCCCACCAGAACACTCGCCAGGGGGAGCTGCCGCCCGTCGCCTCGCCGCTTCGGGGAGGTGTCGAAGCGGACAAAGCCTGACGCACGAAGTCCGCTACGGCGCGGGATCGGCGGGCCGCGAGCAGGCGGGACTGACTCTCGACGGCTCCTCGATCGGCCACCCCGACGACGTACAGCATCGTGGTGGCGGGGTCGAGACTCTGTCGGACATTCAGGCAGAACCGGGACAACCATTGTTTGCCGGCGTCGTCGAGCACGGCCTGATCCGGTGCGAACTTGACGTTGGCAACCGAGAACTCCACCCGGTCGCCCTTCAGTTGCGAGGGCATGGTCTGCATGGAGCGCCGGAGATTCTCAAAGAGCCTTCGTGTCTGCTCCTCTCGGGCATCCTTGGTGGTGCCCTGGGCCTTGTCCGGCTGGTCCACCGTGTACTTCACCTGGGAGTAGTCGAAATCCGTGGTGTTCTTGAAACCGAATCCCTCTTTGACGGATTCCAGGAACAGCATGGAGATCCGTTGCCCGTCATCGAAGAGGCTGTCATCGCGGACATGGCCCATGCTCAGCAGGAGCACGAAGAACGTCAGCAGATTCGTGGTCATGTCGGAGAAGGTGATGATCCACAAGGGGACCGCCGGCGCCGATTCCTCCTGTCGTTTGCTCATTGTTGCACGCTCCCTTCCAGCAGGACGATTTCGAGCATCCGCTCCTGTCGGTGATAGGCCAGGACAGAGCCGTTCGCATCCTCGGGGGGAGCGATGCTTTCCGCTGCGATGCTGAGCCTCTCGTGGCCCAGATTCTCCAGGGAAACCAGATGTTCGAGCACGACCAGGGCCCGTGACAGGCCGATCTCCGCACTGCCGCCCTGACCGTCCGGGCCATTCTCGCTGATGACGACGCTGCCGGGCACTTCCCTCAGAAAGGCGGCCATGACAGCCAGGAAATACCGTCCCTCGGGCGAGAGCGCTCTGCCCCGGCCGAGAAAGACTTTTCCGGATGGGATCAGGAATACCTTGTGCTTGCGATAATCGGCGGCCTGGAGGTCCTCGTTCAGTGACCCGCTTTGCGGCGTCGGGGATTTGCTGTCGGTTGGTCTCTCACTGCCGTGCTCCGGCTGTTCCGTACCCACCACCCGGCGGGCCTGCACCATGGAACTCTGGTCCTGGCTGCCCCCTGCCTCGGCGGGTGTCCCGAACACCGTACGCATGGCGTTCCCGAAGTTTATGATTCTCTCTTGCTGTTCCGGGCCGAACGACGAGAAAGTCACCAGCAGGACGAAGAACGTCAGCAACAGGTTCATGCAATCGCTGAACGTGACCATCCACAACGGGGCGCTGGCGACTTCCTCGGGCGGCGCCTCTTTCTTCGGTCTGCCCATCGTGTGCCTATGCCTTCTTGTCCGCCCGTTTCTTTTGCGAGACGAACACCTGAAGCTTTTCGCGGACGATCGTCGGGTTATCGCCTTTGGCAATAGCGCAGACTCCCTCGACGATCATCTCTTTGGAGGTGGTTTCAGCTTTGGAATAGAGCCCGAGCTTGCCCGCCAGCGGCAGGAAGAGCAGGTTCGCGAGGATGGCGCCGTAGAAGGTGGTGATCAGGGCCACCGCCATGCCGGCCCCGATCTGGTCAGGCGACGTGAGGTTCCGAAGCATCTGGACCAGTCCGATGAGCGTTCCGACCATCCCGAACGCCGGAGCGGCGCCGCCCATGTACTCCAGGATCTTCTTGCCCACCGCGTGACGGTCCTGCATGTACTGGATTTCCATAGACAGGAAATCACGGATTGCGTCGGCGTCCTGCCCGTCCACGATCAGTTGCAGGGCTTTGGCGAAGAACGCATCATGGAGCTTGCTGACCTCCTGCTCCAGAGCCAGGGCGCCGTCCCGCCGGTTGATCGTCGCGTATTCGACCATCTTCTTCATCAATTCCGCAGGCGTGGGGATCTTCGTGACGAACGTCTTCTTGACGACGGAGAAAATGCTCAGGCACTGGGGCAAGGAGAACTGGATGAACGTGGAGGCGAGCATGCCGCCGACCGTGATGGCCACGGAGGGCACATCCCAGAAGATCAGCAGGCTGCCGCCGAGCGCCATGGCCCAGATAATGACGCCACACCCGGAGAGAATGCCCAATATGGTTGCGACATCCATGCGACTATCTTCCTTCCTGGACCTGTTTGAGTTTCTGGCTCAGCAGGGCCGCCAGCGCGGGCTCCTGGTTGGCGATCTCAGCCAACACCTTGGCCTTGGTTCGGTCCTGCATGTAGAAAAGAATCTTGACGGCATCGTCCAGGTTGACGGTGGGACTCCCGCTGCCGCCGTTTCGCGATGATCCCGTGGCCATGTTGGTCAGGATCTGGCCGGCGCCGACCGGGTCCATCTTGTCGTAGGCCGCCGCAATGGCCGTGAGGTTGGCCTTCTCCGCGGCAGCGACCTCCACCCTCGCCTTGAGAAGCTGGTCCCGTTCGTTCTTCACATCAGCCACACTGGCGGCCAGGTCCACGCGCAGATTGTTGAGCGTCTCGATATCCTTCTTCAGAGTCTGCTGAGCGATCTGGAGCCGCTCTTTCTCCTTCTCCACCTCCAGCAGTTTCCGGTCATACTCCTGGATTCTCTCGCGGACCTGCAGGATCAGCTCCTTGAGCTGCTCCTCGCTCATCGAGCGGGCAGCCGTGGGCTGGTCGGTTGGCAGGGACAACGTCGGAGAGAGGACCGGCGTTGGGGTCTGAACCGGCGTGTTCGCCGGACCGGCGACCCCCGCCTGGTTCGGTTCGGAGGCTGCTGAGGCGGCCGACGGTCGGGTGAACCATCCGGTGGCGAACGCACCGACGAAGCTGGCCAATCCCACCCCCGCTGCGATGATGATGACCTTCTTATTCACGTGTCGTGCTCCTCATTCCTCGCAAACGCAATGGTTGTGCTTTCGTCCAACTCGTTCTGTTCCAGCCGTTCCTGTTCTTGGATATATTCTTCCTTGGCCTGTTCCCTCAGTTTCTCAAGGCCCTCTTTGAATCGCCGGGCGGCCAGCAGCTCGGCGGTCTTTTCCTTGTGCCGTATTTCCAGGGCCGTGATCTCCTCCTGGAGCTTGCGGATCTGTTCGTCGTCCACCGCCGCGCGCCGGAGAACGAATTCCTGCTCGTTCCATCGTTTTGCGGATGGGTCTTGTCGGATTTCCGTCAGCAGATCCTGGAGGATCCGCTGACGCATGAGCAATTCGCCCCGTTTGGCGGCCAGTTGCTCAGTGAGCCGAAACAATTCGGTTCGCTTGATCTGCTCTTCTTTGGTTTTGACGTCCAGCACCCGCTGAAGACGCCACACGAATCGTTTCATGTGTTATCCGTTGCCGATCATCATGTTTTGCCGCTCAACAATTTGTCCCAGGATCGGGTGATTGTCGTCAGGTGTTTGACGGTTTCCTCGAACGGCGTTCTCTGTCGGACGCCCTGGACGAGGAACTCGTTGATCCGGTCGATCAGACTGATGGCCCCGTCGATCCGGCGGTTGCTGCCCGGAGAGAAGGCGCCGATGTTGATCAGGTCCTCGGCGTCCGCGTAGGTCGCATAGATCTCGCGGAGCTTCTGGGCGGCGGTGCGATGCTCGTCGCTCACCACGACGGACATCAACCGGCTGATGCTCCGCAGGATGTCCACCGCCGGGTAGTGACCTCGGTCGGCTAGCTTTCTCGACAGGACGATGTGTCCATCCAGAAGGCTGCGGGCGCTGTCGGCAACGGGGTCCGTCAGATCATCATTCTCCACCAGCACGGTCAGGATGCCGGTGATGCTGCCCCGTTGGGAGCAGCCGAGCCGCTCGATCAGGCGGGGCATCAGGGAAAAGACGCTGGGGCAATATCCCTTCGTCGCCGGCGGCTCGCCTGCCGCCAGCCCGATCTCCCGTTGGGCCTGCGCGAAACGCGTCAGGGAATCCATCATGAACAGGACATTCCCTGCCTTCTCTCTGAAATACTCGGCAATGGTGACGGCCACGAACGCCGCCTTGACCCGCTGGATCGGCGGGGCGTCCGAGGTGGCGACGACCACCACGCTGCGAGCCAGGCCTTCGGGCCCGAGGTTCTCTTCCAGGAACTCCCGCACCTCGCGGCCCCGCTCTCCGATCAGAGCCACGACGTTCACCGCCGCGTCGCTGGAGACCGCGATGTCGCCGAGCAGGACGCTCTTGCCCACGCCGCTGCCGGCAAAGATGCCGATCCTCTGGCCCCTTCCGCACGTCAGCAGTCCGTCGATGGATCGGATGCCGAGGGCCAGCGGTTTGGTGATCTTCTCGCGGGTCATGGGCGGCGGGCTGCTCACGTCCAGTGGGCATTTCTCGCCGCTCGGCAGGGCGCCTTTGCCGTCGATGGGTTCGCCCAGCCCGTTCAGCACGCGGCCGAGCGTCTTGTCGCTGAGCAGGATGTGCCGGGGCGTCTTCCGGGCCGTCACCGTATCGCCCGGCGAGACGCCCTCGATATGCTCGAGCGGCAACAGGATCAAGTGATCGTGCCGGAACCCGACAACTTCCGCCAGCACCCTGCGGCCGCCGCGGACGTGGATGCCGCACAACTCGCCCAGGCCGAGCACCGGACCGGCCGATTCCACGGTCGAACCGCTGACGCGGACCACGGAACCCTGGCAGCTCATCAGATCGACTGTCTTCAGAGCCGAGTGGTACTTGCTGAAATCGATCTTTGGCGTTGCGGTTTCCGGCATAACTCAATCCACCTTCTGGAGCGCCTCGCCGATGTGTTCCAGGTGCTCTTCGAGGAACGACTTGACGATCCCTTTGGGGGTTTCCACGAGGCACTCACCCCGTCCCACGCTCCAATCCGCGGCGAATTCCAGTTCCGCGAACGGACTGTCGGGGTTCTCCTGCTGGT
>JBDKRX010000113.1:0-55882 GCA_039683175.1 Phycisphaerales bacterium
CAGCAGCACTGCGCCCTCGCCCAGCTTGTTCATCGCGATGGCAGGTGTGCCATCCGAGAACTCGGCCAGGACCGCCGCGGTGGTCGGCTTCGCAAGCGGATTGCCCGAGATCTCGGCAGCCACAGGCAGGGTCGCGAGACGGCCGCCCGTCAGCGGCTCGTAGCCGGACCAGCGGGCGAATGCGTTCTGGCAATGCTCGCAATAGCACTGCTGCGGCCCGTAGCGGATGTAGTCGAAGTGGATGCCGTCCACGTCGTACTTGCGGAGACACTCGATCATCAGATCGCTCTGGAACCGGCGGACCTGGGGCTTGCCGAAGTCATACCAGAGCCCGCCCGCTCCTCCATCCTGCACCGCCCAGTCGGGATGTTTGTCAAGGACATGCCGGACCTCCTGCGAGCCATAGGAGCCGTTGACGAACCACGCGTGGACTTTGACGCCCCGCTTGTGGCATTGCTCGACCATGTAGCCCAGCGGATCGTAGCCGGCCTGGACGCCCTCGCCCATCGGGCACAGATCGCTCTGGAAGAACGCCTGGCCGCCCCAGTACCAAACGAGCAGAAAGACGGTGTTCAGGTTGGCCCGCTCGATCTTCGCGATCATCGCATCGGCCTGCACGGGCGTTTTGGCCTGGGTCGCGTGCATCCAGACGCCGCGAAACTCGGGAACCGGCGTGCCGGCCGACGCACACGAAACACACAACAGGATCGTCAACGGCAATGAGATTCGTGCCCGCATCGGGCGTCCTACGGGCGATTGCCGGTATAGTACCACTCGGGCACGTCGTCGCCTGTGGTCTCGTTGAGGGGAGAGACGTGGGCGTCAAGCCACAGGATGTTGGCGCGTCCGCCGGTCTCGTAGGCGTCGTTGGATCGGATGTTGTGGCGGAAGATGCCGCGATAGAACTTCGCCCGGTCGCCGCCCTCGCGGTAGGCGGTGAGGTTCTTGGTCCCGGCGCCGGTGTTGTGGAACATGTCCACAGCGCCCTGCTCAAGCTTGGGCTCCACGTGGTCGTGAGAGATGATGAACTCGGACTGGTTGCGGATCGTGGTGACGGTCGCCCGTTCTTTGCTGGTCTTGGGATTCCACCAGAAATACCGGCTGGCCGAATAGGCTGCATTGTAGATCAGTTTCGGGGATACATTGTAGATCAGCCCTTCGGCCACGCTCCGAAAGCTCGGGCACCCGAAGACCCCCGGATTCTTGATGTGCCCATAGTACGCCACGCCCCAGTAGGCGTCGCCGTCGGTGGTGGCGCGAAGCGTGCCGTTCGTGTTGTACCAGTAGAAGCCGTTCGTCGTGTCGTTGTTGAAGGGCTTGAAATCATTGTCCTGCAGGAACATGGTGATTCCCACGCCGACGTTCCGCAAGTTGGACCGGCATTTCACGTCGCGGGCACTCTCCTTGGCCTTCTGCAGGGCAGGCATCATGATCGCCATAAGAACAGCGATCACGGCGATAACGACGAGCAGTTCGATCAGTGTGAAACCCTTGAGGCGGTGTGTCATGATGTTCCCCGTTCTTCTCCATGAAAGCACGCAAGACCACGGGCGGATGATGCTGACCAGGCAGTCCACCAATCACCTCATTGTACACGATTGCGCCACGCGGGGCAAGAAATCCGCAAAATGGATCCACCGCTACGGAAGGGCCACCCGTGCTTTGGACAGGATCGGGGCCAGTGTCTGGGTCCAGATGGCATACCCCTGCGGATTCAGGTGCAATTGGTCGGGGCAGAACAACTCCCGTCTTGGCACGCCGTCGGCGCCCAACAGCGGCGTCGCCAGGTCGGCGAAGAAGAGCCGGTCGTCCTGGTTGCAGAAGTCCCGAATGAGCTCGTTTGCCTTCTTCATTTCGGGCCAGAGCGACCACCGGCTGTGGCTCGGCTTGATCGTGACATAGACGATCCTGGCGGCCGGGAATTTGGCGTGAACAAGCTGGACGAACTTGCGGTAGTCCTGGGCCACGCGCTGGGCCGATTTGCCGGCGGCGATGTCGTTGTCGCCTGCGTAGAAGACAAGCACTTTCGGGCTGTAGGGCAGAACCACCTGGTCCAGGTAGCAAATCACGTCCGAGATGTGCGAGCCGCCGAAACCCCGGTTGACGACGGGCAATTCGGGAAAGGCCTCGTGTGTCCGCCACATCCGGATGCTGGAGCTGCCGACGAACAGCACCGGCTCGGCCGGGATCGCGTTCTTGCTGTCCCACTCGGCAAAGGCCTTGATCTCCCCGGCAAAGCGATTCGGGTCCGGGTCCACGCGTTGACTCTCCGCGGAGAGAACGGCCGCCGTCGACAGGATCGACGCCAGCAGTATCTGCCCTACAAACATATGATGCTCCTTTCACCCGTTCCAATGACACGGGCCGACGACCGAACCATCGACTTGGGCTGATCGTACTGGGCGTCGCCCGCAGATGCAAATGTCTTGTGGATTCCCCCAATTCCAGGTTTCGGGGTCCGACTGCCGATGACAGGGTTGACTGCCGGCAACGGTGCGATATAATGACGAGTAGGTCGGTTGAAACGAAGACGATGCCTTGTCGAAGGGGATCAGGGGTGTTGCGTATGAACCCCGGATTTCCGACTGCCCTTCACAAAGAAAGCTGTTCAATCAGTTGACGCCTTATTTGACATTGTTTTCGGTGTACGGAAATGGCTGCTACGAAAGCCTACTACATTCTCTCCGCGATGGGATCGCTGTCTGCCTCGCGTCCCATTTGGCGGTTTCCGTGCAGCCTCGACGCACCCATCCATAAGAACAAGCATCCCCATTTGCCCCGAAGCGACGATCCGCCTATCGCCCTCACTTTGCCGGCCGACGTTGCATAGACCCCGCATTCAGCTTCCGCGCTTCTGACCTGTAAGTTGAGAACCGCTTGCCGCATATGGGCCGGTGATTTCTGCGATTCGGGCAATGCACACGGGCCTGGCAGGGAATTCCAACGACAGTACACGAACGCACGTAATGCCGGCGTGCAGACATGGCAACAAGGAGATGATTCCATGACCGAGATGAAAGTGCAAGAGATCGTGATGAAGGCCATCGCCGCGGCTCAGATTGAGCCCTGGAAGTACTACCATGTGTGCTGGTGGGAAGGCAAACTGCAAATCACGGAATTCGACTCGCTGCGTCTTCGCACGCTGATCGCGAGCGCCAAGTCGCCGGGATCACCGGCCAACGCGCTGCTGGACAAACTCCAACGACTGATCGAGTCCGCCCACACGGTGGCCCCCCAAGACATCCCGGGAGACGTCGTCACCATGAACTCACAGGTGCGTCTGAAGGACGACGACAAGGACAATGAGATCACGCTGTCTCTCGTCTTCCCCTTGGATGCCGTGAAGGACATGGAATTCGAGAGAATGAGGGTCTCGGTCCTGTCTCCGATCGGCCTGTCGATTCTCGGGCGACGGGCCGGCGACACTCTGGAAGGACGCATCCGGGTCGAGAGGGTATTGTACCAGCCGGAGGCCGCAGGGGATTATCACCTGTAGGTCCGCACGAGAGACGCACCGGTCAGCGATCCGGCTTCCCGCCGGCCGCCAGGAGCGAGCTGATGATATCCATCGCGCGCTGGTCGTTTTTCTTCGCGATATCGGCAATGGATTCGTTTTCGCTCGACACCTGGAGCCCCTTGGCCTTCAGGAGAGTCACCGACTCTTCCACGGGAATCCCAAGGACCGGCGCCACCTGGGCCAGGGATGCGGCCTCGATACGGGCGAAGATCTCCATCGGCGACCTGCCGCCACGGGAGCCACCCTCGCTGCCGGCGAACATGAGCACGACGAGGACCACAACAACAACGCCCAGGACGATCGTGAGCGGCTTTCGCAGGTAGGAGGCGAAGCAGTTCCAATTCAGAGCCAGGTGAACGCCCGCCGCCACGACGAACAGAATACTGACCATCTCGTGCAATTCCTTGATCGTCGCACTCTTGACGTCCACGAGCATGAGAACCCCTGTGAGCGCAACGATGACGAACGATGCCGTCGTGACCGGCGTAACGAGCGGCCTGCCGAAGAGTCCTGCCTGCTTTGCCATTGACATTTCCTTTCCAACTCTGTTCTAATCGACTGGCGTTGGGTGAAACGATAAAAGGGTGCCGAGGGTCTTGCGTAGATCGCCGTGTGGCGAGGAGAACCCACCGACACCCCTTCGTATAGGAGCTTGTCTTGGGCCGCCAGGGCCCGACAAGAGTAGAGCTACTCCAAACCTCGTTTCTTCAATGTCACGCTGACTCCGCCACCCTGGGCGTAGAAAGCCGTCTCCAGATCGGGGTTGGTCGTAATGGCCGCCAGAAATTCGGCGTCGGCCATCCGAGGCGTGATGTTGTGGGCGATGACCAGCCCCCCCGGGCGGATCTTGGGGAGCAGCTTGGTCAGATAATCTGCGTACCCTTCCTTGTCGGCGTCGATGAAGGCGATATCGATGGGACCCGCGACCTCGACGACCTTCTCGTGCGCGTCCCCTTCGACCAGCGTGACGATATCGTCCACGCCGGCCTTCTTGAAGTTCTCACGGGCCAGCACGGCACGGCCGGCGTCGATCTCGAAGGTGGTCAGCTTGCCGCCTGTGGCCTTCAAAGCCAGACACTGCCAGAGCCCGGAATAACCATTGGAGGTGCCGATTTCGACGATGTGCTTGGCGCCAATGGATTCGGCGAGCAGCCGGAGGAGCCGCCCATCGGCGATGGGCACGTTCATATTACCGCCCCGTTGGTTGCGGTCCATTTCGTCAAGCACGTCGAGAATCGCCTTTTCCTTGACGCTCTTGGCCATGGGGGCCCTGCTCTCGATGCCTTGCTCGCCCTGAGGTCCCATCCCCGGTCCTCGCCCACGCCTGCCGCCGGGACCCGGCTGAGCCAGAAGCAGACCGGCTGTGGCCAGCACCGCGGCTCCCGCCAAACTGATCCGAATCTTCTTTCGCATAGCCGTATCCTTCCACTGCCCACTATCGCAAGGTCCTCTGAGGCAACCTGCAAGAGTTGCCCGTTATTTGGTGCTCTGTCATGGGGAGCGGTTACATATTTTTCTGGAATTCTGTCATCGCCGCTCCGGGCAGACGGAGAATGGCCGCTTGCTCAATGAAGGCACGCTGGTAGTACGGCTTGGGAAGAACCGTGCGAATCGTCGATGGCAAATGGCAGATTGCCCTATTCGTGCCGGAGAGCGACGATGGGATCGACTTGGGCGGCGTGCATCGCCGGGTACAGGCCGAAGAGAATACCGATGGCCATACTGATGAACAGCGGCAGCAGAATCCCGTTGAGCGTCACGACCGTCGCCATTCCCGAGAAATGGGTGATCAGCATGGGGATCAGCACGCCTATGCCCAGGCCGATCATGCCACCGATCATCGAGAGCACCACGGTCTCAATCAGGAACTGGTAGATGATCTGCCGGCGTTTGGCGCCGATGGCCCGGCGGATGCCGATTTCCCGCGTTCGCTCGGTCACCGAGGCCAACATGATGTTCATGATGCCGATGCCGCCCACGAGCAGACTGATCCCCGCGATGGAGCCCAGCACGATATTGAACGTCCGCTTGGTCGCCTCGGTCTGTTTGAGCAAGGCCAGAGGAACGCTCACGATGAAATCCTTCTTCTTGTGGAACTGTCCCAACATCCTCTCGATGCCCGCCGCAGCGGCCTCGACGTGCTTGGGATCATCCACCTGGACGATGATCTGGTGCAACTCCACCCGTTCCCGCTCGAACGATCCGGAGGTCATTCTCGCGAAGATGTCACCATAGTACCTGCGCGCCACCTCCAAAGGAATGTAGACATCGGCTTCCTGGTCGGGAATCTGGATGCTGCCGGCCTGCCCGCTCTCGCTCTTGATGATCCCAATAATCTCGAACTCGTTGCCGCCGATGCGAAGGGTCTGTCCGACTGTACTCTGCGTCGCCAGCAGCTTCCTGGCCCCGAACTCGGTGAGAACCGCCACGGGAGCCATCTTCTCCTCGTCCGTGCGCAACAGGACACGGCCCGCTTCCACGTGGCGGGGAACCAATTCAAACCATTCCGGCGTCGTCCCCACCACGCGAAGCTCCATCGATCGCTCGCGGAGGCGGGCCTCCTTGCGGATGATCTTCGCCGGGGCGGCCCGGCGAACCTGGTGGAGACTCTGGGCCATCCTGCGATGGTCGTCATAAGTCAGACCGTAGACGAGCATCATGCTGCGCATCGTCATCGTCTGCTCCTCCTCGGCCGGCTTTATCGAAGAAATGATGATGTTGTTGCTGCCAAGCCGACGGATCTGAGCGAGGGCCTCCTTGCTGGCGCCTTCGCCGACGGAGAGCATCGCCACCACGCTGCCGACGCCGAAGACCACGCCAAGCATCGTCAGAAACGACCGCAGTTTGTGCAACAGCAGGTTCTCGATGCCCAGCCAGATATTCCGTACGATCTTCGACTGCGTCATATGCTTCACTCGTGCCGGAGGGCCACAATGGGATCTACGTTGGCGGCATTCATCGCCGGGTACAGGCCGAAGAGGATTCCGATCGCCATGCTGATGAACAGCGGCAGCAAAATCCCGCTGAGGGTCAGGACCGTCACCATGCCCGAGAAGTGGGTGATCAGCATGGGGATCAGGGCACCGAGGCCCAGACCGATCAGGCCGCCGATCATCGAGAGCACCACGGTCTCGATAAGGAACTGATAGATGATCTGCCTGCGTTTGGCGCCGATGGCCCGTCGGATGCCGATCTCCCGCGTCCGCTCGGTCACGGAGGCGAGCATGATGTTCATAATGCCGATGCCGCCCACCAGCAGGCTGATCCCTGCGATGGAGCCCAGCACGATGTTGAAGGTCCGCTTGGTGGCCTCCGCCTGTTTGAGCAAGGCCAGCGGAACACTGAGAGCGTAGTCCTTCTTCTTATGGAACATGCCCAGCATCCTCTCGATACCGGCCGCCACCATTTCCGCGTTCTTGGGATCATCCACCTGCACGATGACCTGGTGCAACTCGACCCTCTCCGACTCGCGCGACCCCGACGTCTGCTTGGTGTACACGTCGCCGAAATACATCCGCGCCACGTCCAGAGGGATATAGACATCGATGTCCTGGTCGGGGATCTGGATGCTACCGGCCTGTCCGCTCTCGCTTCGGATAATGCCGATCACCTCGAATTCATCGCCCCCGATGCGAAGGGTCTGCCCCACCGCCCCCTCCGTGGCCAGCAGCTTCCTGGCACCAAATTCCGTCAGGACGGCCACGGCAGACCGCTGGATCTGGTCCGTCTGCACGATGGTCCGGCCGGCGACCAGCGCCCGGGGCACAAGGCGAAACCACTCCGGCGTCGCCCCCACCACTCGCAACTCCATCGCCCGTTCCCCCAGACGGGATTCCTTCCGCATCAGCTTGGCCGGGGCGGCCTCCCGGATGTTCGCAAAGCTCTCGGAAATCCTGCGATAGTCATGGAAAGTCAGCCCGTACATGCTCATATGGGAATGCTGCGTGCTGGTTGCCTCTTCCTCGGCCGATTTGACCGAGGAGATGATGATGTTGTTGCTGCCCAGTTTGCGAATCTGCGCGAGGGCCGCCTGGCTGGCGCCTTCGCCGACCGAGAGCATCGCCACCACGCTGCCGACGCCGAAAACGATGCCCAGCATGGTCAGAAACGAGCGGAGCTTATGAAGCAGCAGGTTCTCGATGCCCAGCCAGATGTTTCGAGTTATTCTCGTTTGACGCATGACTGCCTTCAATCCTGTCGATGTTGCCGTCCAGCATGTGGAGCCGGCTGTGCGCATAGGCGGCAATGTCCGGTTCGTGTGTGACCATGACGATGGTCTTGCCCTGCCGATTCAGTTTCGTCAGCGTGTCCATGATCTGCACGCCGGTGGCGGAGTCGAGGTTGCCTGTGGGCTCGTCCGCGAAAATGACCTGGGGGTCATTGGCCAAGGCGCGGGCGATGGCCACTCTCTGCATCTGCCCACCGGAAAGCTCCGTGGGCCGATGGTTCAGCCGGTCTCCGAGACCGACCTGCTCGGCAAGTTCCTTGGCGCGATGCGCGCTGCGAATCGCATCCCAACCCAGATAATACAGAGGCAGTTCGATGTTCCGTTGCACCGACAACTGGGGAATCAGGTTGAAGCTCTGGAAGATGAAACCCAGGTATCGCAGGCGCAGCTCGCTGAGCGAATCGTCGTCCAGTTCGCTGACGTCCTTGCCGTCGAGGTAGTAGGAACCCGACGTCAGGCGGTCGAGACATCCCAGGACGTTCATCATCGTGCTCTTGCCGGAACCGCTGGGCCCCATGATGGCCCAGAAGTCGCCTTTTTCGAACGTCACATTGACACCTGCCAGAGCGTGAACCTCCTCGGTCCCCATCTGGTAGAGCTTGCGAGCGTTCTCCAGGCGAACGATCTCGCGTCCGTCGTTCGGGGCAGTGCGATTACCCATCATTGTCCCCCCTGCGGCTGCCCGGAACCGGCTCCACCACGGTCGCCGCCCTGCCCGCGACCGCTGCCGTCTCCACGGTCCCCAGACCCGGCGCCGCCTTCCCCCCGATTGCCTCGCCGCTGCTGACGCATCTGTTCCCGCTCTTCCGGCGTCATGTTCTGGAATCGCTGACGCATCTGCTCGGCCTGTTGCCGTTGCTCGGGCGTCATGCTCTTCAGACGCTCCTCCATCATCTTCTGACGCTCTTCCTGCGACATGTTCTGGAATCGCTGGATCTGCTCCGCGGACGGCATCTGGAAACCCTGTCCGCCGGACGGTCCCTGCCCGGGTCCGCCAGCTCCGGGTACTGCGGACTGTCCTGCACCGCCCGTCGGCATCCCCCCGCCCGTCGGCATGGCCGGCACGCTGGGCATCTCATTGGCGGCCCTGAGCTTCTCGTTGATCCGTTGCGTCGTGGCATCGTTGGCATCGCCCCCGCCCGGGATTCGCTCGCCGGGCGTCAAGGTCGCAGCCTGTAGTGGAGGCGTCAGCAGGACCACCTCGCCTTCGCTCAAGCCGCTGAGGACTGCGATGTTGATGTCGTCGTCCAAGCCGATCTCGACGTTGCGTTTCTCGACCTTCCCGTCTTTGACGATGTGGACAGTGGGCTGTCCCCCTATCCGCAGGACGCACTGCACGGGAATGTACACCACGTCCTTGTACTGCTCGACGATGATGTCCGCTTTGCAGCTCATGCCGCTCCGCAGCGCGGGATCAGGGCTTTCGAGATCGATGTTCGTCGTGTAGACCTTCAGATCCGGGTTCATCCACATGCTCTGCGCGTTGGGCAGCGGCGCGATCCGCGAAACCGTGCCGATGAACTTCTTGCCGGGCAGCGCATCGACTGTAACCACCGCGGGAAGCCCCGCGCGAACCTTGTCGAGACTGGCCTCGTGGACATCGACTTCCGCCACGGAAGACGACGATTTCGGGATATAGATCAGTTCCTGCCGCTCCCAGACCTCGACGCCGTCGGCCAGCGGCTTTCGGTCATCTCGCCCAAACCCGCCGCGGGAACTCGTCGCGTAGACGACCATCCCCTCCGCCGGGGAATAGACGGTGGCCTTGTCGATCTGGCTCAGGAGTTTTGCGAGCTTGTCCTTCTGACGTTTCCACTCCTGCTCCTTGGCGCTCCGTCCGGCCTGGGCCTGAACCACGTTGGCGGAAGCCTTGCGTTTGGTGCGTTCCAGCGCCATCTCCGCCTGGTTGACATCGCTGGCGTACTGCTCGACCTTGCGATTCTTCGTATATTGCTGGAGCAATTTCAGGTCGTTATTCGCGACAGTCAGACTGTTCTCGCCTTTGGTTACCGCCAATCGGTCCGCCAGCAGTTCCGTCTGCGAAAGATACTTCTCCTGGTAGAGGGTTTCAGACCACTTCCGGGTCTCCTTCGCCCGAGTCAACACCTCGTTCGCCTCGTCGACCTTGTTCGAGGCCGCGATCTCATCGTTGAGATACTGACGTTCGTTATAGATTCGCAGATCCTCCTTGGCGAATTTGAGGGTCAGCTCGGCCTTTTCGATGTCGCTCTTTGCCTGGTTGATGGCGATGGCCAGGGCCTCGTTGGCATCGACGAACGACGCGTCGGCATTCTGGACCTTGATCTCCTGGTCGATCTTCTCGTCGTCCATCGTGCTGGCGTCCAGCTTGACCAGCAGGTCTCCCACTTTGACGTGAGTGCCTTCGGGGACGATTTGGACAATCGTCGTCCTTCCCTCGACCTCGTTGCGGATGATCTCCTGTTCTTTGGCCTTGATGGCGCCGGCTTCCAGGACGCTGATCGTCAGAGGACCCCGCTTGGCGATGAAGGTCGCCATGGTGGCCGTCGGGTCATCCTCGGCCCGGACCACCCTGAGCCAGACCACGGCAAAAACCACGGCCGCGACAACGATGGCGGCGCCGATCAGTTTGACAGGCTTGCGCGACGTACCGTTACCCTTGTTGTTGTTCACCGTCATGTTTTATATCCTCAGGAGAAAACTCTTCCCACAACCCTTCTTTCGTTATCGTCAGCAGGTCCAGATCCCGCTGAAACTGCAATTCCGCCGTACGATAGTTCACCACCGCCGAGGTCAACTGGTTCTGCGCCGACAGCAGCGAATCCTGGGCATCGAGCAAGTCGCGAATCTCCGCCCTGCCCGCCTCCAGGAACAAATTGGTGCTTCGGACCCGTTTTTCGGCCACAACGACTGACTGGGCCTGAATCTTGAGGCTCTCGCGGGACTCCAGGAGGGCCCGCAACTCGCCGCGAATCGACAGTTTGATCTGATCCTCAAGGTCCTGAACGCTCCTCGTGGCCCGCTCCAGGCTGATCAGGCTGGTGCGGTAGTTGTTCTGCTCCCTGGTCCTGCTCCTGGGATCGATTGGCACATCGAGCGAGACCAGGGCCGAGTATCGCCCGCCGTCGAAACTCAGGCTGCCGTCCTCATCGTCATCCGCAAAATTAGCGGAGCCGCCCACCGTCAGGTCGGCCTTCAAGGCGTCGGCCGCAACGACGACCTGTCGCTGGGCGTCATAGACTGCGCCGTTGGCAACCCGCAAATCGAGGCGATTCTCCAGGGCCAGCTCCGTTGCGAGGAGCTCGTCGATCTCATACCGTCCGGCTTCCTTCTTGTCCGGCGGGACCAGCGCCACGGGAGCGTCCGCCGGCGGAACCTCCTCGGTTGAACCGGCCTTCGACGCCTCCCTCATGGCCGTGACGTATTCCTCAGCCCGTTCCCGCAACTGCACCAAGTCGTTGGGGTCCAGCTTGACCATGGCGTCTGGAGTCAGCCCGATGAATGTCTTGAACGAGTCGAGGCTGTCCTTCAAGCTCGCCTCCGATGAGATCCAACTGTTGCGGGAGCTCAGCTCACGTTGGACCGCCTGGTCTACCTGGATCTCCGGAATTCGACCGGCGTCCGCCTGCCGGCGGGACCAGCGAGCCGACTGAATGGCGCTGCGGTAGTTGTTCTTGCTGTTCTCCAGCGAGTCCATTTGACGGAGAACGCCATAGTACCGCTGAGCGACGTCGACAGCGAATGTACGTTTGTATCGCTCGAAATCCCACATCTCATAGATGACATCCCGCTCAGCCTGGGTCAGCGCCTCGGCCACGATGTGGCGCCCGGCTCCCCTCAACAACGGCAGGGACACCGACGTGTCGGAACTGAGCCCCAGGGAGGACGCTCTCCCCTGGGTCAGCAGATTCACGATGTCGACCGCCACCGCGGAACTGATCGCCAGGCCGTTTTGCAGAGTCCGGGCCACCCCCACGTTGCCGCCGGTATCGAGGGTGGTGACAGTCTCATTCCCTGTGGTATCCGTCGTAAGGCGGCTGTCCGCTCCCGTCGTGAAGACGGTCCGAAAAGCGTTTCGCTGGAGGTCGAGGCTCAAGGCGACTCGGAATACATCTTCCTTGCGTGACTGGTAGTCCGGACTGTTGCGTGCGGCGATTTGGAGGGCATCGATGAGGGAAACCTTCAGGGGGCGATTGGGTTCGATGGGGATGTTCGCATCCGCAGAGGAAACCTCTATCGGGTAATTCTCGTCGGGCCAGTACGGGATTTGCGTCAGGGCATCCGTGCCAAGGGACGCCTCGCCCGAAACGGGCAACCCCTGCGCCTCGATCAGCCGCCGACGGAGAATATCGCTGGGCCGCTCAATGAGAACAGGCTCGGTCTTGCCCAGCGCCTCCTGCTGCTTCTTCTCGATGATGTCGTAGGCTGCCTTGTCGGCCTTCTCCCTGTACTTGGCGGGACTACGGCAGCCGAACAGGATCACACCGCAACAAGATAGCAAAACTGCACAAATCAGACAACGGACAGAGCTTCGTTTCATGAATGCGCCCAAAAACCCAAAAGACACCTGCCGAAACACCACACAGCCGGCGGCCGCCGACCCGATCAGACTCCGATGTGACCCGTGAACTCACGCGGCCTACATGCGGTTTTTCCCCACGGACCTTTCTCTGGGGTGTACCTTGGAGCCGCTGCCACGCGTCGGCGCGGAGCCGCCTTTTCATCATAGACGCTACTCAAACTTGGTTCATTGCATACAAATGTTCGTTCCCATCAGTCGCCTGCGACAAGAAAAAGAGCAGTTCCACAGGAGTTCCTTAAATAGGTGGGGCGCGAGTATACCACCGTTACAGGAAAATGAAAGGAGAAAGCTGATTTCGCAAGAACCGGGTGGCCGCCACAGGGTACAGACAGGGTTGCGTTCGACGCCGCCGGCGGCTATGGTGGTGCGCATCGCGGCGGTTGCAGCCACAGAAGGGACTCGATTGCCGTAACGTCGGTCAACAACATGCGCCAAGAGGGATTGTGGAGACAGACGATGGATCTACCCGTGGAAAAGCCGGCGGTCGCACAGGAAGGCCGTCTGATGTCGTTGGATGCACTGCGTGGGTTCGACATGTTCTGGATCGTTGGAGGCCATGCCATCGTCTCCGGACTGGGCCGGGGTCTGGGCAGCGAATGGCTCGACAAGCACGTCCTGCCGCAAATCCAACATGTGCCGTGGCAAGGCTTTACGGCATGGGACCTCATCATGCCGTTGTTCCTGTTCGTAGTCGGTACGGCGATGCCCTTCTCCTTCGCCAAGCGGCTCTCGCAGGACCCGGGCAAGGGCAGGCTGTTTCTCCATGTTCTCTATCGAGTCGGCATTCTGTGGGTTCTGGGCATGATCGCCCAGGGTCGGCTGCTGGAATACGACCTTTCCCAACTCAGACTGTTCAGCAACACGCTCCAGGCCATCGCCGCCGGGTATCTCATTGCCTCGGTTCTCCTGCTGACCCTGCGGCTGCGGTGGCAACTGGTCGCGACCGCCGGACTGCTCCTGGCCTACTGGGGCCTGCTGGCGCTGGTGCCGGTGCCTGGATACGGGGCCGGGCAACTGACCCCAGAAGGCAACCTCGCCATCTACATCGACAAGCTGATCCTCGGCCGATTCCAGGACGGCACGACCTATACATGGATCTTGAGCAGCATGACGTTCGCGACCACAGTGATGATGGGGGCCTTCGCCGGCCGGTTGCTGCGGTCCAACTGGACCCCGTGCCAGAAGGTCGCGATCCTCCTGTGCTCGGGTCTCGCCTGTGTGCTCGTCGGCTGGGCCTGGGGATTCGCCTTCCCGATCATCAAGCACATCTGGACCAGCTCGATGGTGCTTTTCGCGGGCGGGTGGAGCCTGCTGCTGTTGTGCCTGTTCTATCTTGTCATTGATGTGTTGCGGGTGCGATTCTGGGCGATCTTCTTCGTCGTGATCGGCACGAATGCAATTGGGGCGTACATGGCGACTCACGTCTTCGACTTTCGCCACATCGGCGACATTTTCGTCCACGGCCTGGCCAGATGGACCGGCGACTGGTACGAGTTCATCCAGGCCGTCGCGGCGTTTGCCGCCCTGTGGCTGATCCTCTGGTTCCTTTATCGCAGGCGTGTGTTCATCAAGATCTAACTGACGTGCGGAGGACACTCCCATGAGGCTGCTGGTCGTTTCCAACAGGCTGCCGATCGTGGCCGTCGAAGAAGAAGGCGTGATGAAATTCCAGGAGAGCGCCGGGGGCCTCGTCTCGGGCATCAGCGCCTACCTGGATTCGCTGAAGGGCTCGTCCTTCGCCGAGACGGAACACCTGTGGATCGGCTGGCCGGGCGTCACCATTGAGGACGCCGCGAAACAGTCCGCCACGGCCGCTGCGCTCTCGAAATTCGACGCCCATCCCGTGTTCCTCGCCGAGAGGTCGATGGACAAGTTCTACCATGGCTTCTGCAACAAAATAATCTGGCCGCTCTTTCACTACTTCCCGTCCTATGCCGACTTCGACGAGAGCTTCTATGCCCACTACAAATGCGTCAATCAGATCTTCTGCGAAGCCGTGGCGGAGATCATGCAGCCCGGGGACGTAGTCTGGATTCATGACTACCACCTGATGCTGTTGCCGAAACTGCTGAGAGACAAGCAGCCTTCCGCAGAGATCGGGTTCTTCCTGCACATTCCGTTCCCGTCCTTCGAGCTGTTCCGGCTGCTTCCGATGACCTGGCGATCCGAGATCCTCGACGGACTCCTCGGCGCCGATCTCATCGGCTTTCACACCCACGACTATGCCCAGTACTTCCTGCGCTGCGTCCTGCGCATCCTGGGCCACGAGCACAGCCTGGGCAAGATCCTTCTTCCCAACCGGCTCGTGAAGGTCGATACATTCCCGATGGGCATCGACTTTCAGAAGTTTCACACTGCGGCAGCCAACCCCGCCCCCCACCTGGAGAAGCCCGATCCCCTGGAATCGTTGAAGCCATTCAAGATCGTTCTGTCCATCGATCGCCTCGACTATGCAAAGGGCATCCTCAACCGGCTGGAGGGATACGGACTGTTTCTCGAAAACAACCCCCAGTGGCGAGAGAAAGTGGTCCTGGTCCTGGTGGTCGTGCCCTCCCGCATCGGCGTGGAATACTACCAACAAACGAAGAGACAGATTGATGAGCTGGTCGGCAAAATCAACGGCGGATTCAGCACGGTCGGCTGGACCCCCGTGCTGTATCAATACAAGTTCCTGCCGTTCGAGGCGCTCAGCCCGTTGTATGCGGCCAGCCACGTCGCGCTGATCACCCCGTTGCGAGACGGTATGAACCTCATCGCCAAGGAGTACGTCGCGAGCAGGCCGGACAAGACCGGCGTTCTCATCCTCAGCGAGATGGCGGGCGCCTCCAAGGATCTCGCGGAGGCCCTCATCATCAACCCGAACAGCGTACGGGAGATTGCAGCCGCTCTGCGGACGGCCCTCGAAATGCCCGAACCCGAGCAGATTCGACGCAACGAGATCATGCAGCGCCGCCTCCAACGGTACGACGTGGTCCGATGGGCGGATGACTTTCTCACCTGCTTGTCCGCCGTCAAAGCGGAAGGGAACCGCCTTCGTTCCAGGCTGTTAGGACCTCCTGCGAGAGAGCAACTCTACGACGACTTCAGCAAAGCTCGCCACCGAATGCTCTTTCTCGACTACGATGGCACGCTCGTGCCTTTCGCCCGCGATCCGCAGGCTGCAAGGCCCACTTCGGAACTCATGGCGGTGCTCCGAGCCCTCGCCGAAGACCCCCGCAATGAGATTGTGCTCATCAGTGGGCGAGGCAAGAACACCCTCTCGAACTGGTTTGCAGGACTCAACCTCGTCCTGGTGGCCGAGCACGGGGTGTGGACCAGAAGGCCGGGCCAGGAGTGGCAGCTTGCCAAGCCGCTGAACAACGCCTGGAAATCGACGATCATGCCCGTCCTTCAGACTTACGCAGACCGGCTGCCCGGGGCGTTCGTCGAGGAGAAGGAATACTCGGCTGTCTGGCACTACCGTGCGGCGGACCCCGAACTCGGTTCCACTCTCGCCAAGGAACTCGTGGACGACCTCGTGAGTTTTACCGCCAACATCAACGTCCAGGTCCTCCAGGGAAGCAAGGTCGTGGAGGTCAAGTGCGCGGGGATCAATAAGGGCGACGCCGCCACGCCCCTGCTCTCTGACGCCACCGATTTCATCCTTGCCGTGGGCGACGACTGGACCGACGAAGACCTGTTCAAAGCCCTCCCGGACACCGCCTACACGATCCGGGTCGGCATTCGCCACTCGCACGCAAGATTCAACACCCACGACCACACCGAAGTCATGGATCTGCTCAAGGAACTCGCTCGGCAGTAGCGTCTCCAGCACAACGGGAGGGGACAAGGCCAACCGAACGAGAATCGCTGAGGCGATAAACAGGACCGGTTGTGCAAGTTATTCTCCCTTTTTTACATTTTTGTATTGACAACTACGGGGGGCGTATCTCAGAATCACGTCAGTGAGGCTTTGGCGAGTCGAGGAAGAGACTCCTTGGCGAAGCGAAGCGATTTCGACCTTACAGCGGCGAGTAAGAGTCGTTTGTTCGAGTGCAGAGATGCTCTTTCGGGAGAAAGGAGCGAACGCGGTGGGCTGCATCGAGAGGCAAAGAGGGGTCCGGAGGGCGAATAGGCATCGGCGACAGCGATGCGCCGCTCCAATCATCCATCATCCATTATCCGTCATCAATTCCCCTGGTTTCACGCTGATCGAATTGCTTGTCGTGATCGCGGTGATCGCCGTGCTGATGGCGGTCCTGCTGCCGGTGCTGGGGGCGGCGAGAAAACACGCCAAAGCATTGATCTGCCGCAGCCATCTCAAGGAGTGGGGAACGACTCTGGCCCTGTATCTGGAGGAAAACGAAGGCCGATTCCCGCGGTCTGGATCCGGAGGCGTGGACTGCACTCTATCGCTTCTGAGAGGCCTGAATGTCGGAGGCAAGGTCGACCCCAATGCACCCGGGCGGTTTCATGGTGTGCGTACCGAGGGGATCGCTCTTTGTCCCATGGCCACCACGGGCAATGGCCCCGGGACCTTCACGGGACGCGCCGCCGGCGAGATCTATGTGGAAGGGAAGTTGGGATTGGCGTTCGCACCGTGGGAAATCACAAGACCCGCCCCCTCGTTTCGCATGAGCTACGGCTTGAATAATCATGTCTTCAGTCATTCCTTCGAAGGTTCTGGTGTCCTCAAACTCCACCAGATGCAGTACACAGATGTCTTCTCTCTCAGAAGGCGTGCCGGGATTCCGCTGCTCCTTGATGCCGTCCAATCGTTTGCCTCGCTTGGGCACGAGAGCCAATCGCCGCCCAGCCACGAACCATCCGGTTCCGAGGGAGAGATCTGCATCAACCGCCATGATGGGACGCTCAACAACCTCTTCCTCGACTGGTCAGTCCGACCCGTCGGTTTGAAAGAGCTTTGGACGCTGAAATGGCACCTTCAATGGGATACGGCGGGTCGCTGGACCAAGGCGGGCGGTGTGCAGCCTGAGGATTGGCCCAAGTGGATGCGCAGGTTCAAGGACTACTGAGAACGACCTCGCACACCGACGGAAGAAAGGCTCGCCAGGATCTTGCCAAGGTCCGCCATGAAGCCACCCTCGTCCTGAGCGGGTTGCTGGATTGAGCCGCTGTCAGCGGTAGGTGCGCGGCCTGGCTGTTCCCGGCGAAGGCGCCAAGGCACGCCAGTTGAGAGGGTTGTCGCCATGCTGCGAGGCGAGCACGCGCGTCAATGAGAAGCCCCCGCCGTCCGCCTGGGCCGGCCACAAGTCCCGTCCGGTGGCGAAATCCTCGGGCCGCGAGCCGTCGCTGTAGCGAATGCGGTCCACCGCAATCCAGCTTCGAATGCCCTGACTGTCGAGATCACCCGGCCGGCTCAGTTGGACCGTCTCACCGGAATTACGCAGCTTGCCGATGCGCCAGGACAGGCCTTGTACGCCGACGGGGACCAGAAACTGACTCTCACAGAGCGACAGGTCCTTCGCAATCAACAGGTATTCGCCCGGCCCAAGGGTGATCGGCGGATCGACGGGGAACAGCAAGTCGATGCCCGGGGCCTCGGGATCGTCGGTGAACCGCCAGGCAGCGCCCCTGTCCGGATCGTACAGAGTGACATTGGCGTCGCTGATGTTGAGCAATTCGACGTATTCGACATCGGTGGCGCCGCCGAAGTGATACATGATCTCGCTGATAACGATCGGGCCCACCAGCGGATCGGCGTTCGCCTCACCGGGGGTCGGCTCGGTCAATGGGACAAGGCTCGCGCCGGTCGCGGCGTTCTCGTGACGACCGAAGGCAGTCCCCGGATCGGAGGCGCCGAACTTGCCCCGCTCGCTGTAGCCGGTAATTTCGCCCTCATTGCCTGAGTGCAGGTGCACGGTCTCACCGCTCGCACTCAAGGCGAACGGCTTGCGGCAGCCGGGATCGTTGGCGTTGCCGAAATGCTCATCCTCCGTGAAGACGAGAAATCCTTGCGGCGGCAGGACCGTCCCAACGGCAATCTGGTACCGCGTGAGATCGTCGCCGTCGTCGCTCAGGAACCAGCCGCTGAGGTCCAGTGGCTCATCTGTCGTGTTGCACAATTCGATCCAGTCCGGACCCATACCGCTGGAATTGGCCACCAGCTCGTTGATGACGACCGAACCGGGGGCAGGCGCCTCGTCCCTGTCGTCCCGGCCGGGCGAGCCGCCCGGCGCGGCGCTGGGCCGCCAGGCGCCCCAGCCGCCCCATTGGTCAAGGGCCGTTCCGGCCGGGTTGGCCACTGTCAATGAGAACCCGAAGCCATCGGTGACATCGAACCAGTCGTCCCGATACTCGAAGCTGTGGATGATCGCGCCCAGGGCGTCACACACCTCGATGCGTTCGCCGGAGTCGGCGAGGCTGCCTGCGTACTGCCCCACAACAGGCAGGTCCGGGCCGTATCGGGCCTCGAATGCCCCGAGGTTCTTTACGACCAGGCAGAAGGCCCCCGGCGTCAGCTCCACATCCGCAAAGGTGAAATCGATGCCCTTTGTGAACCGGACCAGGTTCAGATTGATCGTCTGGTCACCTACGTTCGTCATCTCGACGTATTCGCTGTTGGGGTCGTCGAGATCCGAGGGGCGGAACATGATCTCGCTGATGCGAAGGCTCTCTCGCACCGGTCCGACCGAGAACACCGCTTCCGCCAGCGCACTCCAGGTGCTGCCGTTCTGGACGCGGGCCTTGACCGTTGTGCTCCTCGTCAACGTGATGGGACCGGAATATGCCTGCGCCCCAGGAAGGTCGTCGCTGACGGTCTGATGGCTGGCGGTCAATTCGACGCCGATCAGGAAGTCGGAACTGGTCGTTCCGGAGTTCATACCCTGGATGGCCAGGAGATTGTCTCCGATCCGCAGTCTGCCGATGTGCGAAGAGAGGTCGATGGCCTCGAAGAGGACCGCGGCCGCGTCATCGTGGCCCGCGCTCGCCACGGAATTCCACGCGGGATCGCCCGTGAAATTGCGGCGAGCCACCTCCGTGCCGTTTAGATAGACGATGAACCCGTCGTCGTATTGCATTCTGAGAGTCATGACTTCGAGGGCAGTGCGATCGCCACTGAACTGGAAGGGAACACGGATGTAGCACGAGCCGTTGATGCCGTACATCAGACTGTCCAGGTCCAGACTAAAGTAGTCTTCGTAGCCGGTGCCGCGTTCGAAACCGACGCCGCCGGGAGACCCCGAGGACAGCAGCCAGGCGGAGTCCTCGTATCCACGGACGGACCGCCAGTCGCCCACGTCGGGACCCGTCGGGACCAGGACCCGCTTCGACGCATCGGTGGCGACGAGCGTCGTCACGACGGATGATTGCGTTGAGGTGGACGGGCCCGGATCGCTGCCGTCGAGCGTGTAGTACACCGGCGCTCCCTGGACCGAGGAGACGATCTGGAGCGATTCTCCCAAGCTGATGTTCCCACCGTAACGAGACGTGCCGGCGACCCTGAACTCGGGTCCGGCGAATGTGTACATGCCTTCGCTGACGCAGGCGTTCAAGAAGACGTCGCGTCGGCTCGGAGTCCAGCTATCGACGATGGAAGTGTTCATGTTGGCGAGGACGCTCTGCAACTCCTGCCTCATCTCGTTGAACCGGTAGCTGACGTTCGCCTGCGTCAGCGCGCCACCGTTGAAGAAGTGCTTGTAGACGCGATCCGCGAAGAGCAGCCGGAAATCCTTGTTCGCCTTGAGCGCGCGGTAGAGATACCCGTTGCCGTTGCCCTGGCTGTTCAGCTCACCGAACCGGCTCTCCTGCACCTGGCCGGACTCGAAGGTGCCCTCGGCGTCCCAGACGAAGAACTTCCATTTGCCGGTCGGGGACCGCTCGCAGGCGGCCGCCCAGTTGTTTTGAGGCCAGTCCCAGTCGTTGGGCCACAAGCGTATGATGAGATAGTCGATGAAGCAGACGACGTCGAGCTTCTTGCACAGCTCGGCGTAGGACGCGGAGTCGGCCAGGTTCTGATTCCTCGCGTAACTGATCATGGCGTCCCAGGATTGCGAGTCGCCGTCCCGGATGCCATTCATCGTCATCACGTCCCACGCCTGGTCGCTGCCGAACCACTGCTGGCACGACTCCTCCTTGACGTGCTCGGTGGGATTGTAATACCCCTTGTACTGGCCGTTGATGAACAGATTCGCGAACGTGCCCATGCAGGCGACCTGGCCCATGTCCCGGTGAAGCCGGCGGAGCAGCTCGTCCTTGATGAACGGGTTGGTCTGGTCGTTGTGGCCGGCGCGGAGCACCACCGTCGCAAACTGCTCGGCGTCGGACAACGCAAAGAGCGGATAGTCCAGGCGGCTCTGTCCGTAGTCGCCCCGGAAGTACAATCGCAGACTGATCTTGCCACTGCCCGACCACTGGCCGTTCTGACGGACGTATCGAGGCCGCATATACGGACTGCCATGGACCCGCAGGCCACAATCGATCTGGAAGTCCTCGTCCCCGACGCGCAGCGGCGCTGCGGGCTCGCCCGGCACGATCCACTCGGCCGAGACCGGACGTTCCATCTCACGATCCAGCATGTTGTTGTAGCTACCGACGCCGGAGGAGGCCCACACCCCGTCGGGATACGTGCCGCCGACGATAGCCATCACACCGTTGGGCTCGTACAACGTGTTCTTCGCATCGCCCACGAGCGAGAGAACGGGCAGGGACTGGATCTGGTCCCGACTGTCGAAGACATAGGTCTGCGTGTAGATCTTCGTGGGCTTCCAGCCATCCTTGAGGGCCATCGCGCGGAGGCACGTCGTGCTGGTAATGCGTATCGGTCCGGCGTAGTCCATTCCCGGTCCGATGCGATAGCCGGACGCATTCGGAGCCGTCCCATCCAACGTATAGATGATGCGAGCGTCCGGCGTCACGGTAGTGATCGTCAGGTCGAAGCCCGGCGTGCCGCCGCCGCGCGTCACCTCGGAGGTGTAGAACCCCCGCTCATGGCTGAACTGCAACGGCGCGACCTCGCCGAGATAGCCCTCGTTGTTTTGGGCCCCCGGTGTCGGCACGCCGAAGAACCGCAGCGCATCGCTACCGTCCGGATAACGACCATAGGATACATCCGGCGTCTGCTCATCGAAGGCCAGGCTGTCAATCGGTGTCACGCCGTCGGCGTCGAACAGATGGATCTCATCCCCGCCGGCATCGAGCCGAAAGCTCGCGTGGAAGCCGGAGGCGGGCGGTCCGCTCATCCGAACACCCGATGGCTCGACCGGCACGTAATCGCCCGTGTCGCCATCCGTCCAGATGAGCAGATACGTGCCGGCCGCGAGGGTCGTGGCCCCCAGACTGTCCGCCGGGATCTGCCACTTCGTGGGTTCCTCGGGATTATCGGTCAGATACATCCCCCCTACGTCCACGGGGCCATCGCCGGCATTGTAGAGTTCGATCCAGTCGTCGAAATCGCCCTGGGGATCCGCGAGAGACGCCGTATTGGAGGCCATCACCTCGTTGATCACGACCTGCGCATACGACAGCCCCGGCCCAAACACCAAAACCGCAAGGATTGTCCACAGGATTGAGCAAACCGTTCGTTTCTTTCGGGCGTTACGCAGACGGAACTGTCGGTGCTGCATGTTCGATACGGGCCTACCCACCAGATTCTCCTCACAGGGTTCGTCTCCAGTAGTATAGCAAATCCACGACTGCGAATCGAGCGAATTCCCCCGCCGCAGGGCCGGAAACAGCCTTTAGGCATTTACTATCTGCGATTTGCTGCTTACGATTGGGGTCATGCAAGAACTGATCCAACGAATCCGGGACTTCAACCGCGAGCGGGACTGGGAACAGTACCATTCGCCCAAAAACCTCGCGATGTGCTTGGCCGCCGAGGTGGGCGAGCTACTCGAGCAATTCCAGTGGCTCTCGGAGCAGCAGAGCCAGGACCTGCCTCCGGCTAGGAGAACCGCCGTGGAAGAAGAGATCGGCGACGTAACGCTGTGCCTGCTGAACCTGGCGGACAAACTCGGCATCGACCTCATGGAGACCGCCGGCCGCAAGCTGGAACAAAACAAGGCCAAGTACCCGGTCCACAAGGCCAAAGGCCGCGCGGACAAATACACCGAACTGGACTGACCGCTCCATCAGTACCCAAAGGCCGGAGGAAGACAGCCGTTCGCCTCTGCTCTCGTCACTTGGTCGGCTTCCATTTGAGTTGGCCAAGCCGTTCAGCAGGGACAGATTCCACGCGCGTGTCGAGGAACATGATGTTGCAGCCCCGGCCGTCGTGATGATCTGTCGTGAGCAGCTCGGGTCCGCCCACCTGGTTCCAGCCGGGTCCCGTCTCATAACACAAAACCACGTTGGACTCAAGAGAAAGAGAAGTCGCATGTTCATTCATGGCATAGTCACAGGGGCCCTTCTGCTGGTTCGCTGACCGATGACGCAAGTACAGGTACACTTCCACGGGGTAGATGGTCCTCCAACGACTCTGCTGAGTACCCCGGCATCGGAAGTGGTTTGGATCGACTCGCCCAACAGAAACCAACAGGTCGCACCATCTCGATGGCGTGGGCAACTGGTCATGGTGTTCGTTGGCGTACATCAGCATGGCCTTGCCCAAGCGGCAGAGATTGGTCTGACACGATAGCTCCGGAGTGATCGTATGTACGCTGTTCACCGCGGCAAACAGGAACAGAAACACCGGTATCAGAATCGAGAGCGCGACAGAGGCCTTGGCCAACCCTCTGCCCTGGATCGCATGCCCCGATCTGCGGGCACGACGCAATACGATCCAGCCGAGGACGATGGCTGCCAGTCCGGCGGAGAGAAAGAAACTGGCCAAGCTAAACACAAAAGCGATCGCCGCCAGTACCGACGTCCCGGAAGGAACAAGAGCAGATGAAAGGAGTCTTCTCGCCATCTCTGACCTCCAAGAGCAGCCCGCAGTATTTCTCAGTCCTCACACACGACAATGCAGATTCTCGTGGGTCGAGGACGAGTTGTCAAGCCGTGGCAGGACGGGTCGCGAGGTAGTGGCGGATGGCCTGGATGCGGACTTCGGCCGTCGGGTGCGTGGAGAAGTACTCCCCCAGGGTCAGCGGGTCGGGGTCCTGGTGCAGTTGGCCCAGGCGAGTCAGCAGGCGGATCGCGCCCTGCGGGTCGTAGCCTGCTGCGGCGGCCAGGCGGACGCCGAGCTTGTCGGCCTCCAATTCGTTGTCCCGGGAATAGGCGGTTTCGAGGAAACGGACGCCCACGTTTCGCAGCCAGATGCCGAGGGGAGTGTGGATCGGGGCCCGGGCGGCGGCGGCCACCGCCGAGTTGGTCATGATCCGGTCGATGGCGTGCCCCTTGAGGACGTGGCCCATCTCGTGGCCCAGGATGAAGGCGATCTCGTGCTCGTTCCAGCCGCACAGGTCAAGGATGGGACGGCTGATAAAAATGAAGCCACCGGGCAGGGCAAAGGCATTCGGCTCGCCGCAGTGGAAGGCCTCGAAGTGGAACGTGCGGAGCTTGTTGGTCACGCGGTCCCCCAGCCGACGGCCGATTTCGTCGAGGGTCTCCGTCGTCCGGGGCTCGGCATCCATCTGGAGCTGCTGTTTCGCCTCCTGGGCCAGGTCCAGCCCAACGCCTCGCTCTACCCGGATCGTGTCGGCTTCGGTCCCGGTGGCGGAGGTCCAGAGCCAACGGGCCTTGCGGAACTTGGGACCCATCTTTTTGCCGAGATGATAGAAGAGACTGTCGGCCATAAACGTAGCGTTCGCTTGTGTAAAGCGAGGATTCCTGTTAAAAGAGGCGAAAGGCCCGCCCCAAGACAAAGGTATCGAGCTTGACAATCCACGCGATTGCCTTATAATATGTTATCGTAAGGGTTTGTTTCTGCAAGCCTTATGCTGCTTCGTGTGGTGGTGTTCCGCTGCGAAACATCCGTAGCGGGTGGGAAAGGACAGTCTTTTGGCATATAGGGAGTCCGCAGGAGTATGAGCACGGAACATCCACTCGATGCGCATCTGATACGGGACAAAGAACCTCAGTTGAACAAGTACTTCAAGGCCGCGATCAAGACGCTGGCCAACGACATCCACCTGAAGGTGGGACAGCCGCCGAAGCTGCGTCTGCACGGCGAGTTGAAGAACACCACGGGCGAGATCCTCACCGCCGAGCGGATGGAGGAGCTGGTCTACGAGATCCTGACTCCCGCCCAGAAGGAGTTCTTCCTCAAGAACGGGACGCTGGACTTCGCCCACGAGGTGGGCCGGGAGCACCGGTTCCGCGTCAACGTGTTTCGCCAACGAGGGGTGGTCAGTCTCGTGGGCCGGCGGGTCAGCGCGCACGTGCCGTCGTTCGAGAGCCTGCACCTGCCTCCCATCCTGGAGAAGATCGCCGAATCCCGACAGGGACTCGTCCTGGTGGTCGGTGCCACCGGCTGTGGCAAGACGACGACGATTGCAGCCATGCTCGACTATATCACGCGGACGCGGTCGTGCCACCTCGTGACGGTGGAGGACCCGATCGAGTATCTCTTCAACGACAACAAGGCCATCGTGTCCCAGAGAGAGATCGGGATCGACGTGCCGAATTTCGAGGAAGCCCTGACGTACCTGATGCGGCAGGACCCGGACGTGGTCTTCGTCGGGGAAATGCGAGATTCCCGGACGGTGACGGCCGGCATGCGAGCGGCAGAGACCGGTCACATGGTGATGGGGACGATGCACTCGTCCAACGCCTCCCAGGCGGTCCACCGGCTTCTCGACCTGTTTCCCACCAACGAACGCGAGTTGATCCGCCAGGCGTTGGCGATTTCCATTCGGGCCATCGTCAGTCAGGTCCTGTTGCCGTCGATCCGCGAGGAGGTCGACCGGGTCCCGGCGGTGGAAGTCCTGCTGGCCACGCCGCCCGTGCGGAAACTGATCAGCGAGGGACGCGAGGGCGATCTGCCCTCCGTGATCCGAGCCTCCCAGCGGGAAGGCATGCAGGATCTCACCGAGAACCTGTGCAGACTGGTGCAGGAAGGCTGGATCGATCCGAAGGACGCATATGGGTTCGCCCCCAACGTGGAAGAGCTCAAGATGGCCCTCAAGGGCATCCGAACGACCGCAGAGGGCATTCTGTAGGAAGAAGGTGGAGCACTGAATGACAAGTTCGCTGCTGATGGCCGTCGAGTATGGCGGCTATGTCTCGATTGTGAAGCTGGTCCTGTTCCTGGCCTGCTACTTCCCCTGGCTCCTGCTCCTCAGTTGGGCGCACAAGGACGCCAAGGCGGTGAGCACCAACGTCCCGCTCTGGGTCGGTCTGCTCCTCGGCGCCGGCGCTCTGGGAATCCTGATCTGGTGGCTGATCCCCCTGTTCCCCGTCGGATTGCTGGCCTACGCCATCGCGGTCGGAGGCGCAGCCCTGGCCTACGTCAAGCACCGCAACACCCGCGTGCTGGACTTCGACAAGGTTCTGACCATCGACCACATCAAGAGCGTGATCTCCAAATCGGACAAGCTCGATGCGATGCAGAACTTCATGTTCATCACCGCCAACAACAATGAAGTCCCGCCGCCCGAGCCGCGCACGCCCACGTTCTTCGGCTATCGCACCGCCTACGATCTGCTCACGGACGCCATGTGGCGACGAACCAGCACGATCAGCTTCTCGCCCAAGGGCGAGACGTACGAGGTCGTTTACAACATCGACGGAGCGGCGATGAAACAGCCGCCGCTTCAGCGGGAGCAGATGGAATACCTGATCCACTTCATCAAGGAGGTATCCGGGCTCGACGCCAAGGAGAAGCGCAAGCCGCAGAAAGGCAAGTTCCGCACCCGACAGGTCAAAGTCAACTCGGACTGGGAAGTGCAGACCGCGGGTTCGACCGCCGGGGAACAGGTCCGGCTCAAACACGTCACCAAGGAAAACGCCCTGCGGCTGAGCGACCTCGGACTGACGCAGGACCAGCTCGAGCAGTTGGAGCTCTTCAAGCAGAAGAAACAGGGCCTGTTTCTCGTCACGGGCCCGAAGAAGTGCGGCGTCACCACGACGATGTACTCCCTGATCCGCAACCACGACGCGTTCCTGAACAACATCAACACACTGGAGAAGCAGCCGACAGGCCAGTTGCTCAACGTCACGCAGGCCGTCTTCTCCCTCACGGACACCGGGACCTCCACCTACGCCAAGAAGCTCCAGTCGATCGTCCGTATGGGCGCGGACATCATCGGCGTGGGCGAATGCGAGGACGCCGAGACCGCCAAGATCGCCAGCGCCGCCGCCAAGGACGGCAAGATCGTCTACATCGTCATGGAGTCCAACAGCGTGCTTCAGGCCCTCGGCAAATGGCTCAAGATGGTGGAGGATCGTAGGCTGGTGGCCGAGACCCTCGTCGGAATCAGCAATCAGCGGCTGCTCCGCAAATTGTGCGATACGTGCAAACAAGGGTATGCGCCGAACAAGGAGCTGCTCAAGAAATTCAACCTGCCGTCGGAAAAGGCCAAGGTCCTGTTCCGACCCGGCAAGGAGGTCTTTGACAAGCGAGGCAAGTCGTCCACATGCCCGGATTGCCAGGGCACCGGCTTCATCGGCCGCACCGGCGTGTTCGAGATGATCGTCCTCGACGACGAGTTGAGAAAGGCCGTCAAGACCGTCAAGCAACTGCCCGAGCTCGGGGTCCAGTTCCGCAGGGCCAAGATGCTCTATATGCAGGAGCAGGGACTCCGGAAGGTCATCGCCGGAACCACCGCGATCAACGAAATGCTGCGTGTGCTGGCCCCCCCCAAGAGCGAGGGAGCGCCGGCCGCCCAGTGAGCCCCGGGGAAACAAGAAGATGAGGATCGCCGTTCGCGGCACAACAGGATAGATCGGAGAACGTGTCATGGTCAGTTTGGTTATGCTCGCCGTCATGGCAGGATGCGCGGTGTTCCTGTTCCTCAAGGGAACGATCGCCCAGGGAATCGCGATGATCTTCAACGCCCTCATCGCCGGGTTCGCGGCGTTCGGGTTCTACGAGTGGACGGCCGACTACCTGGTCAAGTACTCGCCCGGCGTCGCCATCTGGGCGCCGATGATCTGCTTTTTGCTGCTGTTCGTCCTCATCTTCGCGGTTCTCCAGGCGGTCGCGATGCAGATCAGCAAGGAGAAGATCGATTTCGGCAAGCTCCCCGAGCAGATCGGCAGACCTGTGACCGGCATTATTCTCGGTTACATCGTCACCGGCCACCTGCTCGTCGCGGTGGCGATGGCCCCCATTCCGAGCCAGTACCCTTATCTGCGATTCGAGGAGCGCAACCCCAATCCGTCCAGCCCGAGCAAGCCCCTGCTGAGTCCGGATGGATTCGTGGCCGGCTTGTTCGGGACCGTCAGCACAGGTAGTCTCTGCCCATTCGGCGAGCCGAAGAGCTTCGCGATGTTCCATGCGGGGTTCCTGGACCAACTCCATCTCAACCGGCTCGGAGGCAAGGATGTGTCGCTCATGACCGAGACGCCGGCGATCGTCGTGCCTCCCAAAAACGGCGTCTGGGACGCCCCGGAGAACCTGCGGGATTCGGAGAATAAGCCCGTGTCGCCCCAGGCGGGCAGGAACCTCATGCTCGTCCACGTCGAGATCCGCAAAAGCGCATTGAAGGACGCCGCCAAATTCACGCTCGGACAGTTGCGGCTCGTCTGCGGCCCCAAGGCCGGCACCGCCCACCCGCTCGGCGCCAAGGGTGAGGCCGTTTATCCTGTCGGATACATCGGCTCCGGCGGCCGCATCGAGACGAAGTCGTTGGCTGAAGTGATTGTGGTCGATCCCGCCAAGGTCACCGGCGACTCGCTGGTGATCGACCTGGCCTTCCAGGTTCCGACGAACCTGGTTCCCGTGCTCGTCGAATTCAAGCGGAACAACGTCGCGAAGGTCTCCTCGCCCGCCTCGCCGGAGGACGCGCCTCAACCGACTCCCTTCGGCGCCGCGGCAGCGCAGCACCAGGCCAGGACACAGACCGAGTCCCCTACTGACCCATCGGCGGAATCGGGCCAGACACCGCCGCCCGATCGCCAAAAGCGGGGACGCGGGCGCAGCGATATCACCCGCAGCGTGACCGGCGACATGGATGACGAGAACTGATGGGTGGGAAGTTTGGTGGGCAGGATGGGATGCGGACGGCTTGGCGGGAGGGGCGTGTCCTGCCACAAGACGGCCCACCTCGGGGGATAGTCACCGGCCGGCAATCGGGCCGGTGACACGGATGGGCACAGCCGTCAGGAGGCGACAGCCGCCTCTTCCAGGTTCAACTCCATGAGATGCTCCAGATAGGCTCTCAATTCCTTCTCGCTGAATCGGGCGAGGAACTCAGGCTTGGCGGTTCTGTTGATCTCCCGGATGCATTCTATCAACTCGATCTTGTCCATCAGCAGTTGTCCTCAAAGGCACGCCACGTTCGTTCTCAAACGACGTGGGGCATATCGGCAGCACGGAGGGGTTTCCTTTAGCCCCCCGGCAGACCCCGCCTCAACGCCCCATAACCGGATACACCATATACAATAACTCGCCTGCCGGGAGCCACTACGCATAGTGCCACTGCAAAACGGCCTTCCGCAGGCCCGCGCGACTGTCCCATAAAATCCGAGACGCGAATTGCGTTGCATGGTCCAGAAAAAATGTGCGTGTTCGCCCGCGATTCGGGTCTTTTTGCACCACCGCTGCGCGGGGCGCAACCGCAGTTCCCGCACCCCCTGCCGGGGAAGGAGCAAGCCGATGGCTGTGAGGTGGCGACGCCGGAATCCTCCTTCGACCCGCCGTCCCACAGTCTCAAGCACGCGGTCGCCCCCTTCCAGGCGGGAACGCGGGCAGTCCACGAGAGGGGTGCCCCAATTCCCAGGCAAATCAGAAAAAAGCTCTTGAGAGATTCCCCGCAACATATGTATCATGGTGTGTTTCATAATGGGTAAGAGAGTTAAACGATGATAGCGCTGTTGGAGGTTCGAAAGTGGCAGCAACGGGCGACATTCGGAACGTGATACTCTTGGGGCATGGGGGCAGCGGAAAGACCTCGCTCACCGAGGCAATGCTGCATACGGCCGGCGCCGTCAGCCGGTTGGGAAGCGTTGACGAGAAGACCTCCGTCAGCGATTACTACGATGAGGAGAAGGAGCACCAGCACTCGATCCTTGCGACCGTCGTTCACGCGCAGCACAACGGCAAGCTGATCAACATCATCGACGCGCCCGGCTCTCCCGATTTCGTCGGTCCGGCCATCGCGGCAATGCCTGCGGCGGAAACGGCGATCGTGGTGATCAACGCTGCGGCAGGAATCGAAACCAACACGCGAAAGCTCTTCCATCTCGCCACCGAGTTGGGCAAACCCCGCGTGATCGTCATCAACAAGATGGCCGCCGAAAACGTGGAGATGCCGGAGTTGATCGCGAGCATTCAGGAAACCTTCGGTTCTCAGTGCCGGTGCGCCAACCTGCCTGCGGCGGACAAGAAGTCCGTGATCGACTGCATCGAGAACACAACCGGCAGCTCGCCCGTGATGGAAGTGGCAGACGCCCACACCCAGCTCATCGAGAGCGTCGTCGAGGCGGATGACGCCCTGATGGAACGCTATCTCGGCGGCGAGGAGATCCCGGCTGCGGAGATCGCCACCGCGTTCGTCAAAGCCCTGCGGTCGGGAACGCTGATCCCGATCGTCTTTGCGGAAGCCCGCCAGGAGATCGGCGTCAAGGAACTGATGAACCTGATCACCAAGTACACGCTGTCGCCCGCGGAGGCCGAACCGGCCAAACTTGTCGACGGCGAGAAGGTGACCGAACTGAAAGCCGACCCCGCCGGCCCGCTGGTGGGCGTGGTCTTCCGCGTCGCATTCGATCCGCGGTCGAACATGAAGTACTCGACCATTCGCATCTTCAGCGGAACGCTCAAGCCCGATACGAACATGATGCACAACGATGACAAGAAGGGCCTCCGACCCGGGCACATTCTCAAACCCCAGGGCGGCGAGACTAAGGAGATCGACGCGGGCGTCGCAGGCGATCTGGTCACGCTGGCCAAGCTCGAAGAGCTCAAGATCGGCGACCTTATCCACGACGGCCGGGTCTCGGGCAAATACAAGATGCCGCCCTTCCCGGAGCCGATGTTCGCCCTCGCGATGGAGCCGGCTTCCCGTGGCGACGAGCAGAAGATCGGCGGCGCCCTCGACAAGCTCCGCGAGGAAGATCCCTGCTTCAAGACCACTCGCGATGTACAGACCAAGGAACTCGTGGCCCAGGGCCTGGGCGACCTGCACCTGCGAATCATGATCGAGAAGATGCAGAATCGCTTCAAGCTGGCGGTCAATACGAAAGAGCCCAAGATCCCCTACAAGGAAACGATCACGGCCAAGGCCGAGGGCCACTACCGCCACAAGAAACAGACCGGCGGCGCCGGCCAGTTCGGCGAAGTCTACCTGCGGGTCGAGCCCGCCGAGCGCAATAGCAATCCGCCGCTGCAGTACAGTTGGGATGTCTACGGCGGCACCATCCCCGGGCAGTTCGAGCCGGCCATTCTCAAGGGCGTCAACGACGTCATGCAGAGCGGCCCCATCGCGGGCTTCCCGATGCAGGACGTCAAGTGCTCCGTCTACGACGGCAAGCACCACCCGGTGGACTCGAAGGAAGTCGCCTTCCGCGCCGCGGGCAAAGGCGCCTTCATCGACGCGATCCGAAAGGCCAAGCCCGCCCTGCTCGAGCCGATCGTGAACATGGAAGTGACCATCCCGGCCGAGAACGTCGGCGACATCGCCGGCGACCTGTCCTCCAAGCGAGGCCGCGTCATCGGCCAGGACATGCTGCCGGGCAACTTCATCGTGATCAAGGCCCAGGCGCCGCTGTCGGAAGTCTCGCAGTACACCAGCCAGCTCAAGAGCGTCACCGGCGGCCGGGGCAGCTTCTCCATGACCCTGAGCCATTACGAGCCGGTCCCGCCCAACGTCCAGCAGCAGATCGTCGCCCTCTACGGCAAGAAGAAGGAGGAAGAGGAGGAGTAGCCTCTCGCCTCATCCCATGCTGTACCTCGGGCCCTGCACCCACACGGTTGCCGGGCCCGTTTTCATTTCCATGTACGGATAGCATGATGAAATCCGAAGCACGAAATTCGAAATCCGAGACAAACCCCAATCGGGGAAATCCAAATGCTCGAAACGCCGTCGCGGGCTCGACACCCTCGCTTCGAGTTTCGGGCTTGCTCTGGAATCGGTGCTGCTGGCGGAAAGTGCAGAATGGCAGGGGTCCGGGGAGGCATCCTCGGTCATGAGGTGATGGCCGGCCACAGAAGCACGCAACAACCGGATGAGCCCCCAAAGACGCGGAAGGCGCGCAGCCTTCCGCCATCGTATCACACTTGGGACGCACTCAAGCTCTGAATCGATTCCCCTTATACCTGTAATACAGCAGTAATCCCGAATTGGCACAAGATCCCCCTTCCATGAATGGGGGACTTCACCTTTCCGATGTTCACGCCACATGGACACTGCGCAGGGGCTAAGGACCCAGGAAGCGGTGGGCATAGCTCATCCTACCGCTCTCGCCTCGCCGCGAGAAAGCTGAGGGTTCATTGTGCCGGGCGTCAGTGGCAGGGCGTGCTGGGCACACGTCGCTTTTCGTCCTACCGCGTCTCCATCAACTCGATGAAGTCGTCGAAGAGGTAGTTGGAATCGTGGGGGCCGGGGGAGGCCTCGGGGTGGTACTGGACGGAGAAGGCTGCGAGTTTCTCGCAACAGAGCCCTTCGAGCGTGTTGTCGTTGAGGTTCATGTGCGTCAGCTCGACATCCTTGCCCTTGAGCGAGTCGAGATCGACGCAAAAGCCGTGATTCTGGCTGGTGATCTCGATCTTGCCGGTCCGGAGGTTCTTGACGGGATGATTGGCGCCGCGATGGCCGAACTTGAGTTTGTACGTCGTGCCGCCCAAGGCCAGGCCGAGAATCTGGTGGCCCAGGCAGATACCGAAGATAGGGACCTTGCCCAGCAGGGACTTGACCGTCTCGATGGTGTAGGAGACAGCCGCAGGATCGCCGGGACCGTTGCTGAGGAACACGCCGTCGGGCTTACGGGCAAGAATTTCCTGGGCGGTCGTCTGCGCAGGCACGGCCGTCACGTCACAGCCATGCGAGACGAGCAGGCGGAGGATATTCTGCTTCATGCCGCAATCGATGGCCACCACTTTGTACTTCGCCTCCGGCAGCTTGACGCCGGGGTTCAGGACATTCACAACGCCTTCTTTCCACGCATAGGGCTTGTCCACCGTCACATCCTTGACGATGTCGCGGCCGACCAGGCCCGGATACGCCTGGAGCTTGGCGGCGAGCTTCTTCGAGTCCGTCTCAATGGCGGAAAGGATGCCTCGCATCGCGCCTTTGGTGCGGATGTACCGCACGAGCTTTCGCGTGTCGATGCCCTCGATGCCGACGATGCCGTTTTCCCGGAGGTATTCATCGAGCGTCGCGCCGTTGCGCCAGTTGCTCGGATAAGGGCAGTTCTCCTTGACCACGAACCCGCTGACGAAGCTCTTTCGCGATTCCCAATCCTCGGGATTCGTGCCGTAGTTGCCGATGAGCGGATAGGTCATCGTGATGATCTGTTCATGGTACGACGGATCGGTGAGGATCTCCTGGTACCCCGACATGCTCGTGTTGAACACGACCTCGCCGCACTTCTCGGCGCGAGCGCCGAACGCTTGGCCCTCGAAGAACGTGCCATCCTCTAAGAGTAGAATCGCTTTCACGATGTATCCTTTACTCTACAGGAAAACTCGAAATTCGAATTTCGAAATCCGAAACAAATCCAAAGCACGAAATTCCAATGGCCGAAACGCTATCGCAAGCCGGAAGTCTCGTTTTGGATTTTCGATTTTCGGTCATTCGTGCTTGTTTCGGATTTCGAATTTCGGATTTCCTATTTGTAGTACAACTGTATCGGTTTGACGCCCAACTTCTTGCCCTTGAGCGCCTCGATGGCCTTGACGACCGCCTCGGCTCCTCGCATCGTCGTAACGTACGGGACCTGCCGGTCGATCGCACTGCGACGAATGGCGAACGAATCGCTGATCGCCTGCTGGCCGACCGCGGTGTTGACGATCAGATCGATCTGCTTGTTGATGATCGCATCGACGATGTGGGGCCGGCCCTCGGTCATCTTGAGCGCGAACTCCGAGGGGATGTTGTTCTTGATGAACTCGATGCAGGTCCCCTTGGTCGCGACGATCTTGAAACCCAGGTCGCGGAGCCGCTTGGCCAGGGCCACCGCCTTGGGCTTGTCCCGGTCATTGACGCTGAAGAGCACGTTGCCGCCCATCGGGAGGCTGTTGCCCGCCGCGATCTGGCTCTTGGCGTACGCCGTGCCGAAATCGTCGGAGATGCCCATCACTTCCCCCGTCGAGAGCATCTCCGGACCCAGCAGCACATCGGTGCCCGGGAATTTCAGGAAGGGGAACACCGCTTCTTTGACCGCATAATAGCTGGGCACGACCTCCTGCGTGAATCCAAGTTCTTCCAGCGTCATGCCGGCCATCACCTTGGCCGCCAGCTTGGCCAAGGGCACGCCGATCGCCTTGCTCACAAAGGGGATTGTCCGCGAGGCCCGCGGGTTCACCTCCAGGATGTAAATCCGGTCATCCTTGATCGCGTATTGGACGTTCATGAGCCCGATGACGTTCAGGTGCGTGGCCAGGAGCTTGGTCTGCCGCAGGACCTCGTCGAGGATCTGCTTCTTGAGATTGACGGCCGGGATCGAGCAGGCACTGTCCCCGGAATGGACGCCGGCCTCCTCAATGTGCTCCATGATGCCGCCGACGACGACGGTCCGGCCGTCGCTGATCGCATCGACATCCAGTTCGGTCGCGTCGCCGAGGAACTTGTCGATCAGGATCGGATGCTCTTCGGACGCCTCAATGGCCTCCTGGACGCAACTCTTCAACCCGCTCTCGTCGTGGACGACGCGCATCGCGCGGCCGCCCAGGACGAACGAGGGCCGGATCAAGAGGGGGTATCCGAGCTTGTGAGCGATTTCCAGGGTCTGTTCATAACTGGTCGCGGTTCCGCTCTCCGGCTGGAGCAAGCCGAGCTTGGCGACGAGCTTGTTAAATCGCTCGCGATCTTCGGCCAGATCGATGCTGTCGGGCGAGGTGCCGACGATCTTGACGCCCGCCTTCTCCAGCGGGACCGCCAGCTTCAAGGGCGTCTGGCCGCCGAACTGGACGATGACGCCGTCGGGCTTTTCCTTCTCGACGATGGACATCACGTCCTCGAACGTCAGCGGCTCGAAGTACAGCCGGTCCGACGTGTCGTAGTCCGTGCTGACCGTCTCGGGGTTGCAGTTGACCATGATCGATTCGACGCCGATTTCCCGAAGCGCGAAGGCGGCGTGGCAGCAGCAATAGTCGAACTCGATGCCCTGCCCGATCCGGTTGGGCCCGCCGCCGAGGATCATAATCTTGCGACGGCTGGTGGGATTCGCCTCGCACTCGCTCTCGTAGGTCGAGTACAGGTACGGCGTGGCGGCCTCGAATTCCGCTCCGCAGGTGTCGACCGTCTTGTAGACCGGGTTGATGCCCAGCGATTGGCGGTGCTTGCGGAACTCGGGTTCCGACACGCCGGCAATCGAAGCCATGTACTTGTCGCTGAAGCCGTACTGCTTGGCCTGCTCCAGCACGATTGCCTCGGGCAGCTTGCCCTTGTCGGCCAGGAGCTTCGTTTCGAGCGAGACGATGTCTTTGATGTTGTTCAGGAACCACGGGTCGATTTTGGTCAGCGAGAAGATCTCTTCGACGGACATGCCCCGCCGGAGGGCCTCGGCCACGTACCAGAGCTTGTCCCAGTAGTTCCGTCGCAGTCTCTCCTTCAACTGGTCCGAGGAAAGCGACTTGTCGATGTGCTTGTCGGCCAGAGCGTACCGGTTGATCTCCAGCGAGCGAATGGCCTTCTGCATCGCCTCCTTGAAGGTCCGGCCGATGGCCATCGCCTCGCCGACCGATTTCATCTGGATCGTCAGCTCCGGCGGCGTCTGCGGGAACTTCTCGAACGTGAACCGCGGCCACTTGACGACGCAGTAGTCGATCGTCGGCTCGAAACAGGCCGGGGTCTTCTTCGTGATGTCGTTGGGGATCTCGTCCAGCGTGTACCCGACAGCCAGCAGCGAGGCGATCTTGGCGATCGGAAAGCCGGTCGCTTTCGAGGCCAGCGCCGAGCTGCGGGACACGCGGGGGTTCATCTCGATCACGTAGAGCTTGCCGTTGGCGGGATTGACCGCAAACTGGATGTTCGAACCGCCCGTCTCGACGCCGATGGCGCGGATGATCTTGAGGGACGCGTCCCGCATGATCTGATATTCTTTGTCGGTGAGTGTCTGCGCGGGGGCCACGGTGACGCTGTCGCCCGTGTGGATGCCCATCGGGTCCAGGTTCTCAATCGAGCAGACGATGACAACGTTGTCCTTGCGGTCCCGCATCACCTCCAGCTCGTATTCCTTCCACCCGATGACCGACTCCTCGACGAGGACCTGGTGCTTGGGACTGAGCGACAGACCCCAGTGGATGTAGCGCTCGTACTCCTCGGCATTGTAGGCGATGTTGCCGCCAGTGCCGCCCAGGGTGTAGGAGGGACGGATGATCGCGGGAAAGCCCGTCTCCTTGACGATCTCCCTGGCCTGTTCCCAGGATTCGACGTATCCGCTGCGCGGCACTTCCAGACCAATGTCGAGGATCGTCTTCTTGAACAGGTCTCGTTCCTCGGCCTTCTTGATCGAGCGGAGATTGGCCCCGAGCATCTTGACGCCGTACTTCTTCAGCACGCCGCTTTCCGCAAGAGCCACCGCGGTGTTCAGGCCGGTTTGTCCACCCAGCGTGGGCAGCAGGCTGTCCGGCCTCTCCCGCCGAATGATCTTCTCGACCATCTCCGGCGTGATCGGCTCGATGTACGTCCGGTCCGCCACCTCGGGGTCCGTCATGATCGTCGCCGGGTTGCTGTTGACCAGGACGACCTTGAAACCTTCCTTGCGGAGCACCTTGCACGCCTGGGCGCCCGAGTAGTCGAACTCACAGGCCTGCCCGATGACAATAGGTCCCGACCCGATGATCAGGATCTTGTGGATGTCCTTGCGTTTCGGCATACCGATCTATAGTCCTTCATCCCTTGGAGCCGGGGCCTTGGCCTGCACCTGCACGCCGACCGCTCGCATGGAGTTGTCACCTGTCATGCAGCAAAACTGTGCGTGGGGGATGGCGTCAGATCGCATCCCACCCATGTCCGTGATCTTCCGGTCGTTCTACGGAGCGCACGGGCACGGAGTTTGCTGCGTCACTGGGGATTGGACTCCCACACGCTTCATCGCGTTGGGGGGCCTTGACGCAACCAACGGTCCATTGCCGCCGCCGCCTCGCGCCCGCCGTTGATCGCTCGGACCACCAGCGAAGCGCCACTGATCGTATCGCCGGCCGCGAACACCCATGGCTCGCTGGCCTGGTAATCGTCGGCTATTACATTCCCTTTTGCGTCAAGTTGCAAGCCTAAATCCTTCACCAATCCATCGTGGACCACATGAACGAAGCCCAAGGCCAGCAGAATGAGGTCCGCTTTGAGCGTGAACTCCGTCCCCGGCAGTTCCCTGAGCTTCCACGAACCATTGACGTTCGTCCATTCCACCTCGCAGGCGTGCAGTTCCTTCACCGAGCCGTTGTCCCCGCCGAAGGCCTTGGTTTGCACGCTCCAACGCCGCTCGCAGCCCTCCTCGTGCGAGGAGGAGGTCCGCATCGTCCGCGGCCACATCGGCCAGGGAGTGTCCTCGGGCCGGGATTCGGGTGGCTTGGGCAGAATCTCCAGTTGGTAGATCTTCTTGGCCCGCTGCCTGCGGGCGGTGCCCACGCAGTCGCTGCCGGTGTCGCCGCCACCGAGGACGACCACCACCTTGTCCCGGGCGGTGATTCTCGGGATATCGCTCAGCGCCTCTGCGGCACAGAGCTTGTTCTGAGCCGTCAGGTAGTCCATCGCGAAGAGGATATTGCCGCGCTCCCGACCGGGCACGGCGAGATCACGAGGCTGACGAGCCCCCATGGTCAGGCAGATGCAATCGAACATCTTGCGCAAGTAGTGGGCGGATATGTCCTTGCCCACTTCGACACCGGTCTGGAACTCGACGCCCTCGGCCTTGAGCTGATTGAGCCGCCGGTCGAGGATGCCCTTGCCCAGCTTGAAGTCGGGAATCCCGTAGCGGAGCATGCCGCCGGCCCGTTCATCCTTCTCGAACACGACGACGCTATGCCCTGCCCGAGCCAACTGCTGTGCCGCGGCCAGGCCGGCGGGTCCCGAACCGACGATCGCAATCCGCTTGCCCGTCTTCTTCGCCGCCGGCAGCGGTCTGATCCATCCTTCCTGGAAGCCCCGCTCGACGATCTGGTACTCGATGTGCCGGATCAGGACCGGATGGTCGCTGACAGCCAGCGTACAGGCCGTCTCACAGGGCGCAGGGCAGATCCGCCCGGTGACCTCCGGGAAGTTGTTCGTCTCGTGCAGGATGCGACAGGCATGTTCCCACTGGCCCTTGTAAACGAATTCATTCATATCCGGGATCGAGTTGCCGACCGGGCAGCCTGCTCCGTGGCAAAACGGGATGCCGCAATCCATACAGCGAGCCGCCTGTTTGCGAATCGCATCCGGCGTCAGTGGCAGGTCGATCTCGTTGAAATCGTGAATCCGTTCCTCGACCGGCCGGTGCCCGACCTCCTGGCGTTCGTGTTTCAAGAATCCTTTGAGTTCACCCATGGAACACCTCTTCAGTCGCCGGCGTGGTCTCGGTGTCGCGATGCTCGACGGCCCGCATCCGTTCCAGCGCTTTGCGATAATCAATCGGAATGACCTTGACGAACCGACCCACCATATCGGGCCAGGCGCGCAGCACGTACTTCGCCCGCTCGCTGCCGGTCCATTCGAGATGCCGCTCGATCAGGTCGTAGAGCAGGGCCTTATCCGCCTCCTGCCAAACGGTTTCGAGCTCGACCATGTCGAGATTGCACAGCGTGTCGAAGAGCTGCATCTCATCCAGCACATAGGCCAGGCCGCCGCTCATGCCGGCGGCGAAGTTGCAGCCGGTCTGGCCGAGGACGACGACGGTGCCGCCGGTCATGTACTCGCAGCAATGGTCGCCGACGCCTTCGACGACCGCGGTCACGCCGCTGTTGCGAACGGCGAACCGCTCGCCAGCCATGCCGTTGATGAAGACCTCCCCGCTCGTGCCGCCATAGAGTAGTGTGTTGCCGGCGATGATGTTCTCGTGGGCCATGAAAGGCGAGTTCGGCGGGGTCTGCACCACGATCCGCCCGCCGGAAAGGCTCTTGCCCAGATAGTCGTTGCCGTCGCCGATCAGGCGAAGCGTCACCCCCGGGGCCAGGAACGCGCCGAAACTCTGGCCCGCCGAGCCCTGGAACGTGACTTCGAGCGTGCCGTCGGGCAGGCCCTTGGGACCATGTTTCCTCACGATGCGATTGCTCAGGATCGCGCCGACCGTGCGGTTGATATTGCGAATCCGCATCTGGATTCGCGTCGTTTCCTTTCTCTCGATGGCGCCCTCGGCGTGCTTGAGGATCTCCCAGTCCATGTGATCTGCGAGTCTCTCGGCCTGAGGGACGACGCAGCGGACCGCCCTGCCGTCCGAGGTGTCGGGCCGGTAGAAGATCGCGGAAAAATCGAGCCCCTTGGCCTTCCAGTGCGACAGGGCTTTGTGCATTCGCAGCCGATCCGAGCGGCCGACCATGTCTTCGATCTTGCGGAAGCCCAGCTCAGCCATGATCTGGCGAGCCTCCTCGGCCACGAAGTACAGGAATCGCTGAAGATACTCCGGCTTGCCCGCGAACCGCTTGCGAAGCTCGGGGTCCTGCGTCGCGATGCCGAACGCACAGGCGCCCTCGTGACACTTGCGAAGCAGCGTGCAGCCGAACGTCACCAGCGCCGCGGTCCCGAAACCGAATCGCTCGGCGCCGAGCAGAGCCGCGATGACGATGTCGCGTCCGGTCCGCATCTGACCGTCCGCCTGGACGCGGATGCGGTCCCGCAGGCCGTTCATCACGAGCACCTGCTGGGTCTCTGCCAGGCCAAGTTCCCAGGGGCAACCCGCGTGCTTGATCGAGGACAGCGGGCTGGCGCCGGTGCCGCCGTCGTGGCCGCTGATGAGGACTTCATCGGCGTTGCCCTTGGCGACTCCCGCTGCGACAGTGCCCACGCCCACCTCGGCCACCAGCTTGACCGAGACCCGCACGCCCGGGTTGCTGGCCTTGAGGTCATAGATGAGTTGGGCCAGGTCCTCGATCGAGTAGATGTCGTGATGCGGCGGCGGCGAGATCAACGTCACGCCGGGCGTCGAATGCCGCAACTCCGCGATTTCCGCAGAGACCTTGTGGCCGGGCAACTGCCCCCCTTCGCCCGGCTTGGCGCCCTGAGCGATCTTGATCTGCAGTTCCTTGGCATTCGCCAAATAGTGGATCGTCACGCCAAAACGGGCGCTGGCGATCTGTTTGATCGCACAGTTTTTCGAATCACCGTTCGACTCAGGCTGGTATCGTTTCGGATCCTCGCCCCCCTCGCCGGTATTGCTCATGCCGCCCAGACGGTTCATGGCGATGGCGAGACACTCGTGAGCCTCCTTGCTAATCGAGCCGTGACTCATCGCGCCGGTGCAGAACCGCTTGACGATCTCGCTGGCCGGCTCGACCTCGTCCAGAGGCACGGGCTCGCCGTGCGTGAATTCGAACAGACCCCGCAGGGTACAGAGCGATTTCGCCTGGTCGTTGATGGCCTTGGCGTAGACCGCATAGGAACCCGGATCGTTGTTCCGGACCGCGTGCTGGAGCTTCGCGACGGTCGTGGGATTCCACAGGTGCCGCTCGCCGCTGTGTCGGAAGTGGTATTCGCCCCCGAAGTCGAGGTCCATGGCGGCCGCCGGCCGCGGCTGAAAGGCCGACCGATGCCGCTGGAGGGTCTCGCCTGCGATCTCTTCCAGTCCGATCCCGCGAATCCGCGAGCTGGTCCCGGTGAAGTAGTTCTCGACGAGCCCGCCGTCGAGACCGATGGCCTCGAAGAGCTGGGCCCCGCAGTAGCTGCGGAGGGTCGAGATGCCCATCTTGCTCATCGTCTTGAGGATGCCCTTCTTGACCGCCGCGATGTAGTTGTCGGCGATCTGGACAGGCTCCATCTCCGCCGCCAGCTCGCCCTGCTGTTTGAGCTGGTCGAGCGACTCGAACGCCATGTAGGGATTGATTCCGTTGGCGCCGTAGCCGCACAGGAGGCAGAAATGCATCACTTCGCGGGGCTCGCCGCTCTCGACGATCAGGCCCGCCTCGTGGCGCAGGCCCCTGTTGAGCATGGCGTGATGGACCGCCGCAATCGCCAGAAGGGACGGGATCGGCGCCTGGGTCGCGGACACATCACGGTCGCTGATGATGACCAGCGAAGCCCCTTCCCGGACGGCCTTCTCCGTGGCGGCGATCAGCGTATCCAGGCCGCGACGCAAGGCCTCGCCCGGAGGGACCCCATCCACATCGAACAGGGCCGGCACCGTCGCCACGTGGAAATCGCCTCGTCGCACGGCACGAAGCCGCTCCATGTCCTCGTTCGTCAGGATCGGGTGCGGCAGCTTGAGCTGTCGGCAGTGTTGCGGCGTCTCGTCGAGCAGGTTTCCCTTCTTGCCCGTGAAGGACATCAGGCTCATCACGAGCCCTTCGCGCAACGGGTCGATGGCCGGGTTCGTCACTTGGGCGAAGAGCTGCTTGAAGTAGTTGAACAGGAGCTTGGGCCTCTCGGAGAGCACCGCCAAAGGCGTGTCGTTGCCCATCGAGCCGACGGGTTCCTGGCCGTTGACCCCCATCGGGGTCAGGATCATCCTGAGTTCCTCGCGCGTGTAGCCGAAGGCCCGCATCCGGCGTGCAATCGTCAGCGGATCGCTTTTGACGAGGTCCGGCGCGTCGAAGAGCCCCCGCAGCTCGATGCGGTTCTCGTCCAGCCAGCGCCGATAGGGCTTCTGGCGGACGATCTTGCTCTTGATCTCATTGTCGGAGATGATCCGGCCTTCCGCCGTATCGACCAGGAACATGCGCCCGGGCCGGAGCCGGCCCTTGACCTGGATCTTCTCGGGCGGGAACTCGACGACGCCCGCCTCGCTGCCGATGATCGCAAGACCGTCGGTGGTCACCAAGTACCGGCAGGGCCGCAGGCCGTTGCGGTCCAGGACGCCGCCGATGAGCCGGCCGTCGGTGAAGACCATCGCCGCGGGGCCGTCCCAGGGTTCCATGATCGAGGAATGGTACTCGTAGAACGCGCGTTTGTCGGTGCTGATGTGGTACTTGGCCCCGAAGGCCTCGGGGATCATCATCATCATCGCGTGGGGCAGACTGCGTCCGGATCGCATGAGCAGTTCCATGCCGTTGTCGAAACAGGCCGAGTCGCTGCCGCCGGGCACGAGGACCGGGAACAGGTCCTTGATGTCCTCCCCGAACAGGGGATTGGCCATCTTCGGCTCGCGGGCCCGCATGTGGTTGCGATTGCCGCTGAGCGTGTTGATCTCGCCGTTGTGGGCAATGCAGCGGAAGGGCTGCGCCAGCCGCCAGTTCGGGAAGGTGTTCGTGCTGTACCGCTGGTGCACGACAGCCAGGGCGGACTTCATTCGCTCGTCAGCAAGGTCCGGATAATAGGCAAAGAGTTGCCAGGCCATGAACATGCCCTTGTAGCAGATGGTCCGGCACGACAGGCTTGCGATGTAGAAATCATCGGCTTTCTCGCCGAGCTTCTCGCTGACAAGCCGCTCGGCCCGCTTGCGGGCCATGAAGAGCCGCCGTTCCAATTCCTCCGGCTCGAAGGCCTCGCCCTCCACGAAGATCTGCCGGATGACCGGCTCGGCCGCCAGCGCCAGCTTGCCCAGACAATCGTTCGACACCGGCACGTCGCGCCAGCCCAGGACGGTCATGCCATAGTAGGCGAGCGATTCCTCCAGGAGCCGTTCGCACTTGCCGCGAAGCTCCGCGTCCTTAGGCCCAAAGACCATCCCGACGCCATAGCCGAACGGCTCGGGCAGCGAGAAGCCCAGTTGCTCGGATTCGACAGCAAGAAACTCATGCGGGATCTGGAACAGGATGCCTGCGCCGTCGCCGGTCGTCTCATCGGAGCCGGCCGCCCCGCGATGCGTCAGGTTGACAAGGATCTGCTTGCCGTATTCGAGAATAGAGTGGTCCCGCGTGCCCGCGATATTCACCACGGCGCCGATCCCACACGCATCGTGTTCGTACTTCGTTTCGTATAGACCTTGGTCATGCAATCGTGTCATTAGGATTCCCCGAGACTGCCCGTCGGCGCGGCCTCACCGCGCTATTGATCCGGGTCCTCTATATCATACGGCAATACGCCCCCGCAAGTACGGCGGTTCCGTTAATACACATCATAAGAACACCTAATTACACTATAACAATTGCTTATCTAATACCTACCGCCACGGTGGAAGCAGGACCCTTCGACCCCCTCTTCGCCCGTCTCGACGACAAGGCCGCCGTCCTCGGATTCGTGAATCGCCGGCTTCAGGGCACGCAAAAACAGGCCGCGAAGAAGGCCGGGCAAGTCCTCCGAACGCACGATGCCGACAGAAACGAACCGGCGTCAAACCAAGGCAAGGCCTGTCCAGGCGACCACAACGACAGCCCCCTGCTCACAGTCCGTCATTGCCGATATTCTATAGCCATCGTTCTGCAAAATGCCCGACCGCCTGGATCCAGGCGGCGGCCGGCTGGCGGAAATGCCAAGCCCCGGAAGAATTACCCATCTTGCCACACCACCATCCTCACACCTGCGTATCTTACCCCCCATGGAGCCAGAATCCCAGGAAAGTGGCAGATAGACGTCTTTTCCCCTTGCCTGTGCTCGAAAGTCGCCGATAATACTGCACAGAGTGGCGTTGACAACTGTTATTATCGCGTGAATTTGTTGACCGGCGTTGTCCTTGCCAGCCGACTGCTCGATGCAACGAACGATGCAGAAGCGCATGAATCAGGCACGGTTTCGCGAGTTTGCGCATGGAGATGCGCGGTTTCCATCGTGAGATTGAGCCCGCAATGTCGGCGGCCGGTGGCGAAGATCGGGAGGCACACGACATGAAAGGAGGTGACGCAGACGCGAAGCAACATATCGGCCTCAAGCGAGGTCGTTCCCATCCGGCAAATCGATTACGAAGACCAGGTTGACGAGTGAAAGGGATGACAGGCGACAATGCGACAAGAGCAACCGGAGGAGGGGTGGGGTTTGAGTCTGAATGAACTTCAGTCGACAAGCATCTTTTTGGGAAGGGAGTAGGCTATGAGACAGAGAAGGTTGTTGGCATGTGCCCTGCTGGTTGGGATGTTGAGTTCGATGGCCTTGGCCGGAGGCCCCTTCGGCATTCCAATGTCAACCCTCGACACGGGACAATGGGCTGTGGACGCCGGCTACTGGTTTGAGGAAATGGAGCTGGACGGCGGGCATAGCCCATGGCTGGAATTCGCGAGGGCTTGGGAGTATACGGAAGTCCCGGAGGACGGCGCGTGGGGAGACCCGGAATTCAGCTACATGTGGGACAAGAAGATCGTGTTGGAGGATTTCAAAACCAACACGTATGTCGGCAGCCTGGAGTATGGGTTCTGTGAGAATCTGGATCTCTACGTGCGTTTGGGCGCAACCAGCGCCGAGGCAGACATTGTCGTCCAGGAAACATGGATAGAAGACAACGAAGGGATTGTCCTGCTGACCGAGCCCGGATTGAACGACTCCTTTGATTTCGGGACCGGATTCACCTGGCAGGTGGGCACACGCTTCACGATCTGCCGAACCGGCGCCTGGACCTGGGGCGGACGGATGCAGTTTGGCAGGACGGAGGGTGGTGACGCCGGCAACTGCTACTCCGACACCGAAGACGTCCCCAACGACGGGTTCACTGACCGCTATGTCGAGGTTGGGGTGGTAGATGCGGACATCGACTGGTGGCAGGCCGTAGCCTACATTGGCCCGTCGTACCAGTTGAGCGACGCGCTCCAGGTCTACGTCGCCGGCGGCTGGCAGACCCTGCAGGGAACTCTCAACATCGAAGAGACGTGGACCGAAGACCATTACCAGGTAACCGAGGTGGAAGGCGAAGAAGTGGAACAGTGGGTGGGGGCAGATCAGTTCTGCGGAGAGGATTCACTCCGAATCAAGCACGCCTCGCCTATTGCCGTGTTCGGTGCGGCATGGTCGGCAACGTCGAATGTCAACATCGGCGTTGACGCCCTCATTGGCGAGGCCGGCAAGTGGGGGATCGGTGTCAGCGGCGCGTTCGCTTTCTAACCCTATCGTCCGGCGGGAACCTGTCGATGGAGCAGCGCAGTGCTCATCGTGTGCTCCCCTGCGATGCGGCTGCGTGTCATACCCGGGGCTGCAGGGCCAACCCCCTGCAGCCCTCTCTCTCGCGCCCACAGACGAGACTGGAACCTGGGAGCGTACGGGGGCGGGCTTCGTTCCGGTCACGCTCAAGAAGCTCGAGGGCGGCTACCTCGGGCCGTAGGGAGTTTATCACTTGATGCCCACCGCGGATCGGCTTGCGGAGATTCATGGCGCCCAGTGAGACCCCTGATCCACACAGGGGGACTGTTCGGCCGTGCCATACGGGTTTCTCGCCAAGGTGTTCACTCCCCCAGGCAATCTTTGCGTCTGCAGGTAGAATTCTCCTTGCCTTCCCGCACAAGGCGGGCCATAATTTGGCCCGAGAGGCGGCCCAATCAATCAGGAGTGCAACGATGTCGCAGTTTGATGTGTTGGAGTTCGTGGAAGTCGAGGTTCCGTCCGTACTGGCGGCCCAGATGCCCGGGGTGTGCGGTTCCGATCCGGCCGCCATCGGCCGTGCAATGCGCACCGCCTTCACCGAGTTGATGGGATTCTTGCGGCAACACAAGTTGTCCCCCTCCGGTCCGCCGCGAGCCATTTACAGCGCCTACGGCCCTCAGGGAGTGAGATTCATCGTCGCGATGCCCATCGCCGCCCCCCCGGCGACGACGCGTATGATCGGTCCCGGTTTCGTCAAACGCCTCGCCTCTGCGAAGGCCATGCGATTCACGCATCATGGCCCGTACACGGAGTTGATGAAGACCTATGGCGAGATCACCGAGTTCCTCAAGGCCAAGGGCCTGGCGAAGACCGAAGCGGACTGGTCGCGTTACATGCCCATGTGGGAGGAGTATCTCAACGACCCGCAGACCACGCCGCCGGCGGACCTGCGGACCTACATCTACCTGCCGATAACATAGACTCAGTACTGAGCGAGAAACTGGAGGCACCTGTGCGGAGGTCGGCTAACCCCGCCCATCGAATAGCAGAGAAAGAGGGATGGACCTGCCTCTTCCCAAGAGGAAGTGAACGATCGGGAATCACGGTGAAGCGGAGCCGAACAGAAGGGATCCAACAGCATGTATGGCCTGGCCATCATCGGGGCTGGGCCGGCCGGGGCGACGCTGGCCCGACTCATCGGGCGGCAGTACCGCGTGCTGCTGATGGACCGCAGGCCGTCGGATGGACCCGATGAATTGTCGCGGGGCAAATGCTGTGGCGGGCTCCTGGCGCCGGATGCGCAGGCTATGCTGTCTCGTCTGGGATTGGGGCTGCCCAAGAGCGTCATCGAGGAGCCGCAACTGTTCGTCGTCCGGGCCATCGACGTCCCGCGACAGCTCGAAAGATACTATCAGCGTCACTACACCAACATGAACCGGCTGGATCAGTCCAAGTTCCGCCGAGGGGCTCAGCTACGCTTTCCGGAGCGCCCAGATCATCGCGGAGGTCCTGCACACAGGTTTGGAGAGTTTCGAGCAACAATACCGCAAAGCAGCAATGCCTCTGTGGCGGAACATCTTTCTCAAGGGCCTCAAGTCCCGCGTCGTCTTCAGTCCACCGTTGCGAAGGATCGTCATGAGACTCGGCCTGCAGAGCATGACCCTCTGCGGCCTGAACAGCACCCGTTTGTAGTAGCGTCACAAGGCGTTTCTTCTCATGCCCTTGTGGGAAAACAAAGGCCGGAGACCGCGGGGCTGGAAACCTATGGTCTCCAACGAGTGCCCCGCAATCTCCGGCCCGTCGATTACAGATTACCGACCCTGGGCTCACCAGAGATCATCGCACGAACAACATCTCGGCATAGCTCGGCAACGGCCAGAGCCTGGCGTCCACGATGGTCTCCAGTTCATCAACGGTCTGGCGAAGAGCGGCCATCGCCGGTAAGACCTCTTCGCGGCAGCTTTGTGCGTGCTTCTCGGCCCCGTGGATCCCGGCTGCCTTGGCCGTGGCTTTCTCCAGGGCCTCGATGCGATTGTCCATCGTCGCGATCAGCTTGCAGACCCGTTCGAGCAGCTTCTTCTGCGTCTCCGCGCCAACACCGGCGCCGGACACCGCCGCGGCTGCCTTGCCCAGCTTGGCTGAGTATTCACAGCAAACAGGAAGAATCTGACGCTTGGCCATGTTCAACATCGTCTGAGCCTCGATGTTGATCTGCTTGCTGTACCCCTCGAACAACACCTCGGTGCGGGCCTCCAGCTCTTCCTTCGAGAGAACGCCGTGCCGCGAGAACAACGCGATATGCTCCGCCGACGGGAGGCCCTTGAGGGACTCCCACGTCGAGCGGATGTTCGGCAGACCCCGCCGGGCGGCCTCCGCCACCCATTCCTCACGGTAATTGTCGCCGTTGAAGATGATGCGAGCGTGCTCGACCGCGATATCCTGCAGGACCTTCTGCACGGCGCCCTTCACGTCGTCCGCCTTCTCCAGAACCTCGGCGATCTCGCTCAGAGTATCGGCCACGATCGTGTTGAGAACGAAACAGGGTCCCGAGATCGACTGGGAGGAGCCCACCATGCGGAACTCGAACTTGTTGCCGGTAAACGCGAACGGCGACGTCCGGTTGCGGTCCGTGGAGTCCTTCGGCAACTGCGGGAGGGTCGAAGAACCCAGCCTGACCTGCCCGCCCTTCTTACTGCTCTTGGCGCTGCCCTTGGCCAGTTGCTCGAAGATGTCCGTCAACTGCTCGCCCAGGAAGATCGACACGATCGCCGGCGGGGCCTCGTTGGCGCCGAGCCGGTGCTCGTTGCCGGCGTTGGCGACGCTGGCCCTCAGCAGCTTCGCATACTTATCGACCGCCCGGACAACGGCACAGAGCATGACCAGAAAGACCATGTTGTCATGCGGCGTCTCGCCCGGGTCCAGCAGGTTCATTCCGGTATCCGTGCACATGCTCCAGTTGTTGTGCTTGCCCGACCCGTTGACGCCCGCGAAGGGCTTCTCGTGCAACAGGCAGACGAACCCGTGCCGACGGGCCACTTTCTGGAGCGTGTCCATCGTCAACTGGTTGTGGTCGGCCGCCACATTGATCGTCGAAAACACCGGCGCCAACTCGTACTGGGCGGGCGCCACCTCGTTGTGCTGTGTCTTGGCGGTGACCCCGAGCTTCCACAGCTCATTGTTCAGTTCGTTCATGAACGTCGCCACCCGCTCGTGCAGGGAACCGAAGTAATGGTCTTCCATCTCCTGTCCGCGAGGCGGCTTGGCCCCGAACAACGTCCGCCCGGCCAACAGCAGGTCCAGACGCCTGGCATAGAAGGATTGATCGACCAGGAAGTACTCCTGCTCGGGTCCCATCGTCGCGGTCACCCGGGTCGCCGTCATGTCGCCCAGGACCTTCAGCACGCGAATCGCCTGCTTGCTCAGGGCATCCATAGACCGCAGCAGGGGCGTCTTCTTGTCGAGCGCTTCGCCCGTGTACGAGCAGAAGGCACACGGAATGTACAACGTAATGTTTTTGCCGTCCTCCTTCACGAACACCGGCGACGTACAATCCCACGCCGTATAGCCGCGGGCTTCGAACGTCGCGCGGAGGCCGCCCGAGGGGAAGGAGGAGGCGTCGGGTTCGCCCCGGATCAGCTCCTTGCCGCTGAACTCCATGATCGTCCGGCCGTCCGCTCTCGGCGAGATGAAGGCGTCGTGCTTCTCGGCGGTCAGGCCGGTCATCGGCTGGAACCAGTGGCAAAAGTGCGTTGCCCCCTTGGCGATCGCCCAGTCCTTCATCGCGTTGGCGATCACGTCCGCGGTCACCGGATCGAGCGGCTGCTCGCCGTCCAGCGTTTTCTTCAGAGATTTGAACACATTCTTTGGCAAACATTCCCGCATGGTCACTTCATTGAACACATTGCGGCCGAATTCGCCCGTCACACTGCAAGACATCGGATGCTCCTCGATCATAATCAGGATTGCATTGTTTTCTCTATTGATAAGATACTGCGGCAAGCCCCTGCCCCATGTCAATATCAGACATTGGAAAACAGGGGTAAGGCCCGCGCTGACCGGCTATCCCCAGCAGAACCCGCCGGCAACAACAGACCCTACCCCCAACCCAATGCCGGCTGCACCCTGCGGTGCAGCATACTGCACGATTCGTTGCCATATATCCCGCCCCTGCCGACGGAACCAACCTGTTTTCTGAGTGTCATCTTCGTTCCCTTTCACATGCATTGGGTTTGAGATGCAAGGGTTATCCGATTGCTTCGCCGCCCCGTTCACCCGTGCGGATGCGGATACACTCTTGCATGTCCATGACAAAAATCTTCCCATCGCCGATCTGGCCCGACTGGGCGCCGCCCATGACCGCGCGGATCGTCTTCTCCACAAACGCGTCGTTCACGGCGATCTCGAGCTTGACCTTCTTGAGCAGACTGCCCTGTTCCTTGTGGCTGCGGTAGACCTCGGCGATGCCCTTCTGGCGGCCGCGGCCCAACACACTCGACACGGTCACCAGGTGGATTTCCTCGTCCGTCAGCCTCTTGAGCACCTCGTCCAATCGATCCGGCTGAATGACGCCGATGATATACTTCATAGTCTTCGTCTCTTCCTGCCTCAGTCGATGACGGTATATGCGGCTTCACGATGCAACGTCAGGTCGAGTCCTACCCGTTCCTCGTGCTCGCCGACTCGCAGTTTCATGAACACATCCACCAGCTTCAGCAACACGATGCCGACCATAAACGAGTAGACAATCGTGACAGCCACAGCCTTGACCTGAACCCAGAGCAGAACCGGATTGCCATAGAGCAGCCCGTCGGCGCCGGCCGGGTTGACCGCCTTCGTCGCGAAAATGCCCGTGGCGATCGCGCCCCAGATCCCGCCGACCCCGTGCACGCCGAAGGCGTCCAGCGTGTCGTCGTAACCCAGCGCCGCCTTGATATACGTTACGGCAAACCACGGAATCACGCCGGCCCCAATCCCGATGCAGATCGCTCCGACCGGGGTCACGAATCCCGCAGCGGGGGTGATCGAAACCAAACCGCCCACCATGCCGGTAATCATTCCCAGCGTCGTAGGCTTCTTGTGCTTGTACCAGTCCAGCAGTGCCCAGGTCACGCCGGCCGTCGCGGCCGCGATATGCGTCGCCATGAAGGCGCTGCCCGCCAAGCCGCCGGAGCCCAGGGCGCTGCCTGCGTTGAATCCGAACCAGCCGAACCACAGCAACCCTGCCCCGAGCACCGCAAAGGGCAGATTGTGCGGTGGGGAGATCCCATCCGGATAGCCCTGCCGTCGGCCCAGCACGAGGGCCGCCGCCAACGCGGTCATACCCGCGTTGATGTGCACCACCGTCCCGCCGGCGAAATCCAACGCGCCCCACTGCCGCATGAAACCGCCAACGCCCCACACCCAGTGGGCCACCGGATCATACACGAACGTCGTCCACAGCAGCGTGAACACGCACAATGCGGAGAACTTCATCCGCTCGGCGAACGCCCCGATGATCAGCGCGGGCGTGATCACCGCGAACATCATCTGGAACATCATGAACACCTGGTGCGGCACGGTCGCCGCATAGTCGGCGTTCGGCTCCATGCCCACGCCCCGCAGGAAGGCCCAGTCGAGACCCCCGATCAGGCTGCCCTTGTCGGGTCCGAACGACAGGCTGTACCCAAACACCACCCACTGCAGGCTGATCAGGCACAGGATCATCAGGCACTGCATGAGCACGGACAGCATGTTCTTGCGGCGGACGAGCCCGCCGTAGAAGAACGCCAGCGCCGGCGTCATCAGCATGACCAGCGCCGAACTGATGAGCAGCCACGCGGTGTCGCCCGAGTCCACCGTCGCCTGCGCGACCGCCGCGGCGACGCCCTGTTCGCCTGCGTGCGCACTCCCACCCAAAGCCGCAAGAACGCCCACGCTCCCTGCGACGAGCCCTGTCAAACTTGTCCTGCCCGGTCGCAGGACATACCGTTTCCCATCCATCATTTCTGTGCCTCCCCGCCGTCGGGGCCATCTGTATCCTGAATTGTCCGATCGCTTCCAGTCGGCAAGCGAGGACGCCAACGTATACGCCACATACAGTTACAAACCGCGTGCCAGATCCATCCTTTGGAGTAGACTTTCCATAACCCCTTACTTTACAAGAGGTAAGAACCATCCGAGATAGAAACTCAGTAACCATAGAGATACATTATTGTAGATTCAGACAGCAGTGCTCATACATTTGTGTAGGCCCAATCCCCCATTCACCATCCCCAAAGTTGGGCCCTGCCGTTGGCGACAGGGCCCGCTTCTGGCCCCGAGAAAGGGCACACGAAGTGATGGTCTTGAGGTAGCAGCCCATCGTATCAACCTATGGCGGCGCCTCCCCGTTCTCCGGTGCGGATGCGAATGCACTCGGGCAGGTCCAGGATGAAGATCTTGCCGTCGCCGATCTGGCCGGTGCGGGCGCCCTCGATGAGCGCCTCGACGGTCCGCTCGACGAAGTTCTCGTTGACCGCGATCTCCAGCCGGACCTTCTTGAGAAGGTTCACCTCGATGCCGACCCCGCGGTACGACTCGTGGTAGCCCTTTTGCTGGCCGCAGCCCAGCGAGTTCGTAACCGACATCTTGAACACCTCGGCCTTGTACAGGGCTTGTTTCACATCGTTGAGCTTGTGCGGTTGAATGTATGCGATGATCAGTTTCATGTCCTATATCTCCTGCTGCGGGTGAAGAACCCGCGTCGTTTTCGAATAGACCGGCATCTACGTCATTCCGTGGCGAACACCTGGAATCCGGCGTAGGCATCGTTGCCGTGCTCGCCGATATCCAGACCACGCAGCTCTTCTTCGCGGGAGACGCGAATGCCGAGGGTCGCCCGCAGAATGAGCCAAGTCACCGCCGCGGCAGCAAAGACGAACAGCGCCACGCTGATCACGGCCGCCAGTTGGACGCCGAGCAGCTTGAAGCCGCCCCCGAAGAACAGGCCGTTGCCCGTGGCGGTGCCGGTGATCTTGTCCTGCGCGAAGAGGCCCACGCAGAGGGTTCCGAACACGCCGTTCACCAGGTGAACCGAGAGGGCGCCGACGGGATCATCGAGGCGCAGCCGGTCGAACATCATCACGGCCAGCACGACGAGCACGCCCGCGATCGCGCCGATGAGCAACGAAGTGCCCACGCCGACGAACGCACACGGAGCGGTAATCGCCACGAGTCCGGCCAGGCAGCCGTTGAGGGTCATTCCCAGGTCCGGCTTGCCCATCAGAAGCCAGGAGGCAATCGTCGCGGTCATGATCGCCGCGGCGGCCGCCGTATTGGTCGTCACGGCCACGTGGCTGATCGCGTTCGGATCGGCAGCCATGGTGGAACCTGGATTGAAGCCAAACCAGCCAAACCACAATACGAACGTGCCGAGGGTCGCCAGCGACAGGTTATGACCCGGAATCGCCTTGATGTTGCCGTTGTCGAACTTGCCGATTCGCGGTCCCAGGAAGATCACGCCCGCCAGGGCGGACCACCCGCCGACGCTGTGGACGACCGTCGAGCCGGCGAAGTCGAACATCCCCAGCTTGGCCAGCCAGCCGCCGCCCCAGACCCAGTGCCCCACGACCGGGTAGATGAACATCGCCATGACGAACGAGAAGAGGATAAATGAGATATACTTGATCCGCTCGCAGACGGCGCCGGAGACGATGGTCGCCGCCGTGCCGCAGAAGACCAACTGGAAGAAGAACTTCGCCCAGAACGGCACGCCCGTCCAGGAGATGGCGGAGTACACGCCCTGGTACGCCTCGCCCGTGGCGGGGGAATTGTCGGCCCCGCTCGCAAAGAACAGCCCTTTGAGGCCGATCAAACCGCTGCCGTCGCCGAACATCAGGCCCCAGCCCAAGACCAGGAACCCCAGCGAAGAGACCGCGAAGACGATGAAGTTCTTCGACATGATGTTGACGCAGTTCTTCGCTCGGGCGAACCCGGACTCCACGGCGGCAAAACCGAGGTTCATGAAGAACACCAGCATCGCGGTGATCAACACCCACATTGTGTCTACAATGATTTTGACGTTTGGATCCATCATTTCCACCCTTCAATCAGCCAGATGCCGCGCCCACACGGCGCGGGACAGGATCAATATTCTCGTCGCTCTCACGCAAGAGCCCACGACGCCCGAGGCCGCCCCCCGGCGGCCACGACCTGCTTACCTTGGGGCTCTGTCGGCCCATGCCCGACGGGTCCGTCCCCACGAGGGAGACGCCGCTCAACCGGTCCCTGAGCCGGCCCGTCCGGGTTGATGGCCAATGAGCCCCGAAGCCCTTCCAATCGCGCTGTTCTGCCCCGATTCATCGTCGTCTTCAACCAAACCTTTCTGCCGCTGCAGCTCGCCTGTACCTTGTTCTCAATTTCCCGCACAACTGCCGGCGCAGACACTCCGCGAGCCGCACGGCTGCCCCCCGAGGTCCACGCCGGGCAGTTGTGTCACCATGTGTGAGTGGTTGCTTTGTCTTCTTCGATCCGTCCCGGACAGCGATCAGGTGACGCTCGCCGTCCGGCACGTCCCTCACAGCGATTAGAAGCTGTACGAGGCGCCGACGCCACCCCAGAGGTTGTCGCTCTTGTCCGTGGCCCCACGGATGTCGTCGTCGATCATCACGGAGTAACCGACGCTCGGCTTGATCGTCAGCGAGCCGAAGCAGAACGGCACGCCGGCCGACAGCGTCAGATCGTTGATCGCACCATCATCTACTCCGAAATAGAAGTCGTTGTAGTTGTCTGTTGCGTAGCCCACGCTCGCTCCGAGAGCAACATTGCAGTAGTCGTCGTCGCTCCAGGAAGCGATCTTCTCGATCGTGTGGCCGATGGAGAACTGGAGATAGCTGCCGTCGGCTTCGTCGAAATCATAGAACCATTTCACCGCCGGCGACAACGGCAGATCCCCCGTCAGCCCGCCGTACACTTCGCTTGTCGCATCCCATTGCGTATTCGGGAAGTCATAGTAGATCATGCCCAGCGAGTAGCTGAATGTCTCCTGGCCCGGAAGACTGTTGCTGTAATCGACCGCGTAATCGACCTCGCTGAACTCCCAGTCATCGACGAAGTCGCCCGTGAGATCCACGTTCCCCCAGATCGACCCGGTGAATCCCTTGTATCCTACGCTGCCGCTGGGCTGGAGCACCCAGTCGTCCACGACGTTCTGCCCGCGCCAGATGTACTTGCTGAACAGGTCGGCTGCCACGCCGAACGAGACTTCGTCCTCGGCCATCACCGCGGACACCATGCACAACGTCATCGCCGCCACACACCACAAACCCTTGTCTCTCAACATCTTCGCCTTGCTCCTATTCACAAGTTGATTCTACTCATCGCTCGGACGACATTGTCCATCCGGCCTTCGGTTCAACCTCCCGAGCCCGGCCCCTATGCCTTCGCAAACCGCGTGCCAGAGCGGTTCCACAGGACCAGGAACACCCCAAGTGCCTATAGTATATAGCTTTACAGTGCTGTGACAAACCAATAGCACGCTGCGTCGGTACATACAAAAATGTCGCAGTAAGCCACATGAGCTACAATTCTGTAACCACACAGAGAGGAGAGGGTGGGCGTGAGAAAGTCGCGCGGCCCTCTGCAATTCCCCACAAATCACAAGCTGCAGGGCGCGGTTTGGCCATACAACGACGGCTGCGCCGGCGCGCTGCTCAGATATACTTCGGGTGAATGCCGTACTTGCGGATCTTGTAGCCAAGGATGCGCTCAGTGATGCCCAGCTCCAGGGCGGCTTTGCGTTGCTGGCCGCCACATTTCTTCAGGGCGTCGACGATGAGTTCCCGCTCCTTGTTGGCGATGATCTCGGTGAATGTGGGCGTGGTCGTCGCGTTGCTCTTGTTGATCATCTGCAACGAGGGCGGCAGGTGCTCGCTGCGGATCACGTCGTCCTCGCAGACGAGGACCGCTCGCTCGATGCAGTTCTCCAGCTCGCGGATGTTGCCCGGCCAGTGGTAGCGAGTGAGGGCCTCGATGGCCGGCGTCGAGATGCGCGTGATCGGTTTGCCGTTCTCGCGGGCGAAGTGTTCCAGGAAGTGGTCGGCCAGGAGCATGATGTCGTCCTTGCGCTCCCGCAGCGGCGGAAGGTAGATCGGGAATACGTTGATCCGGTAGTACAGGTCGCTGCGGAAGTCGCCCTCCGTGATCTGCTGCTCGAGATTCTTGTGCGTCGCGACGATCACGCGGACGTTGGCCTTGATCGTCTCGGCGCCGCCGAGCCGCTCGAACTCGCGGAACTGGATCACTCGCAACAGCTTGACCTGTAGGCTCGGGGGAAAGTCGCCGATCTCGTCGAGGAAGATCGTGCCGCCGTTGGCCCGCTCGAATCGGCCGAGCTTCCGCTCAATGGCCCCGGTGAAGGCTCCCTTCTCGTGGCCGAACAACTCGCTTTCGAGCAACGTCTCAGGTAGGGCCGTACAGTTGACCTTGATGAACGGCTTGTCCGCTCGCAGGCTGTTGTAGTGCACCGCGTGGGCGACGAGGTCCTTGCCGGTTCCGCTCTCGCCGCGGACGAGCACCGTCGCATTGCTGTCGGCCACTTGCTCGATGAGCCGGTAGACCTCCTGCATCGCGTTGCTCGTGCCGACCATGTTCTGCACGTCGAATCGCGATTTGAGCTCGCGCCGCAGCCGCACGTTCTCGTCGCGCAGCATCGCCCGCTCGGACTCGACCATCTTGTTCAGTTTGATCGCCTGGGCGACCATCGTCGAAATGATATTCAGCAGCCGCAGGCTGGCGTCGAAATCGTCTCCCCGCCCGGCCTGGCGGTCCACGCTCAAGGCCCCCACCGTCCGCCCTTCCAGCTTGATCGGCACGCAAAAAAACGCGATCTTCTTGCCGTGGTCTGTATCCCGAGCCTTGGTCCTGTGCAAGAACCGCGGATCCTTCGAGATATCCGGCACGACGATCGCCTCGCCCGTCTGGACGACCCGCCCGGTGATCCCCTCGCCCACCTTGTAGCTGCCCTGGCTCTTCGACCGCTCGCTGAGCCCGTGAGCGACCTTGATATTGATCGTCTCGGTATCGGGGTCCAGCAGCGTGATCGTGCCCCGCTGGAGTTTCAGGTGCGTGTCCAGCAGGGTCAGAATGCTCTTGAGAGTCTCTTCCAGGTTCAGCGACTCCGCAAACGCCTTGGCGATATTGCTGAGAAGCTGCACTTCCGTCGCAAACGTTGCCTTCATCGTGCCTTTTCCATCAATGCCAGAAGCTTCGAGCCCACAAATTTGTAGGCCAGTGGCCATAGCCTACATTAATGTCAGCCGTGAGGCAATGCCAATTCTCGCCGCAGGCGTCGATTTGCTGGGGCCGGTGGTGCTTCTTATTATTATGCTTTGGATGGAATTCAC
>JBDKRX010000114.1:0-24510 GCA_039683175.1 Phycisphaerales bacterium
CAGTACCAGGCCAAGACCGGCCGGCTGCGGTTCGCGGCCCTTCGCTACTTCAACGCCTGCGGCGCCGGCAACCATGGTCGGCTCGGCGAGGACCACCGCCCCGAATCGCACCAGATCCCACTGATAATCCAGGCCGCCATGGGCAAGCGGGCCGACATCAAGGTCTATGGCTCGGACTACCCCACCCCCGACGGCACCTGCATCCGCGATTACATCCACATCGACGACCTGTGCCGAGCCCACCTGCTGGCACTGGACAAGCTGTCAGAATGCACGGAGATGGCCTACAACCTCGGCAATGGCCAGGGCTACTCCGTCCGCCAGGTGATCGACACGGTCAAGCGGGTCTCGGGTCGGGATTTCACGGTGGTCGAGGCAGGTCGCCGAGCGGGCGATCCGCCCATCCTGACCTCTGACGCAACCAAGGCCAGAAGAGAGCTTGGCTGGCAGCCGCAGAAGCCCGGCCTCGAGGACATGGTCGCCACGGCCTGGAAATGGCACACCGAACACCCGGATGGGTATTCGGATTGACGATTTACTATTGACGATTTACTATTTGAGTCCCGCGGCGTGCGTCGAGTTCGGCGGCGGCGGCCAGGAATCACAAATAGTAAATCGCAAATGACGAGGGGTTTTCTGTGAAAGATCCAAGAGGGCAGGTCAAGGAGTTCCTCAGCAGCCAGGGCATGTACCATGGGGACATCAAGATCGAGGAGACGTGCAACGCCTTCCTAGGCGAGATGGACAAAGGCCTGACCGGCAAGAAGAGTTCGCTGGCCATGCTGCCCACTTACATCGGCACCGGCCGGGAGTTGCCCCGCGACAAGCCTGTCATCGTGATGGACGCCGGCGGGACAAACTTCCGTATTGCCACGGTCACGTTCCGCCAGATCGGCGCACCGGAGATCTCCGACTTCGAGGTCTTTCCGATGCCTGGGATCACGGCAAAGGTCGGCAAGGACAAGTTCTTCGGCACCATGGCCGGATACGTCAAGGCCATCGCGAACAAGAGCCCGAACGTCGGCTTCTGCTTCTCGTATCCCATCGAGATGTTCCCCAACAAGGACGGCCGGGCGCTCTATTTCTCCAAAGAGATCAAGGCCCCCGAGGCCGCCGGCCAGATGATCGGCGAGAATATGGGCCAGGCCCTCTACCGGCTGGGCGTCCAACAGGACAAGCACTTCGTACTGCTCAACGACACGGTCGCGACGCTGCTGGCAGGCCGGGCCGAAGCCAGTGGCCGGCGGTTCGACACCTACATCGGCTTCATCCTCGGCACAGGCACCAATACAGCCTATGTCGAGCAGAATAGCAACATCGGAAAGGCCAAGAACCTCGACCTCGGCGACAGCCAGATCGTCAACGTGGAATCGGGCGGTTTCGGCAAGGCCCCGAGAGGCAGAATCGACAAGAAGTTCGACGCCGCCTCCGTGAGCCCGGGCGTGAACACCTTCGAGAAGATGATTTCCGGCGCCTACATCGGACCGCTGTGCTTCACCACGGCGCAGGCCGCCGCCAAGGCAGGGCTGTTCTCCAAAGCAACCGCAGCCCGGCTGATCGGCATGGAAGCGGCCACCACCAAGGACTTCAGCGACTTCCTGAGCCGCCCCGAGACCGGAGACGGCCCGATCTCAGCGGCCCTGGCCGAAGCAACCGACGACGACATCGTCACGCTGTACCACCTCGTGGACGCCCTGACCGAGCGGGCAGCCAAGCTGACGGCCGCCAACCTGTCGTCTGCGGCCCTCAAATCGGGCAAGGGCCGCAATCCCTGCCGGCCCGTCTGCATCGTTGCCGAGGGCACGACCTTCTACCGTCTCAACTCGCTCCGCCAAAAGGTGGAGTATTATCTCAAGCAGTACCTGGTCGAGCGCAAGCACGTCTACTACGAGATCGTGAGCATCGACAACGCCACATTGATCGGCGCCGCCATCGCCGGATTGACGAACTGAGACTCACCGAACAGGACGCGCCGGAAAGACGATCTGGGCGAGCTTCTCGCGGATGGGTTTGCCGGAGCCGCCGTCGCGGGGGTGGGCACGATTGGTCAGCAGGATCAGGTAGACGCCGGTCTCGGGGTCGCAGACGAGACTGGTGCCGGTATAGCCGGTGTGGCAAAAGGCGCGAGGCGAGGTGTTCGGACCTTTCACCCAGGAGTAGCTCGAGCTGACGTCAAATCCATACGCCCGGCCATGAGACTGCTCCGTCGTGAGCATCGCGACGGCCGCAGGGCTGAGGATTCGTTTGCCCTTCCATTTGCCGTCGTTCAAGAGCATCCGACAGAAGATGGCCAAATCGGACGCGGTGGAGAACAGGCCCGCGTTGCCGCTCGTACCGGCCATGAGGCGAGCCAGGGGATCGTGAACGGTTCCCCGCAAGGGCTCGCCATCCACGATCTCCGTTGCGGCGATCCGCGGCTTCCAGGACGCCGGCGGATTGTACTGCGTGTTCTTCATCCCGAGCGGGACGAAGAGATTCGTGCGGGCGAAGTCATCGACGCTTTGATTTGCGACGATCCTCACGATTTCCGCGAGCGTGATGTACCCCAAGCAACTGTATCGAAACTCCTCGCCGGGCACGGATTTGGCGTCGAAGCTGCATATCTTCTCGATCACTCGTTCAGGGCACGGGCTGCCGTAGAGTTCCTTCAAGGCGTTGGCGTCGGTATAGGCCGGCAGGCCGGAGGTGTGCGTCAGGAGGTGCTTGATCCTCGCCTCTTCTTTGCCACCGCAGGCGAAGGCCGGCAGATAGTCGCGAACGTAGTCATTCGGGTCGAGCTTGCCGCGATCCACCAGGACCATGACAGACGCCGCGGTCGCAAACGGCTTGGTCATCGAGGCCAGGTCGAAGATGGTGTCCTTCTGCATCGGCTCCTGCACCGGCTCCGCGATCGCGAGTCCGAACGCCTTGTGATAGAGCACCTTCTTTCCCCGGCCGACGAGCACGACCGCCCCAGGGAAATTCCCGGCCTGAATCTCCTCCTGCACGACGCCGTCGATCCGGGCCAAGTCCAGACGGGGGGCATGGTCCAGACGGGGGGCATGGTCCAGACGACAGGACGAACACAGACACAAACACACCACGACAGCGAAACTCGAAATCCGAAATCCGAAATCCGAAACAAGCACGAATGATCGAAATCCAAAATCCAAAACAGGCCGTCCGGCGGGCAACGCCGTTTCGGTCATTTCGATTTGAATCATTTGGATTTGTTTCGGATTTCGAATTTCGAATCTCGTGCTTTTAATCATAGTGTCTTCTCCGCACCCGACTGCACCCGCTCAATCGCCATCGCCACCGGCGAAGGAACCTCTTCGCCTCGTTTGGCCCGCTCGGCCAGTTCCTCCATCGCCTCGTGCAGCACCTCGCAGGCGCGCTCGTAGGTGCAGCCGGTCTGGTTCACGATCAGCCGGCAGCCGCGATCGATGAGCTTCTTGTTGCTGGGCGAGACCCAGACCATCGCGTTGCCGATCACCCGGCCCATCCGAACCATCGTCGCCGTCGAGAGCGTGTTGAGAATGAGTTTGATCGCCAAGTGCTCCCACAGCCGCAGCGGCGAGGCAGGCAGATCGCACGGGACGTGGATATGTTCGTCCACGTCGAGCGGCTCAGCCGAGGGTCCGAACGTGATCGCGGCAGTCCGCTTGAATCTTCGATCTTTGATTTGTGATTTCTGATTGGGCAGGCCGCCGACGCGCACCAGGAGCGACTCGGAGGCATTCGTCCGCGAGGGGTCGGGCTCGTTGCCGATGCGGAATTTGTGGATCTCAGCGTTGTCCAGTTTCGGCGGGCTGGCCTGGATGTGCGCCGGGGCATTCAACTCCCTGAAGACCTCCGGGCCCCAGGTCAGGCCGCGAGGCTCCCTTTGGAGCATCTCGCGCCACGCCTGCTCCGTAGGATGATCCGGGTCCTTTACGAACGCCCAGGACACAGGCGAGATGGCATCCCCCTGCCTGCGGAAAGGCGGGATCATGAACGTGGGCGACCGCTCCGTCGTGTCCGTCAGGACGTCCAGCATGAGCGAATCGACGAGATAGGTCACGAGACCGCGATTGCGGTAGACCTGTTCCTCCAGTTCGACGGCCCGCGCGATCGCCGCGACAGACTGCGGACTGGACAACTGCTTGAGCAGGCGATCAGAGGATTGCCGGTAGGAAGGAATGGTCGGCACGGCTGACCCTACATGCTTCGCCAAGGCCCTTTCCATCGCGGCGCCGACGACGAGCAGCTCCGTCGTCGTCGCCTGCATGCGGGTCGAGCCGGTGATGGCCATGGGCCCGGTCGCAAGGTCAAGCTTCTGGATACGGGGCTCGTCGATTACCTCGCGAGACCGCTGCACGTGCCGGCGCAGCAGATCCGTGGGATTGTTATAGACGAAGAACACGTGGGCCCCTGCGTCGAAACCCTGCCAAGCGGTCCCGATGACGAACGGCGTCTCGCCCCCCTCGGTGATGGCGACGACGACATCGTCCCGTTGCACGCCGGCCTCCTTGAGCTGACGCCGGCCGAAGTCGGAGAAATCCTCGAACCCCTCCACCGACTTGATGAGGGCAAAATCCCCGCCGGCCATGACGCTGATGCACAGGTCCTGCATTCGCATCGTAGGGGCAACCCCCCGTGGTTGCCCGGTTCCATTTGGGCAGGCACGGGGGCCTGCCCCTACCCAGAACCGCCGCCAGGCCGCTTCCAGGAGAATACTCAACCGGCCCGTGGCGCCGCAACCGGTGAAGCAGATCCGATGCCCGGTCCGCATGGCTTCATGAAGCGCCTCGACCAGTCGCCCGAACGAATCCTGCGCAAAGATTCGCTCCAGGGCGGCCGGGATATCGTCATCCACCGATTGCAGCATCCGAACGCCCGCCTGGACATCCACCTGCATGGTCTGCGAGAGGCGGAGCGTCTTGGGATGCATGGACTCCGTGAGCAACTCGCCTAAACGAAATGCCTTCTCCCGCTCAAGGAACGCTTCTGCCTTAGTCATGGCGTCCGATGTCATCGATTCAGCATAGCCTCCCCAGTTTCGTTCGGTTCAACAGAGACGACGATCAGACTGTTGGCGACGGCCCGCTCGCGACCATCCGAGGGCGAATTCATGATGTGCCCATCCAGCCAGAACGTAGATGACCCACCCCCGTCGAGATTCACGGCGTATTCGCACCCCAGCCGCTTCATCAGCGAGGCAAGCTCCGGATAGGTCATCCCCGCCGATAGATCCCTCTGACGTCCATCGACCACGACAAGGAAGAACTGCTCGTCATTCCACCCCAGCGCGGTCCGCGGATGTTTCGGCTGCGGCTCCGACCACTCAGGCGACTTGCCCACGTCCAGAAGGATTGGCCCGCCCCCTACAGCCACTGTCGCGCCCGTCAGATCCGGCAAGGTCGCCAGATCCAGCGAGATCACGTCGCCCGGCGCCGGCGTCGCCAGTTTCTGCGCCAGTATCGGCCCGATGGACAGCACCATCGTACCCGGCGCTAACTCGATGTTCCCCTGTTCTGCGAGAGTCACTACCCGCCCGTGATAAGAGACACCCGCACGAAGCGGCAACCAGTCGCCATCGCCGTACCTCTCCAGAATCAACTCAAGCCCGGCTCCCGTCCGTGTCGAGGACCCGACGGTGGGTGTATACAACACCGCCGCGTCGTCGCCTCGATCCTGATTGAGACCAAATGTGATATCGAAACCGTTCGGGCCGGTGGCCCGGAACCTGGCGGCGACCTGGCCGATGTGAGGTTGGCTCTTGCCGTCAATCCAGAAGCTGGTTCCTGTCGGAGAGCTAATCAGCTCCCCCTGGACAATGTGCAGGCCGAGCGGGTCACCCTGATAGGGCCCCGTCCGAATGACGAAAAAGTCGCCGTTGACCGCCGCGACGGGCCGGACCCGAGCGCTACGAAACGCCGCTACCTGTTCGCTGACGGAAGCCAGCCCGTACACGCGGTCCTGAGCCAGCGTGGAGACGAGCTGAAATCTCGCAACCGAACGATCCACCTTGGCCACGTGGATTGATGAAGGACCGTCGCCGATACGGTGGTGAAGGTACTCGATCCCAGGTTCCACGCGGGGCCGGTCGTGGGCGAGTCCATCCGCCGCTGGCAGCAAGCCACCGCAGGCTGAAATCCAGAACGAAAGCAGGCAGAGACTACCGGCTCGGCGAAACTCGCGGACCGATGCTCTATCGCGGCAGGTCTTCATGCGCATTGTGCTCCCAACGTCAAACGCCGGACCGTTCCGGCCCAATCATTGTAAACCTGCCTATTGATATCACCCCACGGCACGGGTGTAAATGCCATTCGCCGCGGGTTGTCACTGCGCGTGAGGCAACATATAATCCATTCTTCGATCATCTCGAAGATCACATCTTCATCATGAGATGGCAAGGGATTGTATGATCGCAAAGCTCGCTTCGAAACGGAATCTGCGTGTGGCGGGACTGATGTCGGGGACCTCAGCCGATGGGGTCGATGTCGCCATCGTGGATATTCACGGCCGCGAGATCAACGTGTTAGCGTTCGAGACGTTTCCGTACTCTGCGGGGATGCGAAAAAGTATTCTTGGTCTGTGTCGGCCAGAGACGGCGAGGGTGGACGACATCTGCCATTTCAATCACGTGCTGGGCGAGGTCTTTGCTGAAGCCGTTATCAAGCTGTGCGACCAGAGCGGCATCCCGCTGGCTTCCATCGACCTGATCAGCTCGCATGGCCAGACCATCTGGCACAATCCACAAGGCCCCAGGCACAGCGGGCGGGTGATTCGCTCGACGCTCCAGATCGGCGAGCCCTCGCGGATCGCCCAGCGGACCGGGATCACGACAGTCGCCGACTTTCGGCCCCGCGACATGGCCGCGGGAGGCGAAGGGGCGCCGCTGGTGCCATACGCGGACCATGTGCTGTTCTCCGATCAGAGACTCTGCCGGGCTGTGCAGAATATCGGCGGCATCGCGAATGTGACGTTTCTGCCCGTTTGTAGTGACGCCGTAAGGCGTTATCGTAGCACGGGCATCCTGCCCGTGAAACTCTCGAAGAATCATGGGCGGGACGCCCATGCTACTGACATCCTGGCCTTCGACTCAGGACCCGGGAATATGGTCATCGACGGTTTGGTGCGATTGGTCACGGACGGCAAGCGCCACTTCGACCGGGGCGGGGCCATGGCGGCCAAGGGCGACGTACATGAGGAACTCTTGAACGAGATGCTTGGCCACCCCTTCCTGCGACGGCGGCCGCCCAAGTCCACCGGCCGGGAGCAGTTCGGGCAAGCGTATTGCGAGTGGCTCCATGGCGAGGCCCGCAAGCATAGGCTTTCGGTCCAGGACATGCTCGCAACGGCGACCGCGTTCACAGCGTCCACCATCGCGACCGCCTATCGCAGGTTCCTGCCGAGGATGCCCGACGAAGTGATCCTCTGCGGCGGCGGCGCCCACAACGCTACGCTCGTTCGGATGTTGCAGGAACAGCTCGACGGGGTTAGAATCCGCTCGACGGATGAATTCGGAATCAGCGTCGATGCCAAGGAGGCCGTCTCGTTTGCGATTCTGGCGTACGCCACGATCCATGGCGTCGCCAACAACATCCCCAGCGTCACGGGCGCCGACGAGCCGGTCGTTTTAGGGAAGATCGTGCCGGGACGATGACTACGCACAAACGCCTGCCAACCACCGAGAAACGCAACCCGAGAAGCGCCAACATCGACACGCTGTCCACACTCGATGTTGTGGACCTCATCAATTCCGAGGATCGAACTGTGCCCGAGGCGGTCGGCTCACAGCGCCGGAACATCGCCGCCGCGATTGACGTGATCGTCGCTTCCCTGCGCGAGGGCGGGCGGCTCTTCTACGTCGGCGCGGGCACCAGCGGCCGGCTCGGCGTCCTGGACGCCTCCGAATGCCCGCCGACGTTCGGGGTCCGGCGCTCGCTCGTCCAGGGCATCATCGCGGGCGGCCGGCGGGCGCTGGTCCGTTCCATCGAAGGGGCGGAAGATCATCCGGAGGACGGCGCCTCGGCCATCGACAAGAAGCGGGTCACGTCCCGTGACGTGGTCGTGGGCCTGGCCGCCTGCGGCGTGACGCCTTTCGTACACGGCGCCCTGCGGCGGGCCAGGCGGATCGGCGCCGCGACGATCTGCGTGACCTGCGCACCGGAGGTGGTCCGGTCGATCCCCGCCGACATCATCATCAATCCGGTCGTGGGTCCCGAGGTAGTCACAGGCTCGACGCGGATGAAGGCGGGCACCGCCACCAAGCTCGTGCTCAACATGCTCACAACCACGACCATGATCCAGCTCGGCAAGGTCCACGGCAACCTCATGGTCGACCTGCAAGCGGTCAACAAGAAGCTCCGCGACCGCTCGCTGCGGATCGTCATGGAGTTGACGGGGCTTTCGCGGGCAAAGGCCAAGTCGCTGCTCGAACGGGCGAATGGCAAGGTCAAGCCCGCGGTCGTGATGCACTTTCGTAAAACCGATCTGGCGGGAGCCGCGAAGATTCTCGGCGTCTGCGGCCAGTCACTGCGGAAAGCCATAGAAGACCCGCGAAGAGAAATCCGAAGCACGAAATTCGAAATCCGAAACAAATTCAAAACGAAGAAATCCAAATGACCGAAACGCTGGCGCACGTCGGCAAATCCCGTTTTGAATTTGAGATTTCGGTCATTTGAGCTTGTTTCGGATTTCGAGATTCGAATCTCGGATTTCTCCATGGAAGGACGAGGCATTATCGAAGGCGTAATCGCACAACAAGCTGCCGGCTCGCTGGGCGGGCTCGACGGGGCCATCGTCGCGGGCGCGGTGCTGCTGCTGTTCGTCATCTCCTACGTCTTCGGCCGCAAACAGAAGAACACCGAGGATTTCTTCCTGGGCGGCCGGCGGGTCCCCTGGATCGTCGCCTGCCTGTCGTTCGTCGCCACCGAGATCAGCGCCTTGACCATCGTCGGCATGCCCCACAAGGCCTTCGTGGAGGATTGGCGATGGATTCAATTCATCCTCGGGCTGGCCCTGGCGCGGCTGGTCGTGGCGTTCCTCTTCATTCCGGCGTTCTACCAGTACCACTGCACGAGCATCTACGAGTTCCTGGGCCATCGTTTCGGCCCGGCGACGCAATACACCGGCTCGATCTACTTCCTGATCACCCGTCTATTCGCCTCCGGCGTGCGGCTCTACGTGACCAGCATGGCCGTCGGGGTCATCATGGGCTGGCCGCTCTGGGCGACGATCTCCCTGTTCACCGTCGTGAGCATTCTGTTCATCGGCTTCGGCGGCATCAAGGCCGTGGTCTGGGCCGGCGCGTATGAGGCCCTCTTCTTCGTCGTCGCCGGCGCGATGGTAGTCGCCTACCTGATCGGCCACATCGACGGCGGCGTGACCTCGGCCTTGCACACCGCCAGCGAGGCGGGCCGGCTGAGCACGTTCGATTTTCGCCTGAATCTCAACGACGCCGGCACATTCTGGGCTGCCTTGGCATGCGGCTTCTTCACCGGCCTGGTCTCTTTCGGCGCGGACCAGGAGATGGTCCAGCGGCTGCTGACGGTCGAGACCCGCCGGAGCAGCCAGAAGACCATCGTGGCCACCATCGTCACGGCCCTGCCCGTCTACTGGCTCTACCTGCTCATCGGAACGCTTCTCTATGTCTTCTATGCCCAGCATCCCGAGCTGCCGCCGGCGCAGGAAGCGAAGGGGGTTTTTCCCCATTTTGCCCGGACCATCCTGCCCGCCGGGGTCAAGGGCCTGGTCCTCGGCGCGGTCATCATGGCCAGCATCGACTCGCCGCTGAGCTCGCTCAGCTCCTCGTTCGTCAGCGACATCTACCGCCGACTGATTCGCAGGGGCGCCACCGAGAAGCACTATCTGCTGGTTTCGCGCATCGCGGTCGTATCCTTCGGCCTGATCCTGGCCGGGATTGCGATCGTGTGTTCCCCTGTGGAGAGCCTCGTCGATTTCGCCTTTCAGATCTTCGCCCTGCCGGGCGGTCCCATGCTGGGCGTCTTTCTCCTGGGCCTCGTGACGCGAAGGCAGGCCAATCTCACGAACGTCCCGGCCATGTTGATCAGCACCGCAGTCTGCACCGTGCTGCTGATCCTGATCTGGACGGGCACACTCCACCTCGGCTGGACCTGGCTGATCGTCGTCGGCACGGCGATCACGATGATCCTCGGCTATCTGCTGCCCGCCAACCGATAGATGAAGAGGGTGCCTGGCGCACACCCTACAGCGTCCGTCGTAAGGCAGTAGTCGCTCGCAGGCGCGTGTCACACATCGCTCAATCCAATCTGTTGAGTCCCAATAGAACGGGGCCGGCTTGCGGCCGGCCCCGGGGGTACATCCAACCACCATGTCGAAGGACACGGCTTACCAGCGATATTGCAGCGATGCGCTCAGGACGTGCACCGATTCGTCGCTGTTGAGACGGGTGTCGTAGTCCAGGTAGGCCCGGGTCCGCTTGTTCATCTCGGCGGAGAAACCCACGCCCAGGACCGCGCTTTCGCGGGAGATGTCCTCATCGCGAACGTTGAACACGACCGTCGGATCGCTGGCGAAGGACGAGTCCACGCTGGATTGCGTATCGCCAAATTCATGGACCCACCGGCCGCGCAACTGGAGATCAGCCCGGAAATCACCCGCGCTCTCGATCATTCTCCGGGTCAGCCGGGCGCCGAGCGAGCCGCGGATGGATTCGTGGGTCTGGTCGTCGAACGACAGGGCGCTGACGCCGCCCGTTTCCGTGTAGGAATCCAGGCTCACATACGTGTACTGCAGCGAGGCCAACGGCGCCAGACGGAGCCTCGGGCTCAGGTCGTAGCTGCGACTGCCTTCCACGTAGGCGGCGAATTCGCTGCCGTCGAAGTTGCCCTTGAGCTCCTCGCCCAGCAGGTCCACGAAACGCTCGGTCTCGTAGTCCAGATTGGCGTACGTCGCGACGGTGTCCACGGCCCAGGGACCTCGGGCGAGACTGCCATAGAAGCCGATGTGTGCGGCGTCGAAATCCGTATTGTCCCGAGAACCGCCGAAGTCGGCATCGCCTCGGGATGTGCCGCCCACCAGGCCGGCGAGGAAACTCTCGGTCCACTGATAATCCACGCCGAAACTGCCGCCGTAGATGGAATAGGCGTAGCCCGGCACGCCGCCATCGGTCTCGCGGTCGCCGAAGAGACCATAGCCCCGACCCCACATTCCCCACCGCCTGTCGGCGAGCACCATCGAGCCGTTGCCGACGGCGAACGTCTGACCTCGCCCAGCGGCATCCTGGCTCGACGTGCCGACAGCCTGGTCCGGTCCTGCGGCGGCCACCGGGCTGGAATCGAACGCTCCGGCCACAAGACCCGTCCGGACGGTCTGGACGCGGCTGGTCACCGTGCCCAGGAACTTGGAGCTGCCTGCGATCGCCATCGGCGCCACGGCGGTTCGAGTCTGGCCGCTCAGTTGATCGTAGGCGTGACGGACCTCGTCCGCGGTCTCCAGGTCCTGGAGTGCGTCCGTGACGTCGTTGCCGCCTTCATCGCCGATGTCCTGCAGGGCCCCGGCGAGCTGGCGCTGGTTGTAGGTGCGAGCGATGTTCGGATCGTCGAAATTGGCCGCAGTGAGATACAACCAGACAGAGCTCTCCTCATACGTCAGGTTGGCGTCGCTGATGGAGAAATCCAGCAGCGCGGTATCGAGCACATCGAACTCGCCGGTGACATAACCCGCTTCGATGATCTCGTAGGCATGCTCACCCAGGATCGTGCCCTCGGACTCGACCCGCACGGTGCCGCCCTCAATCGTCACTCCGTCCCCGACCGCGAGCCGGTCGCTCTCCTCGTTGCTGATCTGAACGGCGAGGATCGAACCCTCGTGGAAGACCACATGACCGTATGCCAACAGCGTTCCGATGCCGTCATTGCCGGGAGCGATGGTTCCGTAGTTGTGAAGGGTCGTCGGCTGTTCGACGACGATCAAACCGTCCCCGCCGACCGTGCCGGTTTCCCAGACATAGACTTCCTGGCCCACGATGACCTCGCCGGTGTCGTTGACCATCAAGACGCCTGTGCCCCCGCTGCCTTCGCTATCGCCGCCGACGTACAGGACTCCGTCCACAACCAGGCGGCCGCCGTCGTTGACGTCCAGGGAACCCGTCCCCTCATCGCCCAGATAGAGATTGTCCGAGATGGTCCACTCGGATTCCTCTCCCGTTATCGTTACGACGCCGATCCCATTGGGCTCATCGCCGACGAATCCGTCGTCCGAGGTGACGACGCCGCCGTCCGCGATGTCCAGGATACCGAGACTTGCGTGTCCCACACACAAGTCGTAGTCCAGCTCCAGCCGCGAGTTTGCACCCGTCACGATGACCCTGCCGATGCCGTTCGGATCACCCCACAGGTCGTAGTAGCCCTCGGCCCCGATATCCTCCAGGTCCATTCCGCCGATCACGGCGTCCGCGACCGTGACCTGGCCGCCGTTGGAGATGGTCAGCGAGCCCTGGCCGTAGACACCCACGCCCAGGATGGACCAATCCTCTCCTTCAATTTCGTCGTAGAGGGTCCAGGTCGATCCGGCGCCGTCCACGACGGTCACGCCGTTGCTGTCCGGTCCAAAGCCGATCACGGCGCCCTCGCTGTTGACCTGGGCGCCTGCCAGAACGTTCAAGTGCCCTTCGCCGGTCGTGCCGACCGCCAGGCTATCCACATCGAGCAGCGATCCACTGCCCGTCACGGTCACGGTTCCGGTCCCGTCGGGCATGTACCCCATCTCGTTCACGTCGATAGCGAAATCACCGGGTTCGAACCCACCGATGTACAGATCCTCACTGGAGACCAGGCCGCTGTTGCTGATCGTCAAGGTTCCCTCGCCGTAGCCGCCGACGAACATGGACTCGGCGTTGACCCACTCGGAATTGGGGTCGTGGACCGTGGCCGTGCCCGTGCTGTCCGGCATGGCGCCGATCCCCGCGGAAAGGCTTTCGACACGACCCCCTTCGTTGACATCCAACGTGCCGGCGCCGGAGTAACCCACGTACAGACTGGCCGGCTCCGAGATTTCGAGCGTCGAACCCTCTCCCGTGACGGTGACGTAACCCGTGCCCGCCGGGGCGAAGTCCGGATCGAGGTCCTCGCCCACCACGTCGAGCGGCATGCCGCCGATGTACACCTCGGGGCTCCAGACCCCCCCGCCGCCGGAGATCGTCAGATAGCCGGTTCCCCAACCGCCGACGCTGAGACTCTGAAGATTGGCCCACACGGCGTTGGGACCGGAGACCTCGGCCGTGCCGGTGACCCCTTCCATCCCGCCGATCGTGCTCGTCATGTCCCAGACATGACCGCCGTTCTCGATGGTCAATGTGCCGTCCCCGGAGAAGCCCACCCACAGGTCCTCCGTCTCCCAGTACGAGTCTGCGCCCGTGACGGTTGCCGAACCCGTGCCGTCGCTGAGATTCGCATCCGGGGCAAAATAGTCTGCGATATCGTCGAACTCAGGGTTGTAACCCCCGATGACCCCGTCGTCGGAGTATACGACGCCACCGTCGGAGATGGTCAGCGAGCTGCCGGTTCCCTCCGATCCGACGGTCAGTGTCCCAGCTACGTCGAGCAGCGCGTTGGACTCATCCACGACGATGGCGCCGCCGTTGGAGACGATCACCTCGCCGTCGCCCGCGGCTTCCATATCGGAATAGTCTCCGCTGCCCGTGATCTGCCAGGTGGAGCCTTCCCCGTCCACAGTGACCAGGCCGGTGCCGCCGCTCTCAGCGCCGACGAAACCGGCGTTGCTGTTCACCTGCCCGCCGTTGAGAATCTCCAGCGTGCCGTCGCCACCGACGCCGACCCCGATGGCGGATGCCTCCATGAGGGAGTTGGACCCGGTTATGGTCACTGTGCCGATGCCATTGGGATCGTAGCCCACGGCGTTTGCGTCGAATTCAAGCTCCTCGGCGGGATAGCCGCCGATGAAGACCACATCGTCCACGGTGACCTGGCCTCCGTTGCTGACCGTCAGCAGGCCTTCGCCATACCCGCCGACCACCATCACGCCGGAGTACAGGCCCGTGTCCGCATCGAAATTGGGGTCGGTGCTGACTTGCCATTGCGAGCCCAAACCGTCCACGGTGATTTCACCATAGCTGCCCGGTGCGACGCCGAGGGCCGTCTGCGACGTGTCCACCGTCCCGCCATCATTGACGTCCGCAATGCCGGTCCCATAATTCCCCACGTAGGCCGCCCCGGCGACATCCAGCAGGGAGGCTTCCCCAGTCACAAGGATGGTTCCGGTCCCGTTCGGATCGCCGAAGGCTGCCTGGACATCGGGATCAATACCTGTGTTCTCGCCGTCGAACCCACCGACCATGAGGTTCTGGGCTTGAATCGTTCCCCCTGCGGAGACGGTCACGCTCCCCTGTCCCCAGGCGCCGACCAGTATCATCTCGTCGCTGGCCAGTAGGGAGTTGGGGTCGTGCACGGTCACGGTGCCGATCCCGGTGGGCCCCCCACCGACGATGACCGTGCTGCTGATGACCTGGCCGCCCTCGTTCACATCCAGCACGCCGTTGGAGGAATAGCCCACTTGAAGCGAGTCCTCGGCGACCACCTCCAGAAGGGAGCCGTCGCCTGTGACCGTGATCGTCCCGGTTCCGTTGGGGACGAGGTCCTCGGTGAGTTCCTGTCCTTCCTCCAGCACAATCGGCATCCCGCCGATATAGACATCCTGAGCGGTGACCTGCCCGCCGTCTTCAATCCGGACCGTTCCCGTACCCCAGGAACCCACGAACAGATTGCTGCCGGCTTCCCACTGCGAACCTGCCCCGGTGACAACCACGCTGCCCACGCCGTTGGCGTCGCCGTAGCCTTCGAACACCGGTTCGTTCAGATCGACCAGACGCGGATCGGTGCCTCCCACCCAGCTCCGTGCGGACTGCACCTGGCCCCCATCGGAAATCATCAGCGACCCTTCCCCCCAGATGCCGACAATGAGATCGTGAGTCAGAGACCACGAGCCGGCCTCGTCCACAGCCACCTGCCCGACGGCATCAGGGACCAGGCCGATATGGCCGGTGTCGCCGGTCACGGACGAGCCGGCGCCCTCGATGCTCAGCTCGCCGAAGCCCGCCGCACCGACGGTCAGCCAGCCCCAATCCCCAGTGTCCCATTGGGCGCCGCCGGTCACGCTGACGTGGCCGTCTCCGGCGACGACCTCGGTAACCTCGTCCGAGTCGCTCTCCGCCGGACTGCCGCCGATGATGGCGTCGTGGGTGGACAGGACGGCCTGGTCCGCCACCGACAGGTATCCCGTAGCGAACGGGCCGACGAAGAACTCGGATTCCCCGGCAGGATCGACGGTGAACGTGGATCCCAAGCCCGTGAGCAGGAGGGTTCCCGTAGTCCCCTCGGCCTCCCAGGCATAATCCCCGATGTAGGTCGGGTTGTTGGAGGTCACATCCGATCCCGCCGTGATCGAAAGCGTCCCATCCGCTTCGAAACCCACGATGAACTCGGTGCCGATATCGATCACCCACGGGTCCGTGTCATTATAGGGGGCGTCGACGCTGCCCGTCGTCGTAATCGTCGCGGACAGCTCGCCGGCCAACCCTGCCAGAACCAGCATGAAAACCAACATCGCACATTGCACAGCGGTGGATCGTTCTGATAGCATACCATTCCCCTTCTACATCCCTTTGTCACCCAGCGAACGACACGAGTCATCGTATCGATCGCGCGGCATCATTCCGTTGATGCCCCACATCGTTCTCGTTCTTATCGTGGCCGGGTTCCATTTCTCTGCAATGATTTTGCGTCGTTTTGCGCGTGATGACTACCTTGTTGGATAGCCTATATAGGATCATCTCCGACATAGTGCAAGGCGACAACATCCCGGCACACCACGAGGAATCAGGCTTCCCAGCACTGATATCCCGACAACCTCGAGAGGAGACGCCGAGGAAACACACGTCCGGCCTGATCGATCTGACTACGTGACACCGGTGAGACTTTTTCTCGAAAGCAAATGGAATCGCGTGTGGTACGGGCGGCGCCGCACTCCCAAGCGCGAGGCGATGGTCGAGGGAAGGAGTCAGGCATAACCGCGTGTACCCCCCCACGGCGGCACTTTGTAGAATTTACGGAAAATGCGGCGTGAGGACTTGCGGGATACAAGTAACTGCGGTAAACTTCCTTCTCTCAGGCGATTGGAAGGCAGGTGTTGTTGTGGACGACGCTCATCACTTAAGTGGAAGGAGAACCCTATGAGAAGCGCGATTGTTCTGTTCCTTGTGGCAATGTCCCTCTGTCTGACTCCCGCGGCGTTCGGACAACGCGCCCTCGACCAGACGGAAATCCAGGGTGTCATCAAGCAGCTCACAAGCCTGCCACGCGACACCTGGATCTCCGCGGGCACAATTCAGGCGACTCACTACGAGGAAGGCGGCCCCAAGACCACCGACCCCGCCGTCATCCAGGCGGAAATCGAGAAGGCCGTCCACGCGTGCCAGCAGAGCATCAACGCCAGTCCCTTGCCCGACACGGTCGCGGAGAACCCGCAGAAGCTGGAACTGGAGGCCACGGAATTCAATGTCCGCTACGATCTGGAAAACAAGTACACGATGACGTCCAACGAAATCGTGAAGTACGACGGCCAACGGTTCCTCTGGGAGATGACGGTAACCAGCCGATCCGACTCGATGGCGATGGATTCCGACCTTGCCGGGAATTACATGGTCCGGCATTACGCGGAACACGCGGCCTGGAATCAACACCGGATCGCCGCCTGGGACGGACAGGAGTACACGACGTATTTCGCTTCCGGAGGCCAAGCCACCGTCGACGCCACCGGCACGAAGCCTCACGTGGTCAACGGGCCCCTGAAGGCCGGCCTGATCCCGTGGGGCAACGGGAAATTCTCCGCTGCAAACCTGTCCGCCGCGGAGGTGTCGGCCGAGGAGACCAGCCTGGACAAAACCACGTGCATCCAGATGACGATCTCGCACACCGACGGCTCCACGACCGAGGTCGTTCTCGATCCGTCGAAGGACTATGCCGTGACCAGCGCAACGTTCACCGCAAGCGGCATTGTCGTGACCTATACATGCTCGGACTATCAGTCGGTCGCGGGACGTTGGATCCCCGCCACGGTCGTGATCGAACGGAAGGTCGATTCGATCAAGAACAGAATGCCGACCATCGAGCTCTGGACTAACATCAAGGTCGTCAGCACGAGCACCCCGTCGTTGAGCAGCTTCGAAGTGCCCCTGGCGCTCGATGCGACGGTCGAGTACGCCTCCCCGGCCACGACGTCGCCCGTCAGCTATCTCCATTCCTATGAAGTCGATACGGAGAAGCTGTTGGCCGAACGGCTGGCCTACGGGGCTGCAGAGGGCAGGCTGCCGCAGAACTGCGCCACCATCGCCCTCCAGCACGTGGCATCCGGATTCGGCAAGTCCGTTTCCTCCGCAGCCCTCGCGAGCCTCGTCGGGACGAACGGCCGCACAAGCCTGCACGACCTGAAACAGTCCGCCCGGAAGCTCGGCCTCTACGCGAGCGTCGCGACGGCCGACCTGGCTACCCTGAGAACCCTCGGGACAACGAAGGCCATCTTGCATCTGCCCGCCAAGAATCATTTCGTCGTCCTCGACCGCGTGGACGACCAGTTTGTCTGGCTCGTCGATCTGTCCAGCAAGAACTTCTATTACCGCGTGAACGTGCATCTGTTCCCGATGGACTGGTCTGCGGGCACGGCCCTGCTGATCTCCGACCAACCCCTCGCGCGTCAACTCCCCGAACTGTCCGATGTCGCCGCGAAGGAGATCGCCGCCGGCTGGTGGACGTGCAATACGCTCTACCAGGAGTGGCACTTCACAGGCTGTGAATCGGAATGGTACGTGTATTGCGAGGGATACCTCACGTACTATTACGAGCGATGGGTCTGCGGTTGGGTGGAGAGCGGCACATGCCCCACGAGCGTCAAGGTGCGATACGAGGAGTCGCCCTGCGTGCTGGACCCGGTTGTGTGGTGCCAGATCACCGGGATGTGGACAGCCTACGTGATGCGCGCCTGCCTGTAGTTGCGACCCCGTCTTCAGAGCTTGCCGATGCATTGCCACGGGTTCCGAGCGGGCCATCGGACGATGGCCCGCTCGAACTCCTTCAGGAACCCCGGCAAGACACGCAACCTGCTCGCCCATGGCCGCCAGGAGAACCAGCGCAACAAGGGCAGGCAATTCGGTTCCCCCCCTCCAATTCATGGGTGTCTGTTACGACCCGCGGAGAAGGAACTGGTGCGCCGGGTGCCGGGTTGGGAGCAAATGTCCCCGTCTCGGCCCGTACGCGAACGAGGTCGACGCAGCACGCACATACGATCTTGCGGCAGTCCGATGGTAGGGTGAATTCGCAAGACTGAATTCCCCGGAGGAATGGCCGCCGGAGAGGCGAGCTCAGGTGTACGCCGAGTGGCAGGAGGCCGTGAAGAGAGAAGGCTGGGAACCAGCCATCAAGGGCCGAGGACCGAGGACGCCTTGCGGCAAGCGGAGGACGGAAGCCGGACGGGCGAATCCATTCGCGGGCCACAGGTCACGGATCACGGTCCGCACACAAGAAGGACAGGACGGCCCCGGCTCGCGCGGAGACGGTAGAGTAAGGAGGGACGGAGAGGTCCCTCCCCCTCCTCGCCCCGGACGTGCGGGTTCTCCGCATCCGGCTTTCCTGGAGATGTCGGCCATCGGCATTCACAGGGTTCGCCTGGGTTGGGTCTTGAGGTAGGTCAGACCCAAGCGAGCGAGTTGCTCGTAGTAGGTCGCGCCGTTCGGCGGCCTGTACGGACGCTGGCTGCGACGGCACAGGTGTGTGGTCAGGCGATCCCGTGTGTACCAGTTCACCTGCCGATATGCCTGCGCCGGATATCCCTGACTGAAGTACTGGACCCAGCCGGTGAGCATCCGATTGATCCGGCCGAGCTGGTGATCGAGGTATAGGTTGCACAAGTTCTCAAGGGTTAGCTTGTTCGGCAACAAGGCGGCAGTCTGGCTTGTACCACTGTGGAGGGCAGAGACCCGTTCGTAGTACTTCCGGAGGGTCTCCTGCTTGTCCCAGCCGAAGTAGTGGATCCGCCCCCGGATTTTCTTGCAATACTGCCCTGCGGAATGTAGTGTGAGAGGCAACTTACGTGCCCGTCTTCCGGCACCGGTCTTTCGTGTAGCGGGTGGTCGGGCGGGACCTTAAGATTCCGGGGTTTGCTTTGTCATGCTGGCTACCCCCATTGTATCTGGTTGTTTTACCCATCTTACCAGTGGTAAGACCTATGATAATGGTTGTAGTCACGGTTATAAAGCTGGATTTACCGCTTACGCCGCATTGACACAAGCCCTTACTTAGAAAACACTTACGCCAACGTAGCTCAATGGTAGAGCTCTGGTTTTGTAAACCAGGGGTTGTGGGTTCGAATCCCACCGTTGGCTTTAGAATCGCGGTTTTCGATAGCGCCAGTCGGGGTGTCCAGTGTGGGTTGGTGCATATTGTTGAATGGTTGGGCGTCTGAGTCCGCCAAGCAGTCCGCCAAGACAATTCCTTTTCCGTCTGGTCCTATCGCCTTCTGGCTCTCCCGTGTGGGCAGATCCAACTTCGGCAACCGGCTCACGGCTTCGGCGGTCTGGCCCCTCAGCGCGTGTCCGTACCGCGTCATGGTCAGATTGATGTCGGCATGTCGCATGATCGTCTGGATGGTCTTTGGGTGTACACCCATGGCCGCAAGCCAACTTCCCGTCGTATGCCGCAGGGCGTGAAAATCCTGGTAGCGGCCTGTACTGTCTTTGTACGAGACGGCCTTGCGGATCTCGTTTCCTTTGTTGTCTTTCTCGACCGTCGCCGCTAAGTCCTCCTGGATCATCCTGGAGGTCCTCGGCGTCAGTCGTTTGTACCGGCCGCCGAATACCTTGGTGCTAGGCAATTTGCCAGCCAAGAAGGTCTCCAGTTCTGCGGCAGTTTCCGGCCGCAAGGGCAGGACGTCCTCCTGCCGATGTTTACTGTATCCGGCTGCCACGATCACCGTGCAGCCGTTCAGATCGAATGACGATACTTTCAGGCTTCGCAGTTCATTGGCGCGAAGCCCGCTCTCGACCGCAACCCTGTAGAGAAAGGCTCTCTCTGGCCCGCTCATCCCATATCGTTCCGGCCCTTTGTACACCGCGGCGAGCAATCGTTGCACTTCCTCAACTTCGAAGGCTATGCGGTCGTGCCTACGGTCCACCCTGACGTTCAGACGCCTCAAGTGGGCAACAGGCGACTCGGTGGCCCGACGATTCCGAACCATCCACCGGCAGAAAGCCTGAATGCTCTCCAGGTAGAAGTTCGACGTTTGGACGGACAGTCCTCTGCTGCCGCTCCGCATATCCGCCAGGAATCGCTCGATACGATCCGCCCGGATATCTGACCACGTTCTGAATCCGCACCCGGTAACAACACGCCCTGCACGCGTCAGCACGGTTTGTACATACATCGGGGTATTGCCCTTGGCCAATAGGGAGGCTTTGAAGTCCTCCAGATGAGAGGATAGAGGCTTGCCTGCAGCGGCCCTCTCGTTGTCCAGAAGGCCAATGCTCACGAACCGGCTGCGAAGTGAGTTGGGCACCCGCTCCAGCCACTGCACGAGTTGTGGGTCTGGCTGTTCACCAGCGACTCGATAGTGGACCAGCTTCTCGATCTGCCGGCCAAGCGCCTCAGATGCCCGCTTGTCTTCGAAAGCCGCGAACCGCCGGACGACCTGCCGATGGTCGGTCAGTTCCACATGCCACCTGCGGGTCTGTTTCGTGCTACCGTTTCTCGCCGTATAGCTTGCCTTAAAAAGTCGCATCGTTGTTCCTTATTTGGCGTTCTCCAGTCAGTCTAACCACACTTCCCGCCGGGGGCAACCCGCCGCAACCCATCGGGAGAGTTCCTCGGTCCGCCAGAGTCTTCGCCCCCCGACCGTAAGGGCCATGGGCCCAAGCTCGCCGGTGGATTGCATTGAGTAGACAGTCCGCCGGGACACCCCCAGCATAGCGGCTACCCCGTCGGCGTCGATCAGCAAAGGGGTTACCGCCACGTGAATCGATCTATTGACCTCGTCATTCGTCGTCGGCTTGCTCACAATTCACTCCTACACGCCACCCGTACGAAAAGAAGCTGGCAGGCAGCTGCCTCGCCACGTGACCGCCGGTTCTCCGACAGCCTTCGTCCTTGCATTGGAGCTGTGCTCTCACTCGTCGTCTCATGAGACTCCCATCGCGGGCACTGGGTCATACGTATACATTCACTTCGTTATCTGCCTGCCAAATCTGCCAGCACATAATCACATCCTTGTCCACCCCAGTATAGACGGGCAGACGAAGCTGAAGAATGGCTCAAAGACGGCCTATTCATGCCGTGTCGGGCGGCTTCACTACCCACAGGACAATTGCATAGAATGGATGGCGGAAGGCGATCACACACGGTATAGTGGTCTTGGTACCCCCACAAAGGGGGGCACACGTTCGGGCCATCGAGGATACCGGTTCCTGTGCGGCGTGATCTCAGGACCGAGATTATGAGTTGGCTATGGCCCCATCTCACGGCTCTTTGAGGAACAGTCCATACGCAGTGGAGAGTAACCATGGCCGGAAGGAACCAAACGAGGAAGGCGACGACCAAGAAGCAACCGGTTCGCCGCAGGCGTGTAAGTAGTTCGGAGCACATAGAGGTCAGAGCGGACCTGCTGGACGTTGAGAACACTGTGCGGCATCTTGTTTCTCTCAGTGAGTACTTCAAGCAGACGCAGAAGGAACTCTCCGAAGCATGGCATGGAGGGAGTAAGCCCACGTTAAGTGAACACTCCTTCTTTAATGGCGCAGACAAAAACGTGGGAACCTTGGTGCGGCTGTATGAACAAGCAGATAGTACTGCTGCTGCGCTTTATGCAGCGTTGCCGTCAATCAACAACATGAGAGAGTACCCCCGGGTCAGCGATTATGTCCAAGCGATACGATCTCACCAAGGCTGGATTGAAGAGGATCGTGAGCTCATCGATACGTGCAACGAGATCGTTCATCGGAGGCCGTTGCGTGGCATCAACTACTGGGCTGTCAAACTGATCATCCGGTTGCATGAAGAACAGCTACGGACGCTTGCGGAGCTGGAGAATGATCTGAAGGCCATCGAGAAATCGGAACGTGTCCGTATTGAGGCAGGCCAGTCGTCAATCGATGACGTTCCAGTCGTAGACCTCGAAGCATCAGAAATTCACTACAAGGGTAACGCACTTCACGTCACGGAATCATCAGGAGAGGTTTTCAAGTTCCTTATGGAGCATCCGAGGCAATGGAAGAAGTCTCATGCAATAAGAACCGCCCTGCAGTTGTATGCGGGGGCACGCATCGACCGCTTTATTGAAGGGCTTCCCCCCGGACTTCACTCCCTCATTGAATCCCGTAAGGGGCAAGGCGGAGGTTACCGCTATACCGGTCCGGTATCTGCGGCTCAAGAGCAGAAGTAGAACCCAGCCTCTCGATGCTGATGAGCATATGGGCAGGTAGTCGGCTGATGAATGCGACCAATAGAGCTCGACTTCTGCCGTTTGCGGAGGATCAGGCGGCTCGACAGAAGTGGTCGAGCATCCAGTTTCTGATCTTCGGGGATAGTCTTTCAAACACCCTGCAATATGAAGGCTGTTGGCAGAACAGGTAACGGACGGCAGCCATGGCGTCAGCGAAGGGGGGCTCATTCTTGTGATAACACGGTGTCTGAGGAATACGAGTCCATTGGCGTTCGGCATGCTTGGCGAAGATCAGGCAGATCACAGTGAACAACCCCAGCAGACACGGGGCCGTGCGAAGCACGGAGTTGGCCACGTGTTGGTGACTGGTTTCAAATCCCAGGTGAGTTCGCAACCCCCGGAAGGTGGATTCGATCGGCCAGCGAGCCGCAAACCAGCCGATGACCCGAGAGGCCGTCAGCGATGGATCCGTCGCACAGAAATAGTCGTCTCGATGAGTGCCCTGGCGGTCGCGGACAAAGACACACGGAGGCGGCACGACTCCTTTGCCGGATTTGTACCATAGGCCTGTGCCGCTGGCCAGTTGCACGCGACGCGTTTGGCCCCGTACCGCGGGATGAGGGCGTCGACGAAGGTTCGGTGGGCTACGATCTGCTGGGGGTAGGGAACCTGGGCCCCTTGATGCGAGGCCGTCCCGTACATTTGAGTCGCCGGGGAACCGGGCCATGCAGACAGGCATCCCCGCGAAAGCGGCTGACCAGCGCAATGTGGCGATGATGATGACGGCAGAACCGGGCCAACTCGTACGAGGCATAGTCTCCATCGCCCAGGAATATGGACTTTCGTTTGGGAAACCGCCGAGACCCCTCCGCAGCTGGAGGCAGACGGTCCGGGCATCTATGTGGCGCTCAGCTCCTCGGAGCACGGAACCGAGTACTTCGGGGATGGGACCCAGGAACAGGCCGACGAGCTGTTCGCCAAGCTCCTGGCTTCGGCCCGGGAGCACACAGAGCAGGACGGGATCGTCCGCCAGGTCAGCTACGAGATCCGGCCGGCCGCTCCGGAGACTCCGGAGGCCCCCCAGGCCGGAACTGCCCCAGGGGCTGCCCCGGCTGCTTCCGGAGCCCCGACAGCCAGCGCCGGAGCCCCCAAGCGGCCTCCTGCGGCTCGATACGAGTCCGTGGCGTCTATGCGGAAGCGACTCCGGTCGGTCCAGATCGAGTGCGCCGGGGCCCTGGCCGAGCGGGAGAAGGCCGTCGAGATGCTCGAACGGGTGGCGGCCGGGAACTCCAAGCAGATCCAGGCCATCGGCGGGAGACTTCGGGCTGTCGGCCTTCGGGAGTCGGATGAGATCACAGCCCTGCGGCGACGCCTGGAGTTGGAATGCCAGGGCTCCAGGCAGCTGCGGGGTCAGATGAACACGCTGCGAACCAAGATCGTCGAGCAGGCCAGGCGGATCGAGGACATTTCCCGCCAGGCCGATGAGCACATCGCCGAGGCCCAGGACAGCGCCCGCGAGACGATCGTCACTGAGCGTGCCCGGCTGCATGGAGAGGTCCAAGCGCAGGCGGTGCGAGAATACGCCGATAGAAAGATCAAGACCTCGGGCCTTGCCCTGCATGAGAACACCCGGGCACTTCTCGGGCAGTGCAGGACCACCGCAGAGGTGGACAAGGTCTTCGAGGATGTCATCGACGCACTCCGTGTCAGTGCACTTCACGGCGGAGACAGTGGTGGAACGACGATCGTCGCTGAGACGATCGACGACGGTCCACCGGAGGACCCGATCGTTGAACGAGCGGGAAAGATCCTCCGCCACATCATGGGCTGATGCCCGTGATGGAAGTGTAACCAGGAGTCCGGTTGGGTGATCGCCGTGCGATCGGCAGCCGCTCCGCAAACACGGAGAGTCAAATCATGTTGAATCCCAAGATCAAGGAGATGGTCGAGCGGCGTCTCGATGCGTTGAACGCCAAGCAGGACCGTCTCATCAAGGAGTGGAGTCCGCTCATCGGGCCCATCGAGGACTACGTCAAGGAGCAGCGTGGCCGCACCATGACG
>JBDKRX010000115.1:0-12978 GCA_039683175.1 Phycisphaerales bacterium
GGGCGCTGGAGGCGGTCGCCGTCACGTTCTCGACCGGATAGGCATACGGCTCGACGGTGAACGACCAGAGATCGCCCCTGGTAACTTCGCCATCCGCGGCATTGACCTCGTCGATCCGCCAGTAGTACGTCTGGCCGTAAGTCAAAACGCTCGGGGGCTCGTAGGTCGCGTCCATTTGCCCTTCGCTGACCAGAACGCCCATTTGGTTTGCCACACTGGCATTGTTGACATCCTCGCGGTCTGTCCCAAGGTAGACATTGTGCGTTTTCGCAAAATCGCCCACCGTCCAACTCAGGATCACGTCGCGGGGAATGTCCGTCGCGACATCTTCCGGCACGGGACCTTGGGCCTTGCCTCCGCCGGCTCGCGGCAGCGCCGCAACACCCAACATGTTTCCGCTATGGCCCTCGGTATCGCCGCCGATCGTAACGGTGCCGGCCTCGACCTCCAAGGCAAAGATGGAGTAGTACTGGTCGATGTCCCCATCGGCGCTCTCGTCGATGCCGATGTCCTCGCCTGTATCGACGAAACCCATGGTTGTCAGCCACGGCATGCCCGTAACGATGGGCGCAACATCCTTGCCGCCCGCTGCGCCGCCCATGCGGTTATCCACGAATACGTAGAGCGTGGCATTCCGCGAAAACGTGATATCCAACTCGTAGGCCGACCAGTTCTTGTTGTCGTTGGCCAGCATGATGTACTCGGCGCTGATCAACCACTCCGGCACATCGGCGTACACATGGGTCCGATCCACGAAGACGACCGCGCTTTCGCCGAGCGGATCGGGTGCAACCTGCGGGTTCTCGGGCGCATCCGTATCGGTGTTCCGGTGCACGACCGCTGTAATCAACTGGGCTTGCGCCAAACCGGCAAACACCCCCACCACCAGAACCATGAGAATGATCGATCTGCGGCACATATTCGTCCTCCTTCCATCCCACACACACTGTGATTGACAGCGGCCGTCTGCGACCGCCACACGAACATGAGAACCCATGGCTCTCCGAGCCGGACTTTGGAGCGACGGCGAGCCTGTCTTTCAGATGGATGCCGGGCGTCCATCCCTTCTTTCATCGATTGGACTGCTCCTACGGAATTGGATGACCGAAGCCGATGTCGTCGATGTAGAGCAGGCCGGCGCCGCCCGGCGTGGCATTGACCGGATCGCCCACGCCGATGTACATCTTCTTGACCTTGGCCATATTCACGCCGGCCGAGGTGAACTGCGACAGCGGAATCTGCCACGGTTGCCAGCTATCCACGAGCGTCGCCGCCGGATCGTCATGAACGATGGTCTTGCTCTTGCCGGCGGTGTCCTGAACCGTCACATACAACGGCGCGGCATCGTTCACGCGTTGGGTGGCCCCGATTTCCTGCACCTCCCATACGCCGGTGACGCTCCCGGTGGTCGAGACGTTGGAGAACTCGGCCGTCGCTATGACATCGGCAACGTGGCTGGTGACCGCGAGGCCGACGTAGACGGTCGAATCCATGGAGATGTCGCGAGCCGTCGGCTCGGTCGGGCTGGCCGCCTCGGTCATTGGCTCCCAGGTGGTCCCGTTGCTCGAGTGCTCGGCCTTGATGGTGGCGCCGGTCCGGGTCAGCCGCAGCCAGTGAGGCAGGGTGATCGCGCCTGCGTCGCTGCGGGTGCTGTCGGATGTGCCTGCCTCGATGAGCCGGAACTGCCATCCGGCTCGGCCGTCCGGCGTGACATAGGCCATGGCGTTCTGAGCGCCCGGATCGAGGCTTTCCCGGATCATCAGGCCGGCTTTGGCCCAGACGTCGGTGTTTTCAAGGCTCTCGATTTTGGCGACGATGGAGCCGTTGCCGGCGAGGGTCTTGAAGGCGAAGCGGAACTGGTCCGCTACGTCCCAAATGTCGGCGCCGCCGCCGCTCATTGTGATGCTTCCGACAGCGGGTTCGAGGAAGCGGACCGGATTGCCGCGGAAGTAGAGGGTCAGCGTGTCGGCCCCGTTGGCGGTCCAATCCTGTTGTGTCTCCCACTCTCGTTCGCCCTGGCTGAAGTAAGGCGTATCCACGTTGTTGTACTCGAACGGCATCGACTGCTTGCCGCCGTGGACAATCGTCCGTTCGCCGAACGTTCCGTCGATGGCATCCATGTACCCGATCATCGAGTTGCTCTTCTTGTCGGTTACGCCGTCGATCCAGAACTCGTAGAGACAACTGCCCAGGACGTCGGTATAGCTCTCGAAATCGTCGATGATCTCGTATTGCTTCGTTGAGAAGCTCCACACATCGGACTCCCAGACGGTGGGTGTCTCGGTCTCATTGACCTCGGCCACCTTCCAGTAATAGGTTGTCCCGAGCGTGAGCGGGCCCGGATCGAGGCTGTTGTCGGTGACGGTCTCAGCCTGGGCCGTATCGTCTGCGATCGCTTGCTGGTCCGTACCGAAATAGACCACATGCGAGGCGGCCTCGCGACCGGCTCGCCAGCTCAGGATCGCATCGACCTCCACGTCCGTCGCACCGGAGGCCGGTTGCGGCTCCCTCGGGCTGACCGGGAGATAGAAGAACCGCACCTCACTGAGTCCGAATTTGGGCATGGTGGCGCCCCAGTTGCTCAGGGCGGTCAGGCGGACGTATTGGGCCACGACGCCGGTGAAATCCACTGTCGTGTTGTGAGTGTAGCCCTCCGCGCCGGGACCTGCGGCGAACTCCGTGCTGTCGCTCAGCACCGACCAGCTCTCGCCGTCGACGGAATACTCGACCCGGCCGTCCTTGAACCCGAAACCGAGCAGGTCGGAGAACAGCACGTTGTGGTTCCACACCCACATTTCATGCAGCTTGTAGACCCCGTCGAAATCATACTGAATCCAGGTGGGTTGTGGCCCGGCCTCGTTGCTGAGCCACATATCCGTGGCGTTGGTTGAGTGGCCGTCGTCGGCATTCATTCCGGAGTCGTTGATCGTGTTTTCGGGCCCCGACCCGGCGTCGGAGCTGGAGGCTGTGGCGGTGATCCCAGTGAGGCGGTACGCAAAGGGCTCGGTCGCGAAACTCCAGACGTTGCCTTCGACGGCCGATGCGCCTGTTTCGCCGACCTCATCGATCCGCCAGTAGTAGGTGGTTTCGAATTCCAGGCGTGCGGCGGGCTCGTACGTGTTCGCATCCTGGGCTTGGCTGACCAGCACGTTCCGCGGATCGCTCCGGCCGGCCTCGGCCACGTCGGCCAGGACCGTCCCAAAGTACACGTCATGCGCCGCGGCGGACGGCCCGGGCGACCACGCAAGGGAGACCTCGCGGGGGATGTCGGTAGCGCCGTCCAGCGGGACTGGGCCGGTCGCATAGTCGGGGATGCCCCGCGGACTCTCGGCCGGACCGTGGTCTGTGGGGGTGTACTCGGCATTGGTCGTCAGGACGATCTTGTCGAACACCATGCCGTCCTCGCGCATGTAGATGTTCACCGTATGGACGCCGATCTTGTCGACCTCGAATGTAGAGGGTGCGCTGTCCATTGTGCTGTTGGACCAATTGTAGGCCCCGTTCCAGCCGGACAGGTTGTCGCAGGTGGCGATCTCCAGGCCGTCCAGGCCGGCGTGGGCGGAGTCCCCGTTGCCGTCGATGCCGAACCCGAGAATCCAGATGTAGTGCGTGCCGGTCTTGACGAAATTGACCTGGAAGTCGATGTGGGGACTGCTTGCGGCGTAGCCGGTTTTGACGGTCTTGCCGCCGGTGGCTGTGTCGGGCATGCTCTGCACGGCTTGGCCGCCGCTGAATCCCTCGGCTGCCGTGAATCCCCTGGCGGTCGTCACCACAGACCAGGTGTTGGTGGTTGTTTCCACCTTGTTGTCGTAGTGCTCCGCCTCCACGGACACAATGCCGTCGGCGCCTCCATCCTGCTGGAACGGCTCGGCGGCCATGCCCGTGACGGTCCACGTCAACGAGAGAAGACAGGTGAGATGCAGTAGTTCCCTGCGCATGGCGTTCCTCCTCAACACAATACCGGATTATTCAACTGTCAATGCCTCTGGGCTGATGCCGTCGTCATTCCACTGTGATGCCTTGCCTGGTCACGGCAACAACTGGATGTCGTCGAAGAACAATGTGCCGGTGATCCCTGCGTTCTCGATACCGATGGACAGAGTGCTGGTCTTCTTCAGGTTTACGCCCAACGATCCCAGATCAACGGTCCATTGGAGCCACCCGGCGGTTTTCAGGTCATCGGCTGCTCCGCTGTAGTTCACCTTCGTTCCATTGATCTTCAGATACATCTGGCCGGCCGTGTTCTCCGCGGCTCCATAGAAATACAGCGACAGCTTCGTCACGCCATGGGCGGTCCAATCCTGCGGGTTGTCGAACGTCCTCGTGGCCTCGGAATAGGCTGCCGCGGTGTTGTTGTATGCGAGGGGCATGGACTGGCGGCCGCCGTGGACGGTGTTTCGCTCGGCGTATGGGGGATCGATGTAGCCCACGACGGACCCATTCTCGTCGATTTCGAAACCGTCGAGCCAGGTCTGGAAGATCGCGCCTTCCGCTTCCATGTCATTTGTATAGCTTTCGAAGTCGTCGACGACCAGGTACTCGCTCGTGGAGAAGTTCCAGACCGCTCCTTGCCAGAGGCTCGGGCTCGCGGCCTCGTTGACCTCATCCACTCTCCAGTAGTAGGTTTTCGCCAGTAGGAGAGGACCCGGATCGTAGCTGGTGTCCGTGGCGGTCGAGACGGGTTCCGTGCCGGTCGCTACGGCCTGTTGGTCCTCGCCGAAGTAGACTCGATGGGAGACTGCCTCTCGGCCCGGGCGCCACTGTAGCAGTACATCGGGGCTGACGTCCGCCTCCGCGAGACTCGGCTGCGGGGTTCCCGCATGGGTCGGCGTGTAGAAGAACCGCACCTCGCTCAGGCCGTACTGGACTGTGATGCCGCCCCAGTTGCTCCTGGGGGTCAGCCGGACGTATTTCACGGCGACGCCCCCGAAGTCCACGGTCGCGTCGTGCTCGTAACCTGCAGCTCCCGGGGCCCACGCGAACTGTGTCTCGCTCAGAAGGGTCCAGTCCGCTCCGTTGGACGAGTACTCGATCGCGACATCCTTCGTGCCCAGACCCAGGATATTCTCGAACAGGACGTTGTAATTCCAGACCCACATCTCCTCGATTTTGTAGATCCGGTCGAACTCGTATTGAATCCAGGTTGGTTGCGGGCCGGTTTTGCCGCTGAGCCACATCGTGCTCTCGTCGGTCCCGTGGTACAGGTCGTCGGTGATCCCGGCGCCGTTGATCGTGTTCTCAGGCAACGCGGTCGCGTCCGTGCTGGAGGCCGTGGCGGCGATGTTCTGCATGACGTACAGGCGAGGCTCGGCTGTGAACGACCAGACGCCGCCCGGGTAGATCGTCCCATCCGCGCCGTTGACCTCATCAACGCGCCAGTAATACGTCTGTCCGAATGCGAAATCGCCGGCAGGGTTGTAGGCGTTCTCGTCCTGCTCGAGGCTGACCAGCACATCGAGCGGATTGTCCGCCGTGGCGGCGTTCACATCGTCGAAGGAGGTTCCCAAATACACGTTGTGCGCCCAGGCATAGGTCCCCGGCGTCCAGCTCAGGACCTCATCGCGATAGATGTCGGTGGCCTGGTCCTCCGGGCTGGGATCACGAGCGGCCACTGCTTGTCCTCCGACCTCCCCTTGCAGCCGCGAGCCGCCGGGACCTGCCGTGTATTCCATCGTGCGGACGATCGCATTGGCGCTGCCCTCGGGAGCGAAGAGGAAGGCGACGAAGCCGTTCGTGTCGCTGTTGAGGAACGCGGCCAGCGCCTCGCTGGTTTCCGTAGACGCCCGAACGGTTCGAGCTGGAGCGTCGAAAGTCAACAGGATGTCGGTGAGGTCCGCCAGATCGAGCTGGACCTCGGAATCCGACGCCGGCACGGGGTCATTCTGGACGCCGGGGGCGTTGTTCCAGTTGATCCCGGTGGCGACGAGGGCTTCGGCGGACTCCAGAACGCCGTAGACATTCACCGTGCCCGGATCGTGGCCGTAATTGCTGAAGCTCACGTTGGAGAATACCTGTCCCGCGCCGCGGATGCCGGAGATATCGTATGTCGCGAAGGATACGCGTCGCCTTGTGGCGATGTTGCGTATCCCCATTCCCGTGCCGGTCTCGCTGGAGCTACCCGGTCCCATGGAGGCATCGTTGCCGATCTCGACATCGAACGTGGGCAGCAGATCGAAGGGCGTTGCGCCCCGGATGACCGCAACGGGGATCAACAGCAGGATAATGGTGCTCAGGGAAATGAACTGCCTCGACATGTCGTCTATCCTCCTTCCTTCTGGGTTCTCTCTATGCTGCGCCGCCACCACGGCGTCAAGAATCCGACGTGCTCCAAGCCTCCATTATACCACAAACGGCTGGCCGGCCAGTGGGATTTGTTGGGTTTCTGCCGGAGAAGAATCGTAACTTGGCGAAAGTACAGGCAATTAGAAACATAAAGGGGAGCTACACGCCCACGCGACAACGCTCCTACACTCCTTCGCTTCGACCGTAGTCATAGGCGGCATCGAACAGAGCGACGACGTTCTGGGGCGGGACGTCCGCCTGGATGTTGTGAATGCCGTTGAATACGTACCCGCCGCCGGGTTTGAAGATCTCCATGTTTCGCCGGACCTGCTCGCGGACCTGCTCGGATGTGCCGAAGGGCAGGGTGTGCTGGGCGTCGCAGCCGCCGCCCCAGAAGACCAGATCCCGGCCGAATCGTTGCTTGAGCATGGCCGGGTCCATGCCCGCGGCGCTGGTTTGCACCGGGTTGAGGATGTCCACCCCGTTGTCGAGCAGATCGGGGATGTACTCGACGCAGTTGCCGCAGGTGTGATACCAGACTTTTGCGCGGGTCAGCGACCTGATGTGCTGCACGAGCTTCTTCTGGCGGGGCTTCACCACCTTCCGATAGAACGCCGGCGAGAACAGCGGTCCACTCTGGCCGGTGAGGTCGTCGCCGATCATGACCACATCCACGAGATCGCCGATTTCCCGCAGGAAGCCGGTCATGTAGTCCATCCAGTAGGTCAGCGTGCGGTCGAGCAGCGCGGCGCAGAAATCGGGGTTCTCGACCGTATCCATGAACCATTGTTCCAAGCCGCGCAGATACCAGCAGTATTCATAGACCACGCCGCTGATGCCGGTGACCAGCGCGTAGGGGGTTTCCCTGCGAAGCGTCTTCGTGTGGTCGCGGACACCGGTGAAACGGGTTGCGTCCGAGCCATCCGGCCAGGGGTAGTCGGCCAGGTCCGTGATCGAGGCGGTCGCCAGCGGATGATGCGAGATGTCCATATACAGGCCGGTGTCGTCGGGCATGGACCAGATGACGCCGAACTCGTCCTTGAGGTCGTGCCATAGTCTGTCGTTGCGCCGGTTCTTGCGGATCGTGCCATCGAAGCCCTCCGGCCCATGCGCCAGCACGTACCGCGTGTCCACGCGGAGTCGTTCCAGCACCGCCTCGCTGGGCCTGGCCAACTGCTGCACCGGGTCCAGGATGGAGACCTCCTCCCGAAGGCCAAGATGTTCGGTCAGGGCCTCGTACGCCCGCCTGTGAATCCCCGTCTGGAATCCGCCGAAATCGATGGGGACCCGGTCGGGTGTCTGGTGATTCAATGCCTTCTGGACTCGTTCCCGTGAGGTCATGGTGTTCTCCGATCCCAGTCACAAACCAGGGCTGAAGCCGGGCATCCTTCGCTGGTGTTCACAGGCGATGAGACGCCGCGCAGGTCGTTTCCCTGCAACAGGATGTCCCGGCAGTTTTCCCCACGCAGGGCGAGGAACACGTTGGTCCCCGTCGTCGCCCGGCAGCCGTGAATGTATGCGTCCGCGACGTTCTTCAAGTCGATTACGGAACTACCCGTGTGCGGCGTCAGCGTTTGGAGGCCCTCGATCTCCAGGCTCTGAAGATTCTCGCAGAGCAGAGCGGGACCCTTCTTTGTGTCGATTTGGACGTTGCGGAATGCGATGTTCTTCGCATTGCTGCACGAGAACCCCTTTTCGGACTCGATGGCGATATTGCTGAAGGTCACGTTGTCCACCGGCATTTCCGCCAGGCCCAGGATGAAACCCGCGGCGGGCGAGTCCTTGATCGTGATGTCGCTGAAGTGCAGGTTTCGCAGGGTCGGCGTCCGCTCCGAGACCGGCTCCTCGGGCATTTTTGCATAGAACATGTTCAGATCGAAGGGGGCCCTGGCGATCCGGGTCATCACGACGTTGCTCACGCGGATGTCCTCAATGATCCCGCCTCGGCCGCGCGTGGTCTTGATGCGGATGCCTCGTTCGGTCCCGTCGAATACGCAGTTGCTGATCGCCACGCGCCGGACCCCGCCGGACATTTCGCTGCCGATGACGACCCCGCCGTGCCCGTCCAGCATGGTGCAGTTCGTGACGGTGATGTTCTCGCAGGGCCGGCCCACCCGCCGCCCGTCCTCATCCCGGCCGGATTTGATCGTGATGCAGTCGTCGCCCACGCTGATGTGGCAATCGGAAATGCGTACATTCCGGCAGGAATCCGGATTGATCCCGTCCGTGTTGGGCGAGTCCTCGGGGTTCTTGATCGAGATGCCCGTCACGGTGACGTTCTCGCAGTACACCGGGTTGATCGTCCAGAAGGGCGGGCCCTTGAGCGAGATCCCTTCGATCCGCACGTTGCGGCACTCGAACGGCTGGATCATCGGCGGGCGCAGGAAGTTGCCCATCGACTCCCACTGCTCCTTGAGGAACGAAGCCGCGTTCTTCTCCGCGAAGAGTCCCGACCACTTCGACGGCTCTGCGATCTTCTTGTTCTGCTGGAACTCAGCCCTGAGTTTGCGATGGAAATCCCACCAGGCCTTGCCCTGTCCGTCGATCAGGCCGCGACCGACAATCGCGATATTCTCCGCACGGTACGCGTAGATCGGTGGCGAGAAGTTGAAGCACTCCGTTCCTTCCCAGCGGGACTGGAACATCGGCAGGTAGTCGTCGAAATCCTGGCTGAACGCCAGCACCGCGCCGGCATCGAGATGGAGCGTGACATTGCTCCGGAGGTGGATCGATCCGCTCACGTATCGGCCTGCGGAGAAGTACACGGTCCCGCCTCCGGCATTCACGGCCGCCTGGATGGCCTTGCGAATCGCGTCGGTGTCCTTCGCGTCGTCGTTGGGCAGCGCGCCGTAGTCGCGGATATCGTAGAAAGGCGATTGACCGGCGGCGCCCGCCGGACCGGCAAGAGCCATGACGATTGCCAAAATCAGAAACCACGACAGATTCAAGCGAGCCATGTTCATGCCTCTTGTCCTTTCGACAGGTTTCTGCAGCCGATCCGGATCTGCGTGTCACATGGAGGATCACGATACGACAAAGTATACACGGACGCGGGGCGGAGTTTCAATGCCTGCCGCAAAACGCCCGGAGGTGCCCGTCAATCCCGGCGCTCCGGCGGTTCTGACATGGCCAGGGCGATGACCCTGCCACGGCTGCCCACGGCGCAGTAGAAATGATAGACCGTATCCTCATGCTGGACGACCCACGGCTTGTGGGCGTAGGTCTCGTCCCACGGCTCGGATGGCTCGATCAGGTGCGGACCATCCCACCTGGTCCAGTGCGCCAGATCGTACGAGCAGGCGAACGTGTCGAACGCCTTCGGTTTCCAGAAGGCCCCGAAGTAGTGCATCACCCAGATGTCGCCCATCTGCACGATCTGGGGGTCGCCCGAGATGCCGTCGCCGTTGTCGATGACGGGTTCGGCGCCGAACCGCAGCCAGTGCCGCAGGTCCTTCGAGACGGCCATCCCAATGCACTCGCGCTGGGGTTGCTTGCCGTTGTAGAACATGACGAAGGGATAGCCGAGCGTCCGCGCTGCATCGTGAATGATGTTGCTCTTGTAGAGGGTGATCTTCTCGAACTGGCGCACGTCCGGCTGCACAGGCGACAATACGGGCTCGTCCAGCCGATTCCACTCGACCGGCTTGGTCGGGTCGTCGGTCCAGGCAATGCCGATGGAGAGGGGATCGGTTTCATAGCCTTCCAATGCGCCGCCGACGTAGGATAGCCAGTATTTTCCCTCGTGCGTGGCCGGCTTGTAGGAACCGCCCCAGACAGGGTCCTGCAGAGCGATGAAGCCCGCCGCCTGTCGCGCGTCCCACGCGCCGTCGCGGAATCGGAGGATCTTGCCGAGCGGTTTCCAGTGGAGCAGGTCCGTGCTCTCGGCCAGCAGGGTCTCATAGCCCTTCCCTGCGAACTGGATGTACATCATGTACCAGCGGTCCCCCTGTCGAAAGACGCTGGGGCAATCGACCATCGCCCCGTTCTCGCCGGCGAGGACCACGCCGTACTTGTACGGGGTCTTCACCTGCTCATACACCCGCTCCATCACGTCGCGAGGGACCGTCCTGCCGGCCCCCGGCGCCGTCACAACCTGCCGCGTCGTCGCACCTTCAGATCCTTGTGATGGGGATACGGCGACACACGCGATCGCGCATACGGCAACAAGCAGAACCGTGGTTACAGTGCTATGACTGACATCGGAAGAAACCATCATCAATACATCCTGTCACTGCGTCGGGAATCGGACGAGCGTGACGCTCAGCGGGGCCACCTCCATTCGGTTCTCCCATTGCACGGGCACCTCGATGATCTTGATCCGCTCGTTGTTCGCGTCGTTGTACAGCTTCGGATCGTTTCCTGCGATGACCCAGCCTGTGCCCTTGGCGGCCAGCTTGATGCCGTCGAGCTTCAGCTCCAGGGCCTTGGCCTCGGGATTCGGGTTCACGACGCCGATCGTGACGGCCTTGCGGTCGGCGGTCCAGGCGGCGGCCACGTCGAGCGAAGAAGCCGTATGATTGCCTGTGACCTCGATGGGGATCGAGCCGTACTGTTGGCGATACAGCATCAGCGGCAGCGCCGTTGCGTCGAAGAACGCGGCGGTCTTCGTCGTCTTGATGCAGCCGATGACGTTCACCGTCTGAGCGTAGTGGGCCATCTGGATGATGTCGCTGTTGCGGTAGTATTCGTGCAATCCGGCGGCCACGCCCAGGGCGTCGGCGAGGTCATACTGGCAGCCAAGCTCGCCGTACACATACGGCTGATGCCAGTAGTTCCACTCATCCATTGCGATGGGCACGGGCCGCGTGTCGAGCAGACCCAGTTCTTTCTGGAGCTTGCGATGTCCCTCGGCCTTCTGCACAATCGACTGTTTCAACAGGCCGACGTGCCCGATGATGTTGGGGTCCTCCGGCGCCCAGGGTGTCCGGCCGCGATAGAAGTGCTCCGAGATGTAGTTCATGGAATTCGCGCAATCCGCCAGCATGCCCTCGGTCCAGCCGACCTTCTGCTCCGGGTCGTTGCGGCGGTTGAATTCCCCGAGACTGCCCACTCCGATCAGCTTGAGCGATGGGTCCACCTTCCACATCGCCTGCGCCACGCGGGTGTGCTTCTGCACGTAGTGGCTGAGCTGCATGAAACCCAATTGCCAGGGCCCGAACATCTCGTTGCCGACGCACCAGTACTTGACGCCGTAGGGCTGTTTGTGCCCGTTCTTCGCCCGCCAGCTTCCGCCGATCGTGTCGGTCCCGCGATTGCAGTACTCGACCTCCTGGGCGGCGCTGTAGTCATCGCCGAAACCCGTATTGACTGCGATCACCGGCTCGGCTCCCACCTCACGGCAGAAAGCGATGAAATCATCGAGTCCGAAGTCGTTGTGTTCGACGCCGGTCCAGGCGGGGTTCTTGCGAGGGGGCCGGCGGTCGCGGTCCCCGATCCCGTTGCGCCAGTCGTACCCGCTGACGAAATTGCCGCCGGGCCAGCGGTACATCGTCGCGCCGAGTTGCCTGAGCAGGTCCAGCGTGTCAGGCCGCATCCCGCGAATGTTGTCGGCGGGCATGAGCGATACGGTGCCCACCAGGACATCGCCGCCGGTGACGAGGATTTCGAGCATTGCCTTGTCTACATTTGCGCCGGCCGTGAATTTCAGCGAGTGCTTCTGGTACTTGCTCTTGATGCCCTTGATGCGAACGGTCTGCCGGGCGTTCTCGTCGCTGCCCCACGCCAGTGCTACATCAGCGGACGCTCCGCCCTTGGGAGCGGCCAGCCAGATGTACCCGACGTAGTCCTTGCCCTGGATTACGGCCAGGTCCCGCTGGCGAATCCCGGCGCCGGCGGCAATCCGTGGTGTCTGCTCGCCGACGAATGGGTCCTCCTTGACCATGGTGACCGCATCGGCCGACCCGATGATCTGCCACGGCGAGGCCCCCACCACCGGGAAGGGCGAATCCTCCAACTGGCGATAGGGCCGGTACTCGGCCGTGATGGGGAAGTAGAACTTGCGGTCTTCGAGCATCTCGGCCCAGATGCCCCCGTAGATGCACCGACCCAGGTGCTCGATGAACTGGCCGTAGATAAACGGACTGATCGGAGCGCCGAGTCGGTCGCCGTGGAGTGTCACCATGGACGCCGGACCGGCGGCGTCAGTTCGAGCATTCAGGCGCGCGGTCCAGACCGCCATACTCAGGGCCACCAGCAAAGAGAGCACCGTCCCACGCAACACGTTACTACCCGGCCTGCGCTTCATAAGAAACCTCCTGCTTCCCGAATCTCTCACTGATCCACCTTGCGACTGCACCATTCCTGGTTCACCATCGGTTCATCCGATGCACGGTATGGAAATGGATAGTAAGTCGCCGGGAACGGATCGTCAATCCGCTGACGCTTTATTCCCCTGGTGACGCCAAATCGCGGCAGGAAGGGGTCGGGGGCAGGAAAGGAAAGGGGCCCGTTCCGTGTGGAGACGGGCCCCTTCGCGTGTTGCGTTGCGTGTCTACTGAGCCGGGTGTCCGAAACCGATATCGTCGATGAAGACGATGCCGCTGCCTCCGGCTGTCGTAGCGTTCTTGTCACCGATGGTGATGACCATCTTCTTGACCTTGGCGAAATTCACGCCTGCGAAGTCGCTCATCGGGATTGCCCAGCGTGTCCATTCGGCTACCGTCGCCGCTGTGGCGCTGGTGGCCGTGGCGCTCTTGC
>JBDKRX010000116.1:0-28993 GCA_039683175.1 Phycisphaerales bacterium
TGAAACATGCTGAGCCCCAAACCCATGGGTCCTGCGATCACCCGCGGCATCGTGAGCACATTCTGGTCAACGAGTTGACGCGCGGCCATGAGATCTGCCACGTAGCTCGCCACGACACGGTGTCCCCCTCCCGGTCCGCCGTTGGTGAAACAATACTGGACCGCTTCCCGCATACACAGACGCTCCGCATCGAAATTCGTGAGCGGGTAACCCTCCTCGTAGACTCGGAGCAATCGATTCTGCAAGTCAAGAAGCTGGTCATCGGATACGTGTGTTGCCGCCACAATCCGGAGGATCTCCCGGCACGCCTCCTGGCTCATCGATTGCCCCACCAACTGCTCGATCAGAAAGGCATTCGTCTGCCAATGGGCTCCCGCACGGAGGATGGTCACACAGTAGCCGAGGGCATCGCCGGTCTGTCCCTGTTCCATGGCGAAACGAGACTTCCATAGGCCGATCTGGACGAGCCTCCTTAGCCTCGCAAGGGGAGGGTTTTCCATCGAATCCCACAACAGGCGTTTGCCGGGTGCCCTTTGATAGACCCTCTGACATTGTCTTCTCGCTGTCGCGCGTTCGAATATCTGCCATGCGAGGGGGTTAACTGCGATCCAGTCCTCGAGGATCTTCCGCTCTTGCGGGGGCAGCAATTCCTTGGGAGGTTTCAGATATTTGAACCACGATGCCTGCTGAACCGTCTGGTTCGGTTCGACGACCAATTCCATGGCTCCCTTGTACAGCCACCAAGCATTCTCCTTCACCGGCCCGCCCGGACGACGGAGGGCATTTACCTTCGCCAAGTAACCGGTTGTCGGGTTGGGCTTGCCGCTGATGAACCAGATCGTGTAGGGGATGAACACGAGTAGGAACAGGCCAACCACCTGCATCATCCGGACCCGCATTCTGACCCACAGCGGTCGGCAGCGTTTCTTGGCCCGGCGGCACAGGACCGCCAGAAGTCCGGCGTCGCCGAATTCCTCGATCAACCGTTGCGCTCGTTGCTCCCGCTCCGGGACATCGACGCATTCTCGCAGTTCATCCTCGAAGTGCGCAGCCAGTTCCTGCCGCACTTCCTCGCGGACGCGTTTGCGATAGCGGATCTGTCGCACGACTTCCGTGATGAACTGCTCTGCACACGCCGGCAGATTCGAAGGCTCGTTTTCTCCCATGTTCATCGGTTCCATACTGCGAACTCGCATTCACCAGGATCTCAATCGCCAGAAACCGGCCAGAAGACCATGTCGCCGTTGTCGGCCCAATCGCGAGGTTTGCCGTCCCGGCCGGTGCCCTGCCGGCCACCGTCGTCGGTGAGGTTCTGGCCCCAACAGTAGAGCAGGAACCCATCGGCCGTCCTGCGGTACGTGAGGGGACCTTGGCCGAAGGGGTCGTCGGGCAGCCTGGCCAGGAAACCCGCTGTGACCAACTCCTCGAAATGGTCGGGATAGAAACCCTTTTCGGCCTTGTAGCGCAGGATGGCCACCGTCGCCGCCAGAGCAACCTCGCCCGTTCTGGCACGCCAGACCAGAAATCCCAACCGCTCGTGGGCAGGTTTCAGCAGGGAGAAGAACAGGTTCTGCTTGACCCAGTCGATCTGTCCCTCCTGCCCCAAACCTGGTTCCTTGCTGTTGGGCGCCGTGCGCAGTGTCTCCTGGATCTGCTCGAAGTAGGCATCGACCATCGCCACAGTCCGGCGCCGATCCGGATAATCGAACCGGAGTATGCCCGTCAGATTGCTCCTCCAATCGCCGGCCGCGAAGGGCAGGCCGCGTCGCAGGGCACGGCCTCCGCCATGTCCGTCGTCAGTGAAGGTCCGCTGGATGTTGTCGTACCAGAAGACCTTCTCGGCGTCGAGGTTGAGGAGGCTTTGGTCCCGATCGAAGGCGAACAGGAGTTCGTCCTGTACGCGGGCCAGGCTCTCGACGGAGATCCCCGGCTCCTGCAGCACGTCAAACATGATGGCGCGACCAAGAGCTTCAATCGCGATTCCCACCAACTGCTCGATCAGAAGTCCCTTGCCTTTCAGATGCCGCCCGAAGCGCAGGGGCACCAGGGAATCGTCCAGTGCCTCGTCCACCGCCCCCAGACGAACCTGATAGGCCACCCAGTCCCTCCAGGCCGTCGCGAGGGATCGGTATCGCGCAAGCGATTCCATCGCCACGGGCACAACGTTCGACTCCATCCACATGAAAGGAACATTGCCTCGGATCCGACGCGCTTGGTTGACATCATAGACCGGCCAGTAATGAGTGGTGTTCGCCCCCTTCCTGAACAGGTCGAATGCCGCTTTGTTCTCGCTCAGCCAATCGGTCAGCAACCGCAAGTCGGCCTCATTGCAGTCTCGCACCGTCCACTCCGGCGGCTTTCTCCTGGCCGCCAGCGCCTCCGGCGGCTCGACGTAGAGCGAGGCAGCTTGTTCATAGTATGTTCTCGCATTCTCGACGCCCGGCTGGGCAGGCCGCCACCGTTCCGTGAGCCAATCGGCGTAGTCCACTCGGACCGTCGGCTTTCCCACAAACAGCGGGACAGAGCAGACGAAGAGATAGAGCAGGAACACGCCAACAACCTGCACGCCGCGGACAAGCACTTTCCGCCACAGGGGCCTGCAACGTTTCTTGGCCCTTCGACACAGGACCGCGAGCAGCTTTGCATCGCCGAATTCCTCGATCAGCTTCTTCGCCCGTTGTTCTCGCTCCTGAGCGTCGGCGCAGTCCCATAGCTCATCCTCGAAATGCGCTGTCAGTTCCGCTCGTACATCCTGCCGAACCTTACGACGGTACCGTATTCTCTTCGTCACCCGGCCGATGAACTCAGTGGCAGAGGCAGGCAATTCATTCCCAGGGTTCGCATCGGGTCTATCTCGCATGACACACCCCACTTACCTTCTTTCGCCCTTTTTCGTTCCTTTTGGTTACCTTCTCTTGGCTCTTCTGGGCGACGCCAAGTCACCTACAGGGCCGCCTTCAGGGCGCCGCCGAAGAGCAGGTCAAGGCCCTTGGCCAAGCCCTGGAGCTGCGCCTTCTGGCTGGCGAGTTCGTGTTCGCCTTTGCCTGTGATCGAGTAGTAGCGTCGGTTCCGGCCGGAGTCGGTCGTCTCCCACTTGGCCTGCACGAGCTTCTTGGCCTCCAGGTTGTACAGGAGCGGATAGAGCGTGCCCTTGCCAAGCGTGAGGATATCGCCGCTTCGCTGCTCGATCGCCTGGCTGAGCTCGTAGCCGTACATCGGCCCTCGCGACAGGATCTGCAGCACCACCACTGGGGCCACCCCCTTGAGCAACTGACTCTCGAATTTCATGTCAACCTCCCAATTCTCGTGGATCAGCATATGTTATGTTATGCCTATTATGCTATACATACCATCGGCTGTCAACAGCAGAACCGAAGAAAAATGTGTGGCGTGCGCATCGCCTCCGGCGCAGACGTGGGTACCCCCTACGGCAGCAGGCGGACGGAACAGAAACCATGCGGATTGACCTTCACGTCGATGCCGCCGTCCATGAGCGGCAATTGCTCCTGATTCCGTTCGAGCAGGTCGGTTCGGATCGCTATGCGGAATCCTCGCAGGCCAATTCGAATGGGCCCGGATTCGCCCGTCGTCTCCCATAGACGGAGGACCGAACCGCCGGAGCCGTCGCCGTCGGCTGGCTTCAGGCAGGTCGCAATGGCACGCGAAGGGTCGAGTTGAATCGTCGGAATCGCCAACCGGTCGTCGGGGATGCCCCCTCGGGCACACAGAAACGGCGTCGCCACGCTGCGGCTCCAGGCTATGGTCTTCGCGTTGTCACAGCCTCCCGTGTAACCTCGCAGCACATAGCGGAAGCGGAACATCTTGACACCATCCTGGTCCTGGATCACTTCGCGATAATTCTGATCGTTGCCCAGGGCTTCAAACGCCAGAGGGCCCAGGTCCATTCTCAGGGCAAACGCATCCAGCGGCGCGATGGTGACGCCCACGTCTTGCGGCGAGGAGGCGTCCACGAAACCCTGCACGGCGAACCGGCGCGTGTCGGCGCCGGGCAGCAGGTCCCCTTTGGGCTGCGGCTCGGGACGGATGACCGCTGCGGTCGTCTCGATACGAAGCTCGGCCCCATCCTGCACGACCGGGAACACATGGCACAGCCGCTGTTCGTTCACCGTGACGGGCTTGTCCACCCGCAGATCGAAATCCACCTGGTCCAGTTCAGCATAGACAGTGATGTCGTTGGTGACAGCGATTCCTTCCACGCTGCCGGCGACTCTCACCCGGGCCAGGACGGGTCCTTGGGCAATGACTTCCACGCGGGCGTTCCCAATCGTGTGATCCTTGCCGTCGAAGAAAACCGTCTGGCATAGCTTGTGAGGGCCGGACGAACACAACTCCCGACCGGTGGACTTGTGGACCAGGCTGGAGACGGCGCCGGTTTGCTGGTCGATCGCCAATCGATAGTATGGACTCTCCAGGCCGCGTGGCGTGGCCGAGACGCCATGGTCCCGGATCACAGTTGCCCCCGCCGGCCTCAACTCGAATCGCCGGAACGAGAAGGCCGGGACATCCGCCGCCACGAAACACAGAACCCGCTCTCCCCCTTCGCGAACGATCTGCGACTCCACAGGTCTGCCGTCAGACGCCACATCGACGGTCTCCTGCGTCGTCGTAAGACAGACGAGCCCCGAACGAGGGAAACTGAGACTGTTGAATACAGTCAGCGCGTACGTGTCCGGCGTCAGTCCCATCGCACCCCAGCCCTGCGTCCGCAACTTGGCCGCAGCATCATTCAACTCCTCGTTCCACTTTCTGCGCAGTTCGGCATTGTGTCGCTTGTTTCGCTCGTCGGTCCCGTTCCAGGCATGGTCGCTGAGCATGGCCCAGCACCATTCGGCCCGCTCACGATCGGCCCGCGTCGCATCATAGACCTCGGGGCGACCGCTCCCTGCGACGGCCAGCAGCGTCTCGGCGGCCAGATACGCCCTCTCCGCTTCGCGCATGTCGGCTGCGCACTTCGCCAGCGAGACGGGCCAGAGGTCCCAGGAGTGTCCGAAGCATCCTCGCAGTGTCGGAAGAAATGGCTTCCGGGCCTGCACACGGTCCACAACTTCGCAGAATTGCGGCAGCGTAGCGTTGACCAGCTTCGGATGCGAGCCGCCGTCGGTGTTGTACTTGACGATCGCCTCTGCGAAACCCTGCGTCTGAGAGCCGCTGTTCGGGGAGATGTCACTGTGCGTCCCGCTGGCGAGAATAGATTGAAGCGGGTAGACCTCGCCCAGACCGCTGTAGTGAGGCAGCCACTCCTCTATAATACTTTCGGGCTTTCGCAGAATCACAGCGCCCTGGAAGTAGCTGGCCTTGTTCGAAGCCCAAGGGTCGAGAATGACGCGAAGCTTGCTGCCATCGGGGCCTTCGTAGAGGAACAAAGGCGGGTTCTTCAGCGAGGAGAAAGTCGAATCGTAGTTGTAGAACGGCACCGACAGCCACCGAACGCCCGCGCCGGCCAGGATGGGCGACATCCCCCAGGGCAAAGACGGCTCCTCGATGTGCTCCGCGACATCGATGGCGATCCCCCACTTCTGTTCCAGCCGCCGGGCGGGGTAGAGGGTCCGGATCGCACACTCCGTGCTGTGAAACGCCCAGAGCGAATTGCACAGGAACGGGCTCACGAATACGCGTCCCTCCTTGATCCGCCGGACCAGTTCGGCCTCCCGCTCGGGATATCGCTCGACGAAGCAGATCGCCTCCTGCGTGACAGCCATGTTGTAGCGGTCCTGGCTCGCCGGCTCCAGGGAGTCCGTGCGGTTCATCTCGTCGAGATGGCTGCGGACGATATCCGCGAAGGCCTGCCGCGTCTGCTCCTCGGTGTAGCCCCACGTGTAGTCGGGGCAGTTGTCGTTTGCGATGTAGAGGGTCCAGTCGCCCGGATCGACGCCGACAAGGACCGAGGACAGCCAGAGGACATTGGCAGTCAGATGCATCACGATGTTCATCGGCTCACTCCACGTGCTTTCCGCGATCGGGACAGTCAGACCGAAATGCTACTGGTACCGCGATACAATCTCCTGGCGACCTGTGAGAGTCCCCGGTAAGACGATCCACTCCTTATCCCGGTCGAACTTGTCGTAGGCTTTGCCGTTCAGCAGGACACTCTGGAGCGGCTTGCCTTGCGGGTGGCGGATGCGGAGATAGATGGTTTTGGGCTCGTCGCGCGTGGGTGGGTCGAGCGTGACTCTGACGGTCCCCTCGGCGACGCGAGATTCCCATTGTGCCGACAGCAAGCCAAAGTGCGAAGCGGCCCGTTCGATGCCGATCCGGTTCCCGTTCGTCAGCCAGTAGCGAGGGATCGCCTGGCCAAGATAGAGGTCGTTGCCCTGCTCGTTGACGAACATCAACCGCAGCCAGTAGGTGGACTGGGCCTCGTCCGAGGTCTTGAAGTGGTCGCCTCGCGGGTAGCCCAGCTCGGGCAGCGAGTGCTCGTTGCACATGCGGATCTCGGGATAGAACGCGGAAGCGAAGCCGTTGAAGTAGGCACGGATGTAGTGCTTGACGTCGTCGCGCCACAGGTACGGCAAGGGGCCATCGAGCAGGTTGGCCTGCATGGAGAACCCGCCGCGAGAGAACCAGAAGGCGTCGTAGGCCGGGATCGCGTAGCCGTAGCGGTCGGAGATGTAGAGGTTGTCCTCGTAGTCTTTGAGCACCCAGCGGGTCTCGGGGGCATCGGGGGCCAGCAGACCATAGGCGGGCAGAAACAGCGGGCCTTCCAGCGTCTCGCGGAGCCAACCGTGGGCCCGGCCGCGTTCGTAGAGCCGCGAGGGAATCTTCGGGACATAGGTCCCGTCCCGCAGCCGGACCACCGGGCACAGGATTCGCGATTCCGTGATGCCTCGCATGAAGTCGTCGTAGTACGCCTGGGCCTCCTGCTGCAATCGCCTGCCCTCGGGATGGCCTGCGTCCGCCAGGGCATCGGCGAGCGCCCGGAAGCCCCAGACGGTGGCGCTGTTCGTCGCGAGCCAGTTCCAGTAGTCGGTGACGTCCTCCAACGAGCCGGCGGGCAGCCACCCGAATTCGAGCGGCCTCGTGCCGTCGGGCCTCGCGGTCATCGTCGCCTGTCGCTCGCGAATGACCCATTCGCAGGACTTGACCAGGCCCGGGGCGGCCTTGTCCATCCACTCGCGGTCGCGGGTGTACGACCAGTGCTGGGCCATACCCCACATGACGTAGCCGTGGCTCTTGTTGTAGCCGCCGGTCTCGTGGCCGCCGGCGCCGTAGAACTGGCCTTCGGAGCTTTTGAAATTGCCCGGCATGGAGACGCTGCCCTGGTAGTGCAGGAAGGCATCGTAGTTGCGCCGGGCCTCGTCATGGTAGCCCCGCCGGTCGAGGTCGCTGACCATCATGATCGACTCATTCGGGTAGACGCCGTAGTGGAACGTGCCCACGTGGGCGTGGAGATAGTCCGTGTCGAGCTCCTTGAAGCAGTTGACGAGCAGGTGCCGCAGGTGCGACTTGTAGAAGTCGTTGAGCCACGACTCGGGGGTTGTGATCTGTGTGCCCCGCTCGGTCACCTCCCGCCAGAACGCGCAGACACGCTTCACTTCGATATCGAAGTCAAACTCGTGAACAGCCTCGATCTCCTCGTCCTTGAGCAGTGTGATGGAGGGAATCGCCACACAGAGGGTCGTGCTCTGGCCAGGCTTGAGGCTCGCGGTCCACTTCACCGCGCGGCCGTCCTGTGCGAGACCTGTCTGCTCCTCTGCGTGCACCAGGAACCGGAGCCGGTCGCCCGCATCGCCACCGGCCAAGACACGATCCTCTCTGAGACTGAGCCTTTCATTGCGTCCGGCGTCAGTCACAAATCGCAAGGCAGCCACCGCCTCCTGCGAATCGGACGTGTTGACCACCCGCACCCGCATCAGCAGGACAGTCGGCATGTCCAAGGCGATCTCTTTCAACTGGGGAGCCGTCAAAACGGTCTTCTGCTCATAGCAGAGGGGGCCCTCCTGCCACCAGGTTCGCAGCACGGGAAGGAACCCCTCCTGCAATTCCCGCCCGCCGCGAAGCTCATCACGGGGGAAACCGAAGGAAATCCGCAGCCTGTCGCCATCCCAGAGCTTCCGCTCGCTGTCGCGTGGGCTGCGCTGCACGTCGAACCACCGGCCGACCGAGGTGACTTCGATCTCGCCGTTGGGGCTCTGACGCACCGTATTGCGGTTGCCCGGTAGGCCGTGCACGAAGTAGAGAGGGCGCTTGAGCGGCATGTCATCCCAGGCCCGCGACAGGGTCTGCTCGCCTTCGGCCGCCACGCGGTCGTAGACGGTCTGGCCGCCAAATTCCCGTTTCAGGGCATCGCGATAGTCATTCAGGGAAATGGAATCGTCACCGGTGGTAACGAGGACGCCCAAGTCGTCCACGAGGATGCGGTCCCCTCTGGCCACCTCGTCGGCAGCGAAGGAGAAGGGCCTCGTGCTGGAGCGAACGGTGACAATCGTCCGGTCGTAGCGGCCGTCGATGGGATCGGCGGCCATCACGAGATCGGCCTCCACGATACCTTCGCCGGACGGTTTCAGAGCCCACGTCCGGCCGCGGACTGTCACGCCATCGAGTCCTCGCACGGCGACTGCCTGACCGTTGAAGACCTCCAGGTACCCCGCTTCCGCCTGATCCTCATGGAGAGCCGCATCTCCGGGTCGGCCGAACTGTATCCGCACCCGCAGCGGCTTGCACACCGAGTCCGCGTACACGCGAAGCCGGGGTTTCGTGGAGACTCCTGCGTTACAGACGCGAATCGCGAGGGTCTTGCGATAGGAAACGCCCTGGTCCCCAACATTCTCGATTTCATCCGAAGAAGTCGGGGCAAAGGTAAACTCATATCCGCCGGACACTTTCGCCATCCGGCCCTTGGCCGTGACCCAGCGGCCGTTCGTCCAGTCGTCCATCGCGTCCCAGCCGACGCCGCCGGCTCCACGTTCGACGATCAGCGGATCGGCCTTGCCGTCCCAGACCCTGTGCCAGTACTGAAGGCGCAGACCCTCGGAATCTGACGAAGTCTGGCCCTCGTCGAACTCGACGACGACGCGACGGATCTTGCGGGGTTCGGCCCAGCGTATCCCATGAGCGGCGTCGTTGGCATCGACCGTGCGGAAGCCGAACGGCGCGATGTCGAAGGGAGCGCCGGGAGAAACGTCGCTCGCGAGGAGTCCTGCGGGAATGACAAACAACGTCGACATGCACAACAGAGCAGTTCTCATCTGTCCGACCCTTTCGCCACTTGGTCACGGGTTCCGGTCCCACGGCAAGACCAGCACCATCCTATCGATTTGTCCCGGCACATCAAGACGGTATATTCCAGGGCTTGCAGATATCGCCCGCGGCTGTTATTCTTCTGTACCCAGACGTTCAAAGGAGGTCGTTGTCATGAGCAGCAAACTCATCGGTCTGTTGTTGGCAGCCGTGGTCGTCTCGTCATCCGCGTCCATCGCAGCGGGCCCGGCCGGCGTCGCTCCTGCAAGGAAGAAAGTCGTGTTCTTGCCGGGTCGGCAGAGTCACGGCTGGAGCGGCCATGCCTACACTGCCGATTGCAGGCTGCTGGCCCGAATCCTCAACGAGAACGTGCCGCAGATCGAGGCAACGGTGCTCGAAGGCGGCTGGCCGAAAGATCCCAAGGTCTTCGAAGGTGTCGCCGCGGTCGTCGTCGCCTGTGATGGCAACAGCCTGCTCGGCGACGAATCGAACTGGAAAGTCCTCGACTCGCTCGCTCGCAAGGGTGTCGGGATCGCTTTCCTGCACTACGCTCTCGACCCCGGCGACCAGTACGGCAAGTACCTGCTCGACTGGATTGGCGGCTACTACAAGCAATTCTGGTCGGTCAATCCGTCCTGGCGCGCCGAGTTCAAGACCCTGCCTGAACACCCGATAACCCGCGGCGTCAGACCATTCCGCGTCGAGGACGAATGGTACTACCACATGCAGTTCCGTGACGCGATGAAGGGTGTGACGCCCATCCTGACGGCCGTGCCGCCCGATGACACCCGCAGGGGCGAGGATGGCCCACACAGCGGCAATCCGACGGTTCGCGCCCGCATGGGGAAGCCAGAGCACGTCGCATGGGCCTACGAGCGTCCGGAGGGAGGCCGCGGCTTCGGCTGCACGGGCGGGCACACACACTGGGTATACGCCCAAAACGATTTCCGCAAGCTGATGCTCAACGCGGTGTGCTGGATCGCGCAGGTCGAGGTTCGTCCGGAGGGGGTGCCCACACGGACGCCGACGGCGGAAGAGATGGAGTCCAGCCTGGAGGGCGAGCGTCCGCAGGACTGGACCATCGAGAGGACCCGCGAGATCATCGAGCGGATGAATCGGCCATAACGGTAGCGATGCCGCTCGGCATATGACGAGCCGTCAAAACTCGCTATCGGCGGCGCCCGTAATCCGTGCGGGATTCCCATAGGCGACGACACGTTCCGGCAGGTCCCGCACCACCACGGAACCGGCACCGACGAGGGTGGCCTCTCCAATAGTGAGTTTGTCGCGGAGCGTCGAACCGATCCCGATCCAACTCCTGGCTCCAATGCGGGTTCGTCCCCCGATGGAGACCCCGGGACAGATGTGCGTGCCGTCGCCGACGCTGCACTCATGACACACGATGGCGCCGGAGTTGATGATACAGGCCTTGCCGATCTGACAGGCCGCCGAAACGATGGCGCCGGCCATCACGACCGTTCCCTCTCCCACAACGGCCGTGGACATAATGACAGCCGATGGGTGAACGAGCGCGGGCAATTCAAAGCCCATTGCCCGGACGCGCGTCGCGACGGCCAGTCGCCCGGAGCAATGCCCGAATCCCAGGGCAACGTGAAGAATGCCTTGCGACTTCATCCAATCCAGAGTCTCCTCTCCGCCGAGAATCGTGCTGTCGCAGAAAGCCTCCCCCTTCCGCGACGGGTCTACACTGTCGATGAAGCCCGCGATCTCGTACGGGCTATGCCTGCGTACGATCTCCGCTACAACCAGGGCATGTCCCGATGCTCCCCAAACCACCAAAGGTACCGCCTTCGTATCGCTTGCCGTCATAGCTCCGTTTCCCAGTAATCCGGTCGACCGTTCACCCTGCTCGGGCCAGGAACCTCATCCGACTCCGACGGGAAATGCTGCCCGCGGATTGTACAGGGCGCCTGTCGCCGTGTCCAGAAGACAGCCGGCCGCGGCCAGTAATTTGTCAGGGCACGCCCCATAAACTTCGACAAATCTGCTCTGGACGCCGTATCGTCTCCCTGCGCCTCAATCTCGAACTGCAAATGGCCGATGGACAATCTGGTGAACTCACTCACATCGAACCGAATCGAATCGAGGAGACTGGCCGTGGAGACCGTGTTGCTGGAACAAAAAGATGAGGTGTGCGAGACGAAGAAGTGCCCCTTCTGTGCCGAGCGGATCCAGGCCGAGGCCATCAAGTGTCGTTTCTGCGGCGAGTTCCTCAATCGCCCTGCCGTGCCTCAGACCAGGCAGACAAAATGGTACTACTCAACATCCACTATCGTGATGGCCACCCTGTGTGCCGGGCCGCTGGCCATCCCCTTGGTCTGGCTCAATCCACGGTACCGACCGGTGTCGAAGGTGCTGATAACAGCCTTCATCATCGGACTCACCCTGGGCCTGTGCTATCTCACGATGGACGCCTACGCGAGACTCTCCGAGCAGATCACGGCTCTCGGCCTGGGCAAATGATCTCGCTGCACGCCCGGCAGCCACGCAGACCCCACCCGGGAACTCGCCATCGACGTCCTTGCAGCGATCCCCCGTCTCGTGTAAAGTGGTGACGGACTTGTCAGGGACGGGTCCGGCTTCATGCCGCCCCAGTCCCCGGCGGACCAGGATGGAGCAGTGGCCGAGTGGCTTAAGGCGACGGTCTTGAAAACCGTTGTGTCGAAAGGCACCGGGGGTTCGAATCCCTCCTGCTCCGGTCACCCTATTTGTCGAGCGGCCGGTAGTTCACTCCCAGAGTGCCCAGCCGGGCCAGATGGTCCTTGAGGCGAACCAGGAATTGCGCATAGTCGCGCCCCTGTCGGGGGGACCAGAGCACCTCAGCCAGTGCGACAGATCGAGGATAGGCCATGTAGTCACGGTGCTCGCGACTGGCGATGAATTCCCCCCACAACTGCCCCTGTCCACCGAGGACGTGGCCCGCCTGATCGGCGTTCAATACCGCCGGGATGGGCTCGTAGGCGTAGACTGTCTCCAATGGGAGATTCCCGCCGATGGCCTTGGGTTCCGTGGCAGGCGGACCCTGGTAATAATCGAAGTAGGTGTGCGAGGTCGGCGCCATGATCACGTCATGCCCGGCCTGGGCGGCGGCGATCCCCCCTGCCTCGCCCCGCCAGCTCATCACCACGGCGCCCGGCGCCAGTCCTCCCTGGAGGATCTCGTCCCAACCGACCAACTGGCGACCCCGGGACGCCAGGAACGTGTCCATCTGCCCGATGAACCAACTGTGGAGTCCTTCCTCGCCCTTGAGGTCCCGTTCGCGGATCATGGCCTGCATCTCGGGGCTCTGCTTCCAGTGGTCGATGTTGGCCTCATCGCCTCCGATGTGGATATAGCGGCTGGGGAACAGCCCAATCACCTCCGCCAGCACATCCTGCATGAAAGCGACGGTCTGCGGCCGCGGCGCCAGGACCCTCTCGTTGGCGGTCCACCGCTGGGTTGGATCGAGGGCGTCCAGCTTCTCGGGGTACAGGCCGAGAGCGGGGTAGGAGACGATGGCGGCGCCGGTGTGGGCGGGCATCTCGATCTCCGGCACGATCGTGACATGGCGCTCCCCGGCATAGTGGACCAGCCTGCGAATCTCGTCCTGCGTATAGAACCCGCTCGACTGCGAAGCATCCTGTCGTTGCGGGTCGGAGGCCTGCTGCATCCTCGTAAAATCCATTCGGGAGCCGATTTCCGCCAGGCGCGGATACTTGCGAATCTCGATTCGCCAGCCATGATCGTCAGTGAGGTGGATCTGCAGGCGGTTGAATTTGTGCAGGACCATGAGATCGATGAAACGCTCGACGTCCTGCACTGGGATGAAGTGCCGGGCCGGATCGATCAGCAGTCCCCGCCACCTGAATCGCGGGTAATCGACGATGCGCACGCAGGGCACGACCCATTCGACGCCCTCAACTCTCTTGCCGCAGAAGACGGCGGGCGGCAGCAACTCGCGCAGCGTCTGGACCCCATAGAACAACCCTGCGGGTCCGGCCGCCCGAAGCGTAATCGACCGTGTGGTCACCTCCAATTCGTACCCCTCATCGCCGAGACGGTCCGCGAGCGATGGCTCAATCCGCAGTCCGATGGCGGTGCCGGCAGCCGTCGCGTCTTCCACTCGCTCAAGCCGGAAGCCCATCGCCGGGGCAAACAGGCCGATGAGTTTCGATGCCTCCGCCGCAGCGTCGCCCGCCGCGACGACACGTGTTGACGACGAAATAACAAAGGAGCCATTGCGAGGCTCGCAGGCGACCGGCGAAGGAATGACACTCATCGATTCGTCCGCCCCATGCGTCGCGAGCGTCGTCCCCAAGCACGCAAGAACCATTGTGATAAGGGTGCGAACCACCGCCTGTTTGCGTCTTGCACACTCATGCATTCGAACCTCCTATGTCATCAAGTTGCGTGGGCGCCGCTCGTCGGCGGACCGTTGATGATTCACCACGGAGAGACACCCGATGGGAATGTTATACCAGATTCGCCGTGAGGAGGGAATCCACGATGCGTGCAAGGAGTCGAGACGATCCGGGGCGCTATGGCCAGAGCTCGTCCTGGAGCCATTCGCCGGCTAAAATCGCGAGGTCACGGAAATCGACCTCACCGTCGGCGTTCAGATCAGCCGCGGAGGCAGGCTTCTCGAAGAGGCCGGCGCCGTCGGTGGCCGCATAAGCCACCTCGGCCGCCGAAAGGGCGTAGTTGTAGATCTGAACATCGTCGATCAGGCCGTCGTAGTGGCCGTACCAGCCGGAGCCAATCTCGAATGACGTGATGCCGGTGATCGGCGTGTCCGATCCCGTGAGACGGTCGTACAGCTCGCCGTTGAGATAGATCTCCATGCAGCCCGTCCGCCCTCCGACGATGGTGCGCGTGTCCTTCGTGAAGGCCCAGTGGTTCCAGCGTCCCGTCCAGTCGGACTTGTCCCGGTGCCGCCCCGCCAGGCGGTTGTCGAACGACCACGGCGAGCCGCAATCCCAGCGATAGTGCCCGGGATCGCGCCAGCAGCCGAGATGAATGGCGATAGCCGGGTTCAACCGGCCGTGTGTGTAGTTCGAACAGAACAGCGTGTCGTTCAGATGGCCCGAGTCGTCGCCCTTCTGCCAGAATGCAATCGTGATCGCGTCGTGGATGCCCCCGAAGACGCTGGCGGCGTCCGGGATCGTCACGACGTCTCCCTGGCCGGCGAAATGGATCGCCTCCCCGTACACGCCCTCCTCAAAGCTGCACTGGCCCTCGATGGTGCCGTCTGCCCGGCCCATCCGGTCCTTGGCGTTCCCGTCGAATTCGTACCAGACGAGCGGCTTCTTCGGCCTTTTCGTCTCCAGCATCCGGACGGGCTCGCGCAGCCAGTCCGCCGCGATTCGCTCCAGGTCTCCGAAATCCACTCGACAATCGGCGGTCAGATCGCTCCGCGGCCGACCTGACTCCGGACACAGGGCCCCGTATAGCCCGATCTCGGCAACGTTCAGAGTTCCCCAGCAATCGGCGTCCGGCGTCATCGACTCTGCAGGGCGGACGCCCAGAACCATCCCGCGAACCCGCGTCAGATCGATCTCGGACAGATCGGCCAGCGAAATCCTCCAGGCGAGCCACGGCGGCTTGTCCTCGATCTCCGTGACGACGGGCTCCGACAGAACCTGCGTGTTGGCGCCGTCGGTCACCTCGACGTAAAACTCGCAGTTCTGGGAGTCGGGCACGTCCCCATGCAGCAGCAGTTGGAGCACGCGGGCGCCCCCTCGCGTCCAATCCTGGTCTGCGCCGAAGGAACGCGACACGGAGGGATCGGTGACCGCATCGCAGTAGTAGCCCAACACCAGGGACTGTTGGCACGTATCCACAACCTCCTGTTCCAGGGCCAGGTCCGCGTTGTCCGCGGGCTGCCAGGTCTGCCAGAGGGACGCCGGATCGCTGTATGCCTCGAAGTCGTCGATCGCGACGTGGTCGGCCACGGTAAAGGACCACACGTCACCTACGTAGAGGCTGTTCGTATCCGACGGTCCCAGGCCATCCACACGCCAGTAGTACGTCCTGCCAAGCTGAAGGTCCGGGGGACCGAACGTGTTCGCATCGTCTGGCAGCGGGCCGTGCCGGACCCCGGCGTCTCCTGCCTCGACCCGGGCTCTCACCTCGCTCAAGTACACCACGCACCGTTGCGCCGAGGAACCCGGGGACCAGCTCAGTTGCACATCGGGGTCGAGCCCCTTTGCCCCGCTGATCGGGTTGGGACAGCACGCCTGGACGCCGCACTCGTGCGACACGCGGGCATGCACATACCCCAGATCGAAGCCGGGCGATTCCCCGCCCATATTGAGGGCCACCAAGCGGATCGCACGGGGCGCGAATGGCAGCTCGACGCCCGCCAGGTCGGCCCCAACGATGCTGATCTCCTGCATCATCGTGGCCTCGATCGCCACCTTGGTCAGCAGGTACTCCCGGTCGCCGCCGTCCGTTACGAACAGCAGCGCCTGTTCGCCCGCTTTGCCGGTCTCCGAGAGCACGATGTCGTTGCCGGCGCCGTCCACCAGTTCGCCCGAGAAACCCAGTTCCAGCCAGTGGTCGGTTGGGACCGTCACGGCCAGCTCCGCCGACACCGGCGGCCCCACCAGCCACTGCTCCAGGTGGGCCCTGGTCGGATAGCGGCCGAGGGCATCGATCCCCATCCAACAGCTCTCATCGGGGTCGTACGCGTCAAGGACCGCCGTCGGATACTCGAAAACGGCCCACCCGCACCATCCACAGCGAGCGCATAAGGCCAGCGCAATCTGCACGGCCAGCCACATACGCTTTCGCATTGCGCTCCTCCAATCCCAAGCATCCTTCGAACCGGCATCCGCATCCTGCGCCTGCCGCAAGTCATTATACCACACGGACGCTGCCGGCACAAACTCCCGGCGCGACGGGGGTGCGCAACCGTTGTTGCGCGGCTCACGAACGGTGGACGCACCATCGGATGCCAGAACACCACACAACAGGCATGTGTTGGCAATGTGGCATTCTGGGACGCGACCTGGGGGTGACGGCAGAGCACGCATCAACGACCCTGTCATTCCTGCGTCAAGCAGGAATCCACAGACTTGGGGAGCCGGCTTGTCCCGGGGAGTGGATTCCGGCGTGCGAGGGAATAACAACCCGGCCGGGTGGGAACAAAATGCCCGGCGGTCATGGACGGGACCGTTCGACCATGCGCCGTCCCGGATAAGCAAGAAAACCCTTGCGACGGGACCGCTTCCTGATAGACTCGTGCCGTCCGTCATCTCGGTGTGGGAATCACCGGTGCCGGATCGAATCGTGAACCGTTGACAAATGGACTTTGTGAGGGTCACAGGCATGGGCGAAAACTCGGTCAGTCCGTCCGGAGAGAAATTTCAACTGCCGCAGCCACAGGACTACGCCGCGGAGCTGCAGCGCATCGAAACCCTGACCCGCGCCGCCCGCCAAGAAGGCAAGGAGATCGTCGTGGTCATGGGCGTCGGCTTTGTCGGCGCCGTCATGGCGGCCATCGTCGCGGACACGGTCGATAAGAAGACGGGCAAGCCCGGCAAGTTCGTCATCGGCTGCCAGCGACCCAGCAGCCGGAGCTACTGGAAGATCCCCATGCTCAATCGCGGCGAGTCGCCCGTCAAGGCGGAGGACCCGCACGTCGATCCGATGAGCGCCCGCTGCGTCACGGACCGGAAAACCCTCGTCGCCACCTACACCCGCGACTGCCTCAAGCGCGCCGACTGCGTGGGCGTGGACGTCCAATGCGACTACAGCAAGCAGGAGCTGGGCAACATGAAGAGCGGCGAGGCCGAGATGAGCGCCCTCGAGGCCACCATGCGGACGATCGGCGAGAAGATCGATCCCCAGTGCCTCGTCCTGATCGAGACGACCGTCGCGCCGGGCACGACCGAGTTCGTCGCCTGGCCCATCATGAAGAAGGCCTTCGCCCAGCGGGGCATCAAGTCGGTCCCGCTGCTGAGCCACAGCTTCGAGCGGGTCATGCCCGGCCGGGAGTACGTCTCGAGCATCCGCGACTTCTGGCGGGTCTGTTCCGGCTGCACCCCCGAGGCCCGCGAGCGAGTCGTCAAGTTCCTCACCGAGGTGCTCAACACCGAGAAGTTCCCGCTGACCGTCATGGACCGTCCCATCGAGTCCGAGACGACCAAGATCGTCGAGAATTCCTACCGCGCGACGATCCTCGCCTTCCTGAACGAATGGAGCATCTTCGCCGAGCGCAACGGCGTCGATCTGATCAAGGTCATCAAGGCCATCAAGGTCCGGCCCACGCACAGCAACATGATCTTCCCCGGTCCCGGCGTCGGCGGCTACTGCCTGCCCAAGGACGGCGGCCTCGGCTACTGGGCCTACAACCACATCCTCGGCTTCGAGGACGGCGACGACGTGTTCAAGATCACGCCGACCGCGATCGACATCAACGACACGCGAGGCCTGCACGTCGCCGAGCTGACCCGCGACGCTCTTCGCAACATGGGCCGCTACATCGCAGGCGCCGAGGTCCTCATCTGCGGCGCCAGCTACCGCCAGGACGTCGCCGACACCCGCTACAGCGGCAGCGAAATGGTCGTTCGCAAGCTCACCGAGATGGGCGCCGAGATGCGGGTCCACGATCCCTATGTGGACCACTGGTACGAACTGGAGCAGCAGGACTCCTACCCCTCGCCCGGCAGCTCCTGGTCCCGCTTCTTCCGCAACCAGGACCACCTGACGAACACAACCGTCCAGAAGGACCTCGCCAAGGCCCTCCAGGGCGCGGAGGCGGTTATCTTGGCGGTGCCGCACGAGCCCTATCTGAAACTCGATCCCGACCAGGTCGTCAAGTGGGCGGGCGCGCCGTTGGCGGTCATCGATTGTTTTGGCATCCTCACAGACGACAAGATCCGCCGATACTTCCAGTTGGGCTGCGAGGTGAAAGCCCTCGGAAGAGGCCACATCCAGCGACTCAAGAAAGAAGTGAAAGGCACCGCGGACAGAACATAGGTCCCATTGGTCCTCTTCGTCTCATCGCTCCCATAGGACAGATAGGACCAGTAGGACTCCCCGAGTCCAGCGGTTTCCGAGAAACGCCGATCACCGGACGGTGGAGCCGTGCCGGCGTCTCCGCAGACACAATAGGCCGCAGCCGACCAGCAGCACACTGCCCGGGACCGGCACACTTGGCAGTTCATCGCTCGGGAACCGGACGCTGAGGATCAGGCCGGGGTAGGTGAGCACCTCCTGCATCGTGCCGTCGGCCACAGTCGTCGGAACGCTGCCAAAGTACTCCTCCAGCGTCCAGAGGTTCTGTTCGAAGCGGCTGTCACTGTCCGACCAGAAACCGGCCATGAAGGCCGGACCATAAGCTTGAACAAAGACCACACCCCTGGCAGTCCCCTCGCCATCCACCACCTTGGCGAAATGCTGCCCCTCCACGCCCACGAGATTCAGGAGCAGGGCCGTGACCTGAGCCTGCCCAACGTTCGTCTCGATCTGGGGATTGGACTCGGGCAGGCTGCCGAACAGGGTCAGAAGCATGAGCATGTCCGGCGGGAAGTCCTCCAACGCCGGGATTTCGTGCGTGACCACCAGCGGGTGATCCCCGACCTGGTCGGTGAACTCCACCGTGGGGATGGCCCCGACGGGACAGGCCGCGATCAGCAGAACGCCGGCCACCGACAGAAGGATCGCGAACGAACGAAGGGACGAACCAGACGCACACATAGGACACACTCCTACCGAACACCACAACTCCATGCGGACAAGACCAGTCTACTCTTTGCGTGACAGTCCGTCAAGATTGAAAAGCGGATGCGAGGGACACAAGTCACGAGCCCGTCGCTTCCGCAAGAGCAGTCCACAGGGCGCGCGCCGCCCACCGTCCGCCTGCGCGGCGTACCCCGCGAGGTGAACAGATCACCCCCGAGAGAGAGGTTCTTCCTGGAATCTCGGAGATAGTTCCGTGTCGCCGGGAGTGGATATCCGTTTGGAGTCCTGCCTTCGGGCGGGTCGGAGAGTCCTGCGGCGCAGCCGGCTCCTCTCCAGAGAATCCCAGGATGCAAAGACCCGTCGGACGGTTGGACCTGCGGAAACGCGGTACTCCGAACAGAGAGCACGCCCGAAACGGTCGTGCGAGGCGAGTTTATCGCATTGCGGCATCGAGCTTGAACGCGAACAAAGCGTTCGCTTGCGGGCCCGGCGCCGCACAGGGGCGTGCAACGCCCCTCCATGCTGGCGGCCCCAATGCGACAAACTCCCGACGCGAAGCGTCGGAATCCGTATCCGTTCGTTCCCACGATTCCGTGAAGAACCGAAAAAAAAACGCACATTCGACAGAGATCTTCTTTGACAAGAACACTACATAGCACTACTATGCATGTCAGTTCTCTGTAAATGATTGTGGAGGTATGCGTCATGGGAGTACCGAAAGACCTGGTTGCGGCGTCGGCAACCCCGTTGATCCTGTCGATCCTCACGGAGGGCGACAGCTACGGATACGCGATCATCCGGCGGGTTCGCGAGCTTTCCGGCGGGCAGATGCAGTGGACCGACGGCATGCTCTACCCGGTCCTGCACCGGCTGGAGGATCAGAAGCTCATCGAATCGTACCTGAGCACCGCCGAGACCGGACGCCAGAGGAAGTACTATCGCGTGAAGAAAAGCGGAACCAGGGCGCTAGCCGAGCACCGAAGCCAGTGGATGCTCGTACACAGCACCCTTCAACAACTGTGGGAGAAGCGACCATGCACGACATAGAGATGCAGATCGAGCAATGGCGGAAAGCGTTGCAGGTATCCGACGCGTTCGGCACATCCGACATCGAAGAACTGGAAGGCCACCTGCGAGAGGAGGTAGAACGACTCCGGCCGCTGGGACTTTCCCCGGCGGAATTGTTTCTGATCGCCTCCCACCGGCTCGGCGAAGCCCACACTCTCGAAAGCGAGTACCAGAAAGTCAACGCGAGACGCCGTCCCCTGCGGCATCTGTCCTGGATGGTGTTTGGCGTGCTCGTGTACTTCGCGGGAGGCAACATCGCAGCCGCGATATTCCGTGGCGGAAGAACGCTGGTCTTTGAACTGCTCGCCGGATGCGTGGGGGGGGTTCTGCACGCCCTGATCGGGATCGTATCCGAGATCGCACCGCCCATGGTGGTGGTGGTGGTCGGATGGGTGGTTCTGCGGGGCGGCTTCTGGGCTCGCCTGGGCGCCAGACTGCGCCCTCGGTCTCAGTATCGCAAGGCTGGGCTGCTGGTAACGCTGGCCGCTCTGAGCTTCGCCCTGATCGGCTTGGGACTCCTGTTCCGCACGGCCGCAGCGATGCACGTCGGTCAAGACGGGTTCGAACAGGTGATGTTTGCCTGCAGGTACGCCGGTCTCGGCTGTGCCATTGGGGTTCCCGTTCTTGCTGCAACCTTCCTGATTCTGCTGCGCAGTGGCGAGAAGCACTGGCGGACCACCCTCGCTGAAACGGAATAAGACACCGGGAACGCCGGCGACCAACAATCAACAATGATGATGGGAGACAGGATCATGTTTGACGTGGAGAGGCGGATCAGGCAGTGACGCGCCGGCCTGGCGGGATCAGAAGCGATGAACGGTTCTGATGTCACGGAGTTGGAGAGCCACCTTCGCGACCAGATGGAGCGTTTGAAGATCTCTGGTCTATCCGATGAAGAGGCACTCTTCGTCGCACGAAGCCGGCTTGGCGACACCACGGCTCTGAACGAGGAATTCGCCAAGGTGAACACGCCGCGACGGCTGACGCATCGCCTGTGGTGGCTGCCCGTGGGAGTGTTCGTCTATCTGGTGGCGGACCATTTCGCCAACGCCACCTCGCAAATCTCCCTGGCGATCGCAGGGGAGATGGACTGGGGTCCTCACGCTCTCCGCATCGTCGCGGCGTCCGCGACGATTGGCGCATTCTGTGCGATGGCAGCTTTCGCTCTATGGCTGTGCGCTCAGTACCTGCGGCCCGGTAACCCTTCACACGTCCAGGTCTCAGGGCGCGTGCGATTGGCCTTTCTCCTGGGTCTGTTCGTCGAGACGCTCGTGACTGCCGTCATCAAAGGCTGCGTCCACATTCCGACCCCTGCGTTCAGGGCAAGCGTGCCGCAAGACCCTACCCAGGCGGAATGGTGGTTGGCCGGGCCGATCCTCTTCAGTGTCCTGTTCATGCTGATCCACTGGGCAGGCCAACAAATGGTCGAGGCACAGTGACGGCACTTCTGTTTGGTGTGACGCGGGAAGGCGTTATCTTCCCGGCACACGAAGACATGCGATTGCGGGCATACTTCGAACGCCGCGCGACGGGTCCCGCGAGCTTGACGTCCGGCGGGTGGCATGCAGACTACGGCCCGAACAGGTTGCTGATCGCGTGCGCCAAGATGCTCGCAACGAGCGATCTACTCCGCTGGGCCACGAAGCCGAAGACCAGGCCCAGCACGAAGATGGCCAGTGCCCCGCCGGCCAGGGACGTGAGATGCTCCCAGAGACGTCCCTGGAAGTGCCAGCCGGGCAAATGAAGGCCAAGGAACAAGAGAGCTGTGACGACATTCGCGACCGCGAAGCGGTATCGCTGCATCAGGGCGCCGAGCACCACGCCGCGGAACATGAACTCCTCGAAGACCGGCGCGATCACGACCGTGTTGATGAACCCCCAGTCCAGGCTGCGATCGAACAGTGGCTGATGCTGGATGGCTTTCGCTGCCGTCGTAATCAGGCCGAGGGCCAGGCCCACCGAACCACCCCAGAGGATCGCACGACACAGGTGAGACAGCCCGAACACGTCGCGGAGCTTCTGGCCGGACACGCGGATCAGCCAGAGGGAGGGCAATATCCATAGCAGGACCTTCATGGCGGTCCAGTAGGCGAATCCGCCACCGGATGTCTTGACCCAGGCAATGTGGTCGTCGAGCAGTCCCTTGGCCACGTGCGCCTCGATCCAGGCGAGGTAAACCATGACCACGAGGGTCAGCGTCCGCAGGACGATTCGCGATGGTGTCCGATCCGGCGCCTGTTCCATACCGTTGCCTCCGCGAAAGACCGAGAAACTCGAAATCCGAAACAAGCACAAATGACAGAAATCCCAAATTCACAACCGGATCACCGATGATGCGTCAGCGTTTCGGTCCTTTGGGTTTCGGTCTTTTGAATTTGTTTCGGATTTCGTGCTTCGAATTTCGAGTTTTCTCTCTGGTCATTTCCTCCGACCGGCCTTGCGGTCCATCAGGAGAATGACCTTGGCCCAGACCTCCGGCGGCAACGCTTCCTCCAGCACCCGCCGGACCTCCTGCATGGGCGTCCGCTGCGTCGTGTGCGTAATGATGATGTGCTCGTTGTTCATGGCCGTCAGCAGGTCCGCCAGCTCGTTGATGTGCATGTGCCGGCCCGCCTGGGCCCGGTCGGCATGCCCTTCCTCATAGAAAGTGCACTCCGCGATCAGGATCTTGCTGTTCTTGACGTAGTCGAGTTGGGAGAAGTCCACGTACTGCGTATCGCCCAGGTAGCTGACGATGGGGATCTCGATCGGGTTGTCGATCTGGACGCCCTGCTTCTTGAGCTCGACGATCTGCGGACCGGTAAGCTGGAGGTATTCGGGCTTGAGCTTCTTGCGCTTCTCCAGGACGCAGAAGCCGACCGAGCCGGGACTGTGCTTCGTCGGGAAGACCCTGGCGAAGAGGTTGGGCTTGATCTGATACTCGTCGCCCGCCCGGACGCCCACGAGCTTGGCGGGGACCTTGTTGCCGTCTAAGTAGCCCCACGACGTGATGATCTCCCGCATCGGAGGGATAAGATTGGCGGGTGCGACGATCGTGCCGGGCGACATCCCGCTGAAATTGCGGTTCGAGAGGTAGTAGGCGAACCCTGCGGAGTGGTCCATGTGCCCGTGCGTGAGCAGGACGGTGTTGATCGCGATGACCTGGTCGGGTGCCTTGCCGATGTCGAAACAGACGTCGAGCTGCGGCATGGCGACCACCGTCTCCTCGCCGGCAATCGAGTAGCCGAGGATGTCCATGTCGTCAATTTGAATGCGTGCTAAGTTGTGACTGGGCATTGCAATTTACTATCTACGATTTTCGATCTATCATTTGGCCAGATGGTGCGTGATACGCACCCTACGCCTGCATCGCCACGATTTGACCGCGCATGGCGCAGGGCCGCAAATAGTAAATAGTAAATCGCAAATAGTAAATGACAAATGCCTGATACAAGAGAACATCGAGGTCCGCATCCCGACGACCGGGAGTTGTTCGCCCCCGCGATGCTGCCCCGCCTGCGCGAGGCTTTGGCCGATTTCTCGATGCTCCTGACCAAGGGTTACGCGGACAAGAGCAGCCTGAAGCTGGTCGGCGACCGATTCAACCTCACGCAGCGCCAGCGTCTGGCCATCATGCGGGCCGCCTGCTCCGACCAGCGGCTCGAATCGCGACTGGCTCACCAGGTCCCCATCGAAACCCTGGCAGGCCAGCCCATAGCGATCGACGGCTACAACCTGCTGATCACCATCGAGGCGGCCCTGAGCGGCGGCCTGATCTTCCAAGGCCGCGACGGCTGCTTCCGGGACTTAGCCAGCATCCACGGCACCTACCGCAAAGTCGAGGAAACGATCCCCGCGATCCAGCTCATCGGCGACTTCCTAACGGAGGTCGGCATCGCTCAAACCCGTGGCGAGGGCGTCCCGCCCTTGCATCGTGGGCCGAACCCTGTTCCCACGAGTGCGGCAGGTACCCATGACACGCCGCTGCCCCAAGTCCTCTGGCTCTTGGACAGCCCAGTCTCGAACAGCGGCCGTCTGAAGACCCTCCTGGCCGAGTTGGCCCAAGATCACGGCTGGCCCTGGGAGATCCGCCTGACGATCAGTCCCGACGCGGAGTTGAGTTCGCAGTTGACAGTTCCCGTAGGGTGGGGCTTGCCCCACCGATCCCCTGACAACCGTCAACTCCCCGTGGTCGTCGTCACCACCGACAGTGTCATCCTCGACGCCTGTCAGAAATGGACCAACCTCGCCGCCGAGATCATCATACAGAGACTCCCACAATCCGCCACGATCAACCTCCAGCAAACTCCAGCATGAGAGGCTACAATCCCGGCCCGGAACCGCGGCTCGTGTGCCACAGTGCCAAGACCTCGACAACCCTGGGCGATTCCCTCACTCGATAGTAAAGGTGGTAGTGAATGCGGCTGAGATGGATACGCCGCACGCCTGCAAGCTTGACGTTTCCGGCCTTCGTTCCGATCTGTGGTTGCGATGAAACAAGTTCCAAGGCACGCTCGATCTCTTCACGAAATGCGCCGGGTGCCTTCGGACGGTTCGCGTCCCACCATGCAGAGGCCGTTGTGATCTGGTCCGCCGCACTATGGACGACCCGGATGGAGAGCTTTCCGCTCAAGCTCAATCTCGCAGCTTGTTCATCAGTTCTTCACCGGTGATCGTCTCGCCACGGTCCGCTTCGGCCATCGCGGCAAGCAGCGACATCTCGGCCTCCGCATCCAGCACGAACGCCTCATCCTGCTCCGGCGCAAGCACCGTGACGGTACAACCCTCCTGCAAGGGCTCGCCTTCCACCACGATCCGCCCGGAAACGACTCTGCCAGTTACGACTCTCATGTTCATATCCTAACAAATCCTGGTTCCGGAATCAAGCGTTGGCCGACGCGGCATGGATGATGGGATCTGTCTGCGGGCCTCTTGAATCTGCGTCAACGTCGCGTCTGAACCTCGGCGTGCTTCGCGCCGCAATACTCCAGCCGCTTGTTGGGGCTGCCTATTGCCGCGCATCTTCACCAGGTTGTCCCTCGCTCTTATCCAGCAGGCCCTTCAGCACATCAATCGTGTGACGCCCAAGGCGCATCACTTCATTATAGCTCATCATCGTGATTCTCGGGTTCATGTGTTCCTTGTCCCGGATTCTGGACGCTTGCCCTTCATCAAAGGACTCACCCGCAATAATGAAGCAGTGGGGGTTCTCAAAGACGAGCGACTTCTGACGCCGCAGATAGTCCGTCTCCCTGTCGGCAAAGGTCAGGTAGCGTTCTCCCTGACTCCATGCATCATGGAACTCCTTACGGAAACCACCGTCCCTTCCAAAGAGTGTCAGGAAGGGGTGTTTGATCTCGATGATATCTCTGTTGCCCCGTGGCATCCTGACACCCGTGAAGTCCGGGATGTTCTCGTCGTTGAATGCCTTGTGTGAGTCTATGCGGGAGAACTGGAGACCGAAGAACCATCCGTTACGCGTGAAGAACTTCTGGTACACCGCTTCGTCTTCGACCCTCTCTGCCAGGAGATTCTGAAGCTCAGCGAAGACTTGTTCCAATCCAGTTACCGTATTGGGAACTCGCTCGGCAGCTACCTGCTTTCTGGCCTGCTCAATGTCGATGAACATGAAATCGTTGACGCCCATCGATTCACCACCGCGGACCGTTCTGGCCGCTACGGCAACCTCGATCTTGCCTGCAAGATACCTCTCGATAAGGCCCGCGAACCTCTCCTTCCCTTGGAGAAACACGATACCTTCTGGAAACCATTGAAAATGGCTGGGGGACAGATAGCATTCGGCCCCCTCGACCCGGCCCTTCACGCTGCAGTTCATCGTTATGGCGTGACGAATCCCCGCTGCCAGAGTCATCCGGGTCTTGTTTGCGAGAAGGTAGTCATAGATGGACATAGACTTGTCGTAGGGCTTCGGCAATAGCGCGCCAAACAGCTCATCGATCTCAGCGTCTCGAAAGACTCTTGCCAAGTCGCCATCCGAGAGCGTGGCGATGGCCTCAGCCAACTCCTTCACCTTCTGGCGGATCATCTGCTCCTGATCCATCTTCCACGTCTCCGTGACCCAACAATAACTGGACTGATCCATATAGGACGCCGTGTCCTGATTGATTTCCTGTCGGCATAACACGCCACTGGACCGCATGATGATGGCGGGCTAAGCCTTTTACCTGCCGCTGGTTGCGCTGTATGTCCCGGATGACTGCGCCGTCTTGCGTCAAATGCACTCCCAACATCGGATTCCCCCACAGATCCTGTCAGGAAGATAGTACAGCACATCCTGCACGTCAACGGGAATTGCACGAGAATCTGTATCGGATACCTCTGTGCCCTCGGTACTCTCTGTGGCTCATCCTTAACAGGTAGACGGCCTTCGGTACTTTCCGGGGGTGGAGCGGCGGAGTTACTCAAGTTCAATTACAGCATATCGGGCAAGCGCACGCTCATCGGCCAGCACGATTCCCCCCAAGACGAAGGACACGTATACCCGGCGGTCGGCCCGGCACCGGGGCAAGGTCCCGGTCAACGATCCGCGATCCTGGAGCCTGAACGACCCGGACTACATCAAGGCTCTTGCCGTCGTTCGAGCATGGCGCGGATGCCCGCGAGGGGGAGCGCGGCGCTGGCCAGATAGTTGGGGAGTTGACGCTTCTCGCGGAAAATCCATTCGCAGGCGCCGCCGGACTGGAAGTCCTTCACCAGGTCGATGACCGTTTGATCTGCAAGCGAGGGATTGACCGGATCGAGCGTGTAGACGAACCACCCGGTGGGCGTCGCCCAGAAGGCTCCGTTCTGGTATGTGTCGCGGGGTCCGGCTTTCTCCCAGTACGTGCCGGCAGGCAAGTGGCGAATCTGGCCGTTCTGGACGATGCCGGAATAGTTCTTCTGGAAGTATGTCGCAATCGCCTTGGCCTGCTCGGCCTCCGCAACCCCGAGATAGACCGCGAACGCGGAGCCCCAGATATCATGCTCGCGACAAGTGACCGTGGCCGCTCGGAACAGGCCGACCTGCGGATCCCAGAAAACCTTGCGAACGCTCTCGGCTATGCGCTCGGCTTCCTTCTTCCATTCGGCCCCCTCGGTCGCGCGTCCGGCGGCGTTCAGCAGATCCGAAAGCTGCCGGCCTGCTTGGACGTAAAGGAGTGAACAGAACAGCTCGTCCCCTTCCTTGCGGACGGTGTCCGTGAAGCCGTAGGGACATCGGTCCTGTGGCGCCCCCGGCTTGATGTGGACCAGATGCGTGTCGGGATTGCGTGGCACGGCGTTCATCGTCTTGATGAGCGGCTCGATGCACTCCTGGAGCAGACAAGCGTCCTTCGTCTTGTGATACGTATGCCAGGCGACGGCCACGGTGAATTGCGAGCCGTCCGCGACCGGGTTGACGCCCATCGACCCGAAGCCGGGCATGTAGATGGGCGTGCCGTCGAACTTCACGCAATCGACGCCTGCGCCATCGGCTCGCAGACTCCGGATGAAGAGCCGGCAGGCGTCGGTCAGTTCCCGATCCGAGTACGCGTCGGCCGCACCTTCCAACGTGTATTCGTAGTCCCGCAGCCAGAACGCCTCGTAGCCGATGCCCACCTGGGGTGGAAACGCCGCGGCGCCGTCGGACATCGTTCGCCTGGAGGCCCGCACGATCCGGTGCGCCTCGCCCTGGAGCCAGGCGACCGCTTCGGACAACGTCGCCGGCTCAGCCCGCGCCGCGAAACCTGTGCCGGACAAGAGCAACAGAACGATCGACACCGCGATCCCCTGGCAACGAGACATCGCAACCTCCCAGCATTCAATCTGATCTCTTTCGAAACTCCAGCAACTCCACCGGGGCGCCGTTGTCGACAATCATGGCGACTCTGACGCCTTCCGACGGTTCGCTCACTTCGGCCAGAAGCTCTTTGCCAACAATCTCCGCATCCAGATCATCCACTTCAAAGGCGATATGCGGAACGGTCCTGACCAGTTCAGAGACCGGACTATCCGGCTCGAAACGCATCCACTCTATGCCATAAGGACTCGTTTCGAAGCCAGATACGTACATTCCCAGATGTCCGAGATACCGCTCTCCCACCCTGGGTCTGTCGGTGGGAATCCCCATGTGGTGATATCGCCAGCCTCTGCTCACCACGGCGGGCGGTTCGTGGTCCTTGCGAATTGTCGCTTCCATCCCGCAGGGTCTCCTTATTGAATCCCGTGGTCAGTCGACCATCTCTCGAATCGTTTCGAGAGTCACCTTCTCCAGGGAATCGACGATCAGGTCCGCGCCAGCAAGTTCCTCGGCGGACACCGTATTCGTCACCGCGACGCACTCTGCGCCTGCGGCCTTTGCGGCCTGGACTCCGCTGGGGGCGTCCTCGAAAACGACGCAACGACCCGCCGGCAGGCCCAGCCGTTGGATAGCGATCAGGAAGATCTGCGGATCGGGCTTCTTCTTCGTGACGTCGCTGCCGCTGACGTAGGCCATTCGCTCAAAAGGCACCTTCACGGCGGTCAAAATCGCCTCGGACAGCTCCCGCGAGGCGGACGTCGCGATAGACACCCGAAAACCGCCCTGCCCAAGAGCCGCGTGGATCAGGTCGAGCACGCCGGGGAAAGCCGGCAACCCTTCTTCGCGGATCGTCTGAGCCAGGCGGTGCTCGCGAACCTCGGCGGCGGCATGGGCCTGCTCGTCCGTCAGTTCCAGGCCGTGGACCCTGGCGCCGGCCTTGACATACGCCTCCGCCCCCCTGCCGTAGCCCAGCGTGAAGTCCTCGTCCTTGACGTTCCTGAGACCAAACATCTCGTCCAGAACCCGGATCGTCACCTTGGCGTTAATCGGCTCGGTATTGGCGATCAATCCGTCCACATCGAAGATCAAACCATACTTGGCAATCATGCAGTGCGTCCCAAATCTGATTTCACGGTGCGACATGATAGCACAAGCAGCACACCCTGGCGATTCTTTTTACCTTCTCGCAAAGGACCAGCGGGTAGCATAGACTAAAAGCATATGCCCGCGTGTCATAGTAGCGACAATCGTTGGTTTCGAAACTACGAGGCTGATCGTTGATGG
>JBDKRX010000117.1:0-25904 GCA_039683175.1 Phycisphaerales bacterium
CGAAGCCCTTGCCTGCCTCGCCCGCTCGTGCGGCCTCGACCGCGGCGTTCAGGGCCAGCAGGTTGGTCTGGAAGGCGATCTCGTCGATCACCTTGATGATCTTGGAGGTCTCGTCGGAGCTCTTCTGAATCTCGTGGATCGCCTCATTCATCCGACTCATGGATTCTGCGCCGGTGCCGGCCGCCTTCTTTGCGTCGGTGGCCAGCGTATTCGCCTGCTGGGCGTTGTCGGCGTTCTGCTTGGTCATGGAGGACATCTCTTCCAGACTGGACGAAGTCTCCTGCAAGCCTGCGGCCTGCTCGGTGGCGCCCTCGGCGAGGGATTGCGACGCCGCGGAGACCTGACCGGAGGCGGCGGCCACCTGCTCAGAACCAGCCGTCAGTGCGTCGATGATTCTCTTGATCGGCTTGATGATGCTCATCGTGATCAGGATCGCCAGAACGACGCCCAACACGATGCCGGAGGCGGCCACGGTCATCATGATCGTGTTGGTTTGGGCGGTCGCGGTCTCCATTCTGTTCTTCAGAGAGGTCTGGAGGCGACCGATGGTATCCAATATCTCTTTGGCAGCGGTTGCCATCTCGGCGAGGGCGGCTTCGCGAGCCTCCATGCCTGCATGGTACTGCCGGCCGGTTTCGTCATAGCTGTTCAGGTAGCCGGCGATGTTCCGGGCCACCGTTTCGACCTTGGGATCGCCTGTGACCAGAGTCGTCCAGGCCTCCAGGCCCGTCTTTACCTTGGCAAGCTGGTCCTGGTAGGCTGTATACTGCTCCTGCTTGTTGGTCGCCGTGAGGTAGACCGCATTGACGCGCAGCAGGAGGAACTCCTGAAAGACCTGTTCGTCGAGCTGGGTCGCGATCTTGGTCCAGCGAGCGATCTCTTCGGTGTTCTTGGCCTCCTCCGCCGCCTTCCGGGCCGGCTCGATGACCTCGGCGATCACCGAGGAGACGGCCTTCGTCATATCCGCGCCGACCGTGCCCCATTTCTTGAAGGCGTCGTCCCTCAGTTTGCGGGCGTCCTCCTGATGCACGAAGGAGGTCCGGTAGGCGGGCATCTTGCTGGCGGCCTCGGTCACGATCGTCCGGTCGCTGCTCGTGAGTCCCTTTGCGTTCTCGAGTTCCTTGAGCTTCGTGGTCAGCGTGGTGTATGCGTCATGCCATTTCTCCGGCGCATTCTTCTCTTCATTGGCGGCCTTCTCGAATCCCTGAATGGTGAAGTCTTTGCGGAGGGAGGCGCACTGACTGAGCTCCGCCAGGCAATCGTTGCCGCCCGTGTTGAGGCCGGCATTGGTCGCCACGTTGGACAGTCCGTTCCAGCCGACCAGACCGAGAACGGCGGAGATCACAACCAGCACGCCAAACCCGGTCCCCATTTTTGTCGCGAGCTTCATTTTCTTGAACATTATTGTTCTCCTCTACTGATTCGTGAGCGTTCGGGATTTGCAGCGACCTCGACCGGTTCGTCCGACTCTGCGCCTGCCGGCGCTGCAACGGTTCATTACGATGCGGTGTCACAGAAGCCGGCCAGATCGGTTCCGCCGAGGACGCGATCGATGTCCAACAGGATCTTCACCGAGTTGCCGATCTTGCCCATGCCGAGGATGCAATCCGTGCTGATGCCGGAACCGAAGTTCGGAGAGTCCTCGATATTCTCCTCCAGGACATCCAGGACGTCCCGGACACGGTCCACCACGATTCCGGTGTTGCACTTGCCGCTGCCCTGTCTGGTTTCCACGACGATGATGCAGGTCTCCGACGTCGTCTCGGCGCCGCTCATGACGAACTTGGCTCGCAGGTCAACGACCGGGATGACTTGTCCCCGGAGGTTGATCACGCCCTTGACATAGGCGGGCGTCTGCGGGACCGCGGTGATTGGCATGTAGCCGATGATTTCCCTGACCTTGAGGATTTCCAGGCCGAATTCCTCGGGGCCGAGGGCAAAGGTCAGGTATTTGCCGGCGGCAGCGCGCGTTTTCTCCACGGTTTGCATTTTCGATCCCTTTCACCATCAGTTCGATGATTTTGTCCACGGCGGACCAGTTCCACGCAACGCGGATTGAGCGGCTCAACCGCCGTAGCGTATTTCAACCCCATCGAGAGATGTGCCCCGTCCCTGGGCCAGCCACAATCCCAGCCACGGTTCTCTCTCACGACTTGCATGCGGTACACCGTCGTTCAGTGTACCCACAAGATCGTATCGGGCAGGACCCCGGCTTCAGTTGGGAGGACCATAAGAGGGGCCGGTCAAAGCCCGGGGAGATGTCAATTGTGTTTGCCCTACGTGGTGTTCCCGGGGGGCAATCCGGAGTCTTCCGGCGGGGGGTAAAGGGGGATTGATATCTGAGTGGGGCGTGCTTTTTCTCGGATGGGACGCGCTGGGTGTCCCATAATCCTACCGGGTGATGCGATCATCCCGGACTCGCTCGAACGGAGATTGCTCCCCGGAGGAACCTCTCGTCCGATGCCCAGACCTTCCGTTTCGACTCAGGACGACCAGTCCCCACCACCTCAAAGGAGCGAGCTTGCTTTGCCGCGGCAACCGATCCTTGACAAGGAAGGGAATTCTCGGGATTGCCGGATCGGACGCGAACTCGTATGCTATTGGAGACACGAGGGGCGAAGGGCAACTGAAAGGACGACCTATGTCGAGAGTTCTTTCGGCCATGGCCGCACTGGCCATCACGATCTGCGGCTGTGAAAGAGGCAGAGAACCAGGGGAGGTCCGCGAGGAAAGGAGCCGGGATATGGCGATTTCGGTCAGCAGCTCAGCGTTCCAGGAAGGGGGCATGATACCCGCGAAGTACACCTGCGATGGAAACGACTTGTCGGTGCCGTTGAAGTGGGTGGGGGCGCCGGAGGGTACGAAGAGCATCGCACTGATCTCGGATGATCCCGACGCCCCGGTGGGAACGTGGGTTCACTGGGTTATGTGGAATATCCCGCCCGCGGTCTGCGAGTTGGCGGAAGGCGTGCCTCCGAGACCCCAGTTGCCCGACGGGTCGCGGCAGGGTGTTTCCGATTTCGGGCGTCCGGGCTATGGCGGCCCGTGTCCACCAAGCGGCACGCACCGGTACTATTTCAAGGTCTACGCGCTGGATACGATGCTCGACCTGCCCAACAACGCGAGGAAACACGACATGGTCAAGGCAATGAGAGGGCATATCCTGGCGGAGGGGCAGTTGATGGGAAAATACAGCCGGCGGTAGGCGATTCTCTGGTCCGGCGAATCGTCCCATGCGTACAGTCTATGGCATGGGACTCATGATGAAAGGGGGATATTGACTGAGTCGGCCTCGGGCCGCCAGTCGGGAGAACGGATAGCCGAGTACCTACGTCACCCAGTTTCAGCCTGTTTTAAGGAGGCCTGCGATGGAAGTGAAGGAATTCCTCAAGAAATCAGGCGCGCGGTACGAGACTCTGAAACATGCGCCGGTCTTCAGTTCGCAGAAGATGGCCCAGATCGAGCATGAGCCGGGGCGCTACGTGGCCAAGCCCGTCATCGTGAAGGCCGACGGCCGGTTTCTGATGTGTGTGCTGCCGGCGTCGCGTCATGTGGACCTGGCGAAGCTGAAATCGCAGTTGCCGGCCAGCTTCGTGGAACTGGCGCAGGAAGGCGAAATCGCGGAGTTGTTCCCGGATTGCGACGTCGGGGCGGAGCCGCCCTTCGGCAACCTCTATAAGCTGCCCACCCTGATGGACAGGGTGCTGGAGAAAGACGACCATGTCTTGTTCCAGGCGGGCACGCACGAAGAGGCGATCCGGATCAGCATGGCGGACTACGAGAGACTCGCTCATCCCAGAGTGCTGGACTTCAGCGATTGATCGAATTCGAGGTCATTTGCCCCGGCGGGCGAAGGGAAAGTCTGCCATGACGGCCCTGTCGCCGAGCCGGCGCTCGATCCGCATCAGCTCGTTGTACTCCGCGATCCGCTCGGAGCGAGAGATCGAGCCGATCTTGACCTGGCCGGCGCCGGTCCCGACGGCGAAATCCGCCTCGAAGGGCAACTCCGTCTCGCCGGAACGGTGCGAGATGATCGTCGTCATGCCGTACTCGCGGGCCACGTTGATCGTCTCGAATGTCTCCGTAATCGTGCCGATCTGGTTGGCCTTGATCAGGACGCAATTGGCGGCATCCCGCTCGGCGCCGAGACGGACCCGCTCGGGATTCGTGACGAACAGGTCGTCACCGACAATCTGCACCTTGTTCTGCGTCTTCTCCTTGAGCAGGGCGAATCCCTCCCAGTCTTCCTGGTCGAGTCCGTCCTCGATGGAGACGATGGGGTAACGCCGGGTCCAATCGACGAACAGGTCCACCATCTCTGCGGAGGTGAGCTCCAGGCCGTCCTTCTCCAGGTAGTACTTGCCGTCGCGGTAGAGTTCGGAGGCCGCGGGGTCCAGAGCGATCATGAACTCCACGCCGGGCGTGTACCCGGCCTTCTCCAGGGCCTGCACGATCAGCTTCAGGGGCTCCTCGTTCGAGCTGACGGGCGGGGCGTAGCCGCCTTCGTCGCCCACGGTGGTGGGCCAGCCCCGGTCGCGGACGACGGCCTTGAGGCATTGGAAGACCTCGGCCGCCCAGCGCACGGTCTCGGCGAAGGTGGGGGCCGCAACGGGCACGATCATGTACTCCTGGAAGTCGGACGAGCCGATGGCGTGCTTGCCGCCGTTGAGAACGTTGATCAGAGGGATTGGCATGAGGAAGGACGTGTCAGTAGGAGTGCCGAACGCCTCGGCAGTGTACTCGAAGAAGGGGACTTCGCGGACCAGCGCGCCCGCGCGGAGACAGGCGATCGAGACGGCCAGGATGGCGTTGGCGCCGAGGTTGGACTTGTTGTCGGTTCCGTCGAGTTCGATCATCCGTCGGTCGATGGCTTGTTGATCCGTGACGTCGAGTCCGACGAGGGCCGGCGCGATGGTGTCTGTGATATTCCGCACGGCCTTGAGGACGCCCTTGCCGTGATATCGCTCCGGGTCACCGTCGCGCATCTCCAAGGCTTCGAGCTTGCCGGTCGAGGCCCCGGAGGGGACCATGGCCGAGGCTTTCAGGTTCCCATCCAGAAAGATGGTCGCCTCGACCGTCGGCTGGCCTCGGGAGTCGAGTAGTTCCTGGGCTGTGATCCGAGCGATGTTCATGTCGATGCCTCCTGATTGCAGCGGTTATCCATTTACGGCAAGTACGATACCGCGTGACGAGGGAGTGTGTTCGACAGAAATCGCGAGACCTCCGTACCCTGGGAGGGGAAATGCAGGGGCCTGCGTAAGATTGTCGCAGCTTGCCTGTGGATTCCTCCCTTTCTTTCATACAGAGGGGGTCTGCAATGGCCGCAGACTGTCCTGTCAAGCCGGGGCGCGAATAGCAGACAGGGAGAATCTGGGCGATTTTGGGCTCGTCGGTGCGTGAACAACGAGGGGATGCCACGAAAACATCCATAGTCGCTTGTACCCACTATCGGCAGGGGGGACAAGGGCAGGGCTCACCATAGGTTGTGGTTGAATGGGCCTTGTTATGGGGCTGTGGCATTCTCGCCGAGACACTCGATCTTACCTGTCCTCTCATGGTGGAGCGTCCGAGTGACACTTTTGTGAGGGAATTTCCCAAAAAATGTACAAAGTGTGGGAGAAGATATTGACGATGTGGGAGAAAGTGGTAGAATGACCCTTGATCTGATGGCCAAGTGGGAATGCAGCCATGCTCAAACTAACAGGTGAGTACCAGCACGTTGTCGACGGGAAGGGCCGGGTGCTTGTTTCCAATAAGCTCCGCAACCAGATCGACGTCGACCGGCATGGCGGTGATTTCTACCTGGTGCTCGGCGCCAACGGGGTGCTGTGTCTGTACCCGGAGAGGTGCTACGATCTGCTCGTCCTGTCGATGGCGCAGGATACGACTGCCCCCGATGAGGCGGTCGACTTCGAGCGAATGAGTTTCGCGTTGACGAGCAAAGTTGAATTGGACAGCCAGGGCCGACTCCTGCTGAGCGACAAACTCCGCAAGCGGGCCGGCCTGAAGGAGGACATCACGCTGACCGGGTCCGGGGATCACATCGAGATCTGGAACACGGAAGACTGGGAGCAGTATTTACGCGATCACATGGCCCAGTACCAGAAGCAGATGACCCAGGCGCGACAGCGCGTGATGCAACAACAAGCCCAGGAACCGTGATCGCTGTGTTGGAGGCACCATGACAGGGATGGATCGTCATTTTCAAATCGTGGGTGAGAGCCTGATGGCGGAAAGGCCGGTGGACGAGCAGACGTGTGCGTCGATGGCCGTCCTGGCCGACCGGCTCGAACGGCTCAAGCAGAGCAGCGATCTGTTCGCGGGAGTGGCGTTCTCGCCGTATGTGCAGAAGATGAGACGCCACGCCGAGGCGATGGCGCTGAGTTGAAGGCGCCGCCGGCGGATGCGGTGGTGGAGCAAGCGAATGTAGAGCACGTTCCGGTTCTTTCGGAACCTTTGGCCGAGCAGATAAGCTGTCCGCAGGACGGGGTGGTGGTCGATGCGACCACAGGACACGGAGGTCACAGCTTTCTGTTCGGCAGTCGGTTGGGTCCGGCGGGGACCCTGGTCGGATTGGATTTCGACAGCAGGTCCCTGGAGCGGGCCCGGCAACGGTTGGCAGGCCTTGCGTGCAGGGTCATCCTGGTCAAATCGAACTTCTCGCGGATCGCCGAATGCCTCGGCGAGCTGGGCATCCCGGCGGTGGATTTCATCCTGGCCGATCTGGGGCTCTGCTCGGCGCAGCTTGTGGACGACGAGATCGGGCTGAGTTTTCGGATGGATATGCCGCTGGACATGAGAATTGACGAAAGCCTGGCGACGACGGCTGCCGATATAGTGAATGAACTCGATGAGAAATCCCTGGCGGACCTGATCTTCCAATACGGTCAGGATCGCGCATCGCGGCGGATCGCCCGATACATCGTCGAGCGGCGGCAACGCGAGCGGATCGCGACGACCGGGCAGTTGGCGGCCGTCGTGTGCAGCGCGTTGCGGGTCCCAAGCGGCAAGCGCAGATCGAAGAAGCATCCGGCAACCCGCACCTTCCAGGCCCTGCGGATTGCCGTCAACCATGAGCTGGACAACTTGCAGGAGTTGCTCTCGTCCGCGCCGGGACTGTTGAAGAAGGACGGCTGTCTGGCCGTCATCAGCTTTCACAGCCTGGAAGACGGCCTGGTGAAACGGGATTTCAAGGCCAACGCCGCCGAGGGCGTTTACCGCCTGCGCACGAAGAAACCGATTGTCCCGAGTCCGGAAGAGATCGCGGCCAACAACCGGGCGCGGAGCGCAAAACTGAGAATCGCACAGCGGACCTGAGGCCAAGGTGCCCGGGGATTCGCTGATTGAAAATGCCAAAAGAACGGAACGGTAATAACGGAGTGGAACCATGACGTCGGATGCCAAAATCGGGCTGCTGCTGGGATTGATCTTCATCTTTGTCGTTGCCTTCATCATCAACGGCTTGCCGAACCTCAAGCCGCAGGCATCCCGTGCGGAAGTGGCTACGAACATGGTCCCCCTTCCCGACCAGAGCATCGACATCGGCGGCCCGGCGAAGGTCCAGGCGGACCAGGATTGGCAGGGACTGGCCGATCCGCAGGAGGCACAGGTCGAAACGGAGGAGCCCGCCGGGGCGCAGCCTGCCGTGGTCGAGGAACTCCCGGCCCAGGAGACCGAGACGGCGAACAGTCCGGAGATCCGTTTCGAGAGCCCGCTGCCGAGGATCGAGAACCTGTTGGAGCGGATCACCCTGGGTCTCCAGAATCAGCGAGAGCAGACCTCGACGGTGAACATGGACGTGCCCACGCCGGCGACGATGGAGCCGGCGGTTGCCGCCGAGCGGCAGCCTATAGTCCACACGATCAAGCCGCAGGAGACCGCATCGCCGAGCGGGGAGCAGACCAGGCCCGCTGCGACGACGCCGGCCAGGCAGCCGGAGAGGACCTATGTGGTGGGCGAGGGGGAGAGCTTGTCCACTGTTGCCAAGAAGGTGTATGGCCTGGAGGAAGGCAATCGGATCGTGAACGTCAATCGTATCTACGAGGCAAACAAGGCGATCCTCAGATCGGTCGACGATGTGATCGCGGGTCAGAAGCTCGTCATCCCGCCGCTGCCGAAGACGGCGACCGTGAATCCGAACAAGCCGTCGGATGTCCTGCCCAAGGATCTGTTCGATCGCGTAGAGGCATTGAAACGCCCGGCGGCGCAGGCGCCTGCGACAAGCGTGGAGACTCGCTGGTACACCGTCCAGGACGGCGACAACCTCTGGCGGATCGCCTCCAGCCAGCTCGGCGCCGGAGCACGGTATGACGAGATTGCCAAGCTCAACGTGGACCTTCTGAAGGACCCCTCCAAGGTAGGTCCGGGGACGAAGATCCGTCTGCCCCTGAAATGAGCCGGACGGCACAGCATGGGATCTCGCTTGAGTTTCGTTTTGGTGGTTTTCTTCTTCGCGGCCACGCTGATCGTGGCCGTGTATTTGCGCGACGCCAATCGCCATGTGTTCTACACGTTGCAGACGTACAAGATCGAGCAGGGCCGGCTCCGGCAGGAACTCTGGCAGAAGCAGCTCATCGTGGAAAGCCTGATCAATCCGGCGTCGGTTTCACGGCAACAGGAAGAATGAACGTCGCATGCAATCCGGACGTGATGACAAGGACATGAGGATCAAGGCCGATGTGCCTTCCGGCGGCAGACGCGAACTGACGGCCATCGTCGTCATCATGGCTCTGGTCATCGTCGCGTTCTTTGCCCTGGCGGGCCGGTGCTTCTTCCTGCAGTATGTTGAGGCGGACTACTACGCCGAGAAGTGCGTGATCCAGCAGCGGGCCTATCTGCCGCTGACGCCGCAGCGAGGAGCCATCCTGGACACGCGCGGGCGTGTCCTGGCCGCCAGCAATCAGGTCCGCACCATCTTCGCCGAACCGCGGGTCATCCAGGAGCCCAAGGAAACCTCGACCCGTCTGGCATCCATCCTGGATATGGGGGCCCACGAGATCTGCCGGCTGATCGTGGACAGCGGCAACCCGGGTTACACTGTGTTGAAAAGGGACGCCACGATTGCCGAGTGCGAGGCTGCGAGGGCGCTCCCGGGCGTCGGCGTCCAGTATGACTGGCGCCGGCAATACCCCACGGGCCGGCTGGCCGCCCACATCGTGGGTTTCACGAGCAAGGACAACTTCGGCCTGGCGGGCATCGAGTATGCCTTCGACCGCGACCTTCGCGGCCGGGGAGCCAGGCACACGTTTCTGGTCGATGTCTACCGGAGGCCGCTGGGTTTCTCCCTGGCCGATGAACAGGACGACAACGAGATGCCCATCCACGGGGCCGGCCTGATCCTGACGCTCGATGCGACGATCCAGCAGTTCGCGCGCGAGGCGCTGTGGAGCCGGTACAAGGAGTTCGAGGCGGAGGCGGCGGTCGCCATGGTGGCGGACCCGCACACCGGGGAGATCCTGGCTATGGTGACGCTGCCGGATTTCGACCCCGCCGAGACGGCCCACACGGCCCAGACGCACCCCGAACTCTTCACCAACCGGCTGTTGACGGACCAGTACGAGCCGGGCAGCATCTTCAAACCGTTCGTGGCGGCCATCGCGCTCGATACGAAGGTGCTCAATCGGTATGAGACCATCTTCTGCGAGAACGGAAACTACCACGGCAAAGGATTCGGGCACATCGGCGAGTACCGCCGGGGGTTCGGCGATCTGACGCTTCGCGAGATCCTCATGAATTCGAGCAACATCGGCATGGCCAAGATCGGCCAGCGGCTCGGCGCGACCCGCCAGTATGAGGGGTTGACCCTGTTCGGCTTCGGACGCAAGGTGGGCATCGAGTTGCCGGGCGAGGCGGAGGGAAAGCTCTGGCCGCTGGACAAGTGGACCGGATACAGCGTCACGCGAGTCCCGTTCGGCCAGGAGATTTCCGTCACCGGCCTTCAGATCCTGCGGGCCTTCTGCATGCTCGCCAACGGTGGCCGGCTCATCCACCCCTATATCGTCAAGTCTCTCGTCCGTTTCGACGGCATGGTGGTCGATATGAAACCCTCCACGCTGCGGATCGGGTACGTGATCAAGCCCGACGTGGCGCGGTGGATGGTTCAGGATGCCCTGACGGCGGTTGTGAATGATCCCAAAGGGACCGGCGCGAAGGCCAAGCTCGACAAATGGACCGTCTTTGGCAAGACGGGCACGGCGCAACTGGCGAATCCGGACGGTCCCGGCTACCTGGACAAGGCCTACATTGCGTCCTTCATCTGCGGCGCGCCGGCGGAGAACCCGCGGGTCGTCGTGCTCATCTCGATCCGCCGGCCCAACGTGGCCCTGAAAAAGGGCTACACCGGCGGCACGGTCGCCGCTCCTGTAGCCGCTGTGATCCTCGAGAAGACTCTTACCTATCTGGGAGTTCCCGCCAAGGGGACGGCCCAGGAGTCCGCTGCTGCGAACGCCTCGCGCCAGGCGAGACCCTACTCCGAAGACGAGGACGACAACTCCTGGTAGTCCCCCGGTCGTCGCGCCCACCAGAGAAGTCTTGTCCTGCCGCGATTTCGCCATGCGGTTTGTGCGAGAGAAGGGAACGCGCAATTGCCCTGGGCTGTGGGGATTTAGGGACTGGCGGGCCGCCGGAAATCTGGTACACTGCTCCGCTTCGGTTGCGTGTTTGACGAGACAGGAGCAGAAGGACCGGATGGCCAGGATCATCTATGCGGTGGCGGGTGAAGGGTTCGGACATGCGAGCCGGGCGCACCTCATTGGGCAGCGGTTCCTCGACGCCGGACACGACGTGATTTTTGCCACGTCGCACCGGGCCTTGCTCTATCTGCGCGAATGCTTCGGCGAGCGGGCGAAGGAGATCTTCGGCCTGACCTTCGACTACAGCAAAGGCTACGTCGCCCCGGTCGCGACGGTGTGGAAGAACCTCTGGCTGTTTCCCCGTGGCCACCGGACGAACAAGGATCTCTATGCCCAGGTGTTCGAGCCGTTCCATCCGGACCTCGTGGTCACGGACTTCGAGCCCTTCAGCGCCTGGTGGGCCGTCCGCAATCGGATTCCATTCATCAGCGTCAACAACGAGCACACGCTCACGTTCTGCAAGATCGAGCACGAGCTCAAGCACGTGGTCCAACGGCTCCAGGCCAGCACGGTGACGCGGTTCCACTGCATGGGCGCCAAGGCGTACGTCGTCATCAATTTCTTCGAGGTCCCGCTCAAGACGGACAAGGCGGTGCTGGCCCCGCCGATCGTCCGGCGGATCATCACGGAATTGAAGCCCTCCAACGCAGGGCATGTCACGATCTACTGGACCACCGGCACCCACGAGGACTCGCTGCGGGAAATGCTCGGCCGATTCCCCGACCAGCAATTCCGCATCTATGGCTTCAACAAGCAGCTCGAAATCGGCAACTGCCTGTTCCGCGAACGCTCCACGGAGGGCTTTCTCGCGGACCTGGCCTCCTCACGGGGCGTGATCGCCTCGGCGGGTTTTTCGCTGATCAGCGAATGTCTGCACCTCAAGAAAAAGATGCTGCTGCTGCCGGTGGGGGGGCACTATGAGCAATTCATCAACGCGCGCTACGTCGAGCGACTCGGGCTCGGCGTGTGGTCGAAGGAGCTGGATGAGGCGGTCCTCTCGCGTTTCCTCGATGGAATCGACGAGCCCATGCCGCAGGACGGCCGCATCCTCTGGCCGGACAACGAGAGGTTCTTTGAGGTCCTTCAGGGTGTTCTGGCAAGCCTTCAGACGCCTGTGGATATCTTGCGTTGACAGGGCTCAGTTGCCCAGGTAGCCGGCCGCGGCGCAGAGTTCGAGGATCGCGCGGCCCATCGGGCCGGCGTCGCTGCCGCCGCGCTGGCCGCCCTCGATGACGACGGCGATGGCAATCCTGTTGCCCCTGCCATCCTCCCCGTAGCCTGCAAACCAGGCGTTCTCGGGGTCTTCGGTCGAGCCGGTCTTGCCGTGGATCTTCACCCCGCGGGCGTACAACGTGCTGCCATGGAACGCCTTGTACGCCGATCCGCCCGGCTCGTTGACGACGGCGCTCGTGCCCTCGTAGACGGGCGCGAGGGTGGCGAGAGGGATCTGCAAGTCCACCAATTCGGCCGGCGGCTGGGGCGGACGCAGGAACAGACGGGGCATCTGGTGTCGCCCGCCGCGAGCCAGGGTGGCAAAGGTGTTTGCCACCTGCAAGGGCGTGACGCGAAAGTTGCCGTGCCCGATCCCGAACAGCCTCTTGTGCCAGGGATTCAGAGGCGGAATCTGGTCGAACGAGACGATGTCCACAGAGGAGGACACGCGCGAGCTGCCGATCTGCCCCGGGGCCTGTCGCAGGCTGCGGGCTACGGCGTCCTGTTCCGGCGGGGCCGGACAGACCAGCGGGATCTGCCGGCCATAGCCGAACCGAAAGAGCCATTCCTGCAACAGCCGCGGGTCGAGCCGGTCGGCCAGATGGGCGAAGTAGACGTTGCAGCTTCCCTTGAGCGCGTTGCGTGCGTTGTTGGTCCAGCTTTCGTCGTGTCCCACGCGAAACTGCCTGAAGACCAGGCAGTTGGGCCAGCCTCTGGGTTGTTCCCGGGCCGGGCAGCTTATGGGCTCCTGGGGCGTAATCTTCCCGGACTCCAGACCCGCGATCAGGATCAGCGGCTTGACCACCGACCCCGGCGCATAGAGGCGGTTGATCGTGCGGTTGATCAGAGGCCGGTTCGCATCGTTCACGAGTCTTCCATAGTCATATCGGGCAGTGTTCAGGTCGTAGGTCGGCAGGGACACGAGGGCCAGAATATCCCCCGAGCCGACGTCAATGACCGCCGCGGCCATGTTCGCATCGTGGTATTCCGGATTCTTCTCGGGATTGACGAGGCATTCCTCGATCTGCTTTTGCAGCTCGATGTCGAGCGTGAGTTGCACGTCCCGGCCAAACTGGGTTTCGGTCTCGCGGACGAGCTGGTCGTCGATGTCGTAGACCAGCTCGCCCCGCCGGCCACGGAGAACGCTCTCGCAGACGTATTCGACGCCATCCTCTCGACCACAGACCTCATCGCTGAGATAACTGGCGAGCGGATCGTCCTTGAACAACCTGATGTCCCGTTCCTGGGTGGCCGGCCCAACCCAGCCGATCATCTGCGCCGCGGCGGTGCCGTACGGATAGTACCGGTGGCCGGTCGGCAGGACGTTCACATCCGCGATCTCGCGGAACTCCACCTGGGCGGCGAAGACGTCATCTTCCGTCCGAAGCTCGACCAGGGCTAATTTCTTTTGCATCTCCGGAATGTCGGCAACTTGGACGATCTCCCGGTGCAGATCGTTGGGGTCCGGGAACTGGCGTTCCAGGTCCGCGAGGGCTTTCGCCATGGGGACATTCACCCGGCTTCCGTAATCGGCGACCAGCTTCGGATCGTACTTGCTTCGAGCCCATGCCACATGGGTTCGCTTGTTCCAGAGCAGGTCGTTCCACGACGTGATCGCGGCCTCGATCTGTTCGGCGGTCGCGCCGAACCGTGTGCACTCCTGGATCACCCCTTCGAGCAAGCGCTTCTTCTCTTCCACCTCTGCCTGCGCCTTGCCGGGATCGCGTTCCATCGCGGCGTCGCGCTCCTTCGCGAGCAGGACGCGTTCATCGCGATAGCAGGTCAATCCATAGCTGACATAGACCCGGAACCGCGGCTTGTCGGTTGCGATGACCCTGCCCTTGCGGTCGAAGATCGTGCCTCGGAGCGTCTTGAGCTGCCTGGACTCGCCCTGGTGTTCCTTGAGTTTCGCGATCTCCTCGCGGACAGCCGGCTCGGCCAGCAACTGCATCTGCGCGAGACGGAGCACGCAGACCAACAGCATCGCGAGACTGACCCCGATGAACACCTTGACTCGTTGCTCGTACATCCGTGCACCCCGCCTCGATCCGGGTCATCCCCTCGGTCCGGGCCACCGGCCATAAGGCTGGCGGCTCTTCTTATTCATATGCATCCACCACCCCACGGGCAAGGAGAAAAGGGGTCCGAGGACTGCGGAGTACAGCGGTTGCCAGAGGCATTGCGCCAGCAGGTTCACCTGGCCGCCGTCGGTGCGCAGGGATGCCAGCAGGTAGCTCAGGAGGGCCGTCAGCGAGCCCACGATGAAAATCGCAATGCCTTGGTAGACGGGCCTGCGCAATGAGAAGACCCGCTGCACGTCGAACAACAGGGTGCCGAACAGGCCGAAACTGAGGATTCGCGCGCCCATCACGTTTCGGATCGGGCTGACCAAATCCGCAATGAAGCCGATGGCGAACGACGTGATGACCGCGTCTGTCGCGGTGCAGCGGGACGCGAAGAACACCAGCAGGATCAGCAGCAGGTTCGGCTTGATTTCCGGACGCCCGAGGCTGAGCACGCCCATCAGACCGGCTTGCAGGACCGACGCCAGAAGCACGAGTACTGCAAACCGAATCCAACGCATCAGTCACTCCAGGCACGAAGCGAATCGAAAACACGTCTGAGACGGGCGGCTATTGGGGCCGGGGCGTGGAAACCACGACGGCCACTTCGCTCAACGCGGCGACGTCGCAGACCGGCTCGACCCGGATGTCCCAGAAAAAGGGGTTGTCACGGTCCACCTGGGTGCTCACGACGCGGGCCGTGATGACCGGAACGTCGAGCCCGGGCTGCTTCTCGGTGTACACGGGATCGCCTTTGCTGACCTTGTGTTCCCTCTGGATCATGCTGATCCTGGCCGTCCCGTCGCCTTGCCCCGTCATGGTCCCTCGTGCGGTCAGGTTGGCGATGCTGACGAAGACCCGGGAGTCTTTGTCCGTGATCAGGCGAATCTTGGCCGTCCCGGCGGCGACGTCGGACACCGTTCCGATGACGCTGCTCTCCTCGGCGTCGCCGCGGTCGCTCAGGTTCACGGCGAACTGGCCGTTGGCCACGTTGTCCTCGGATCCGCGATTGATGAACAGTTGGGTCTGCGTCGCGTCCGCCATCGTGAGGATTCTCGCCTGTCGCAGTTCGATGTTCTCCCACCCCGGTTTCTCTCGCAGCTTCGCCAGTTGCTCATTCCTTCGCTGCACGTCCTGCAGCGCCGCTTGCAGGTTGGCCATCTTATTCTGGAGCTGGCGGTGGTTCGAGAGCAGCTCCTCATACTCCCGGGAGGCAACGCCGGACATGGAAACGGGGCTGCGGGCCGCCAGCGTGGCGCTTCGACCCCAGGCCAGCGGCCAGCGGAATACGCTGGCGTAGGTCAGTTGCAGGCGGCTGCACGCCTGCTGTGGCACTGCGAACAGGAAGATCAGTCCCAACAGCGTGCCCCAGGTGAAGAGCATTCCCCTGGACAGGTTGATCTTCTTTCGTCTCATGATTCCAGCTTACCCCCTGAACCGGTGCGAAGCAGTCCGGACGCGGCCGGGCTCCGCGACAGCGGCGCGCGGTCAATCGTATCCGCGGTCGCTGTGGTCCATCGTGTCTTTCCAGCTCTCGAGGTTCTCCAAGTATACGGCGGTGCCGCGTGCGACGCAACTGAGCGGGTCTTCGGCTCGATAGACCTTCAGGCCGGTGGCGTTGCCGAGCACGCTGTCCATGCCTCGCAGGAGGGAGCCGCCGCCGCAGATACAAATCCCGTTGTCGATCAGGTCGGCGGCCAGTTCGGGCTCCGCGCGTTCCAGCGTGGTCGTGACGGCCTCGATGATCGATGCCACCGGGTCCTTGAGGGCCTCGCGGATCTCTTCGCTCGTGATGACGATCTTGCGGGGCAGGCCGGAGATCGTGTCCCGGCCGGCGATTTCCATGGTCAACTCCTGTTCCAGCGGAGCCGCCGAACCGATGGCGATCTTGACCTTCTCGGCCCGGGCTTCGCCGATCAACAGGTTGTACGTTCGTTTGAGGTGGTTGATCACCGCCTCGTCCATGTCGTCGCCGCCGACGCGGATGGAGGTGGCGGTCGCGATATCGGCCAGGCTCATAATGGCGACTTCGGTGGTGCCGCCGCCGGTATCGACGATCATGGAGGCGGTGGGTTCGGTGATGGGCAGCCCGGCGCCGATGCCGGCGGCCATGGGCTCATCGACCAGGTACACCCGCCGGGCGCCGGCCCGTTCGGCGCTGTCGATGACGGCCCGCCGCTCGACGGCGGTGATGCCGCTGGGGACCGCGATGACCACTCGTGGCTTGACGAACCGGCCTCGACCGTGCACTTTGCGGATGAAATAACTGAGCATCGCCTCGGTGACTTCGAAATCGCTGATGACGCCGTCCTTAAGCGGGCGAATGGCGCTGATCGAGCCGGGCGTCTTGCCCAGCATTTCGCGGGCGACCAGACCGACGGCCTCGCCGCCATTCAAAACGATGTTGGTCCCCTTGCGGACCGCCACGACGGAGGGTTCATTCAGGACGATACCTTTGTCACGGACGCAAACCAGCGTGGAACAGGTACCCAGATCGATACCCATGTCCATACTGAAATACCCAAGGATTGAGTCCAACAGCACGGGCGACTCCTTTCAGTTTGCCATTGGATATTTTGAATGCCGTTACGCGGTATCGTCAAGGGAATTCCGCTACGGCAATCCAAAAATCGTCTCGTAGCGGCTGTAGCAGGCGAATGTGACATAGGCCGCCGTCGCGAGGACGACCGCTACTGCTACGGCCAGAATGGCGGTGTACAGGTTGCTGGGAGGGGCGATTTTGCCCCCGCGTGCTTGTGGCATTGGACTCATATTCGGACGACCTCCTGACGGCGGGAGCCGGATGGGCGATCCGCCGCGTTCGGCTTACAGGTTCGTTGCGGCTCTGTCACCCGCTCGGGGTTCCATTCCCTGCTGGACGAGAATGACACTGCCGACCGCCTTGTCCGGCCAGGTCTCCAGGATCACGACGTCGGCCACGACGCGGTCGCCGCGGAGGATGTGGAATCTCATTTCAGGCCGGACGCCGGCGGCTGCTCCAATGGAGATCTCCGCCAGCTTGGTGGTCATGTTGACCGCCGTCACCTGACCATTCAGACTGATCGCGCGGGTTTGGGTCGGAGCCAGGGCCATCGGTTGCACGGTCGCTCTCGGGGCCACCGTGGTCGCAGGGGTCGTGGCAATCCGTCCGTACTGCTGCAGGTACTGATTGAGCCGGCTCTCGGCTTCCTGGTAGGACTCGGTGAGCTGGCGAACCTTTCCTTCGAGGTCGGCGATCAGGGCCATCTTCTCCAGGAGCATCTGGTTGGTCTCGTCGAGCTCTTTTCTGCGGTTCGTCTGCTCGGCTTCCAGGGCCGCCACCTTCTGGTGCTCGCCCTCGAACAGGGCGGTCTGCTGCTGGGCGGCCGCAGTGGCGGTCTCGGCGGTCGCGGCCATGCCCGCGGCCTTCTGGGACCACTGATCTCTCTCTCGCTTGGCCATGTCCAACTCGCCCTGGAGGCTCTTGATCTGCGTATCGAAGGCGAGGATCTGCTCGTTGAGCTTGGCCTTCTCATCCTGGGCCTGCTTCTTCTCCTCTTCGAGCTGCTGCTGTGCGTCCTCCTCGCGCCTCTCGGCCCCCTGGACTTTGGTCTGCCACCCTCTGGCTATCTCTCTCTGGTTCTCGGCGTTGGCAACGTACGTCACGACGATGCCGCACAAGAAGATCGAGAAGACGGTCAGCAAAACGATCAGAACCTTGGTAAGCGTGCTCAAGACAGGCTCCTTTCACGAATCAGCATTTTCCAGCAGCACTCATGTGCCGCGTACTATGGGACATTGGGCCTGGGCCGGTAGATATCTCGTCCCCGCAGACCTCGTCAGGGTGACGAGGGGCCATGCAACCTTGCCCACGTCGCCATATTACTTGTGCACGCTTTAATTTTACGCTTCTGCCCGAAAAAGGTCAAGTCATTTTTCCTAAATAGCCCAAATAGAAACAGTTGTGGACGGGAAGTGAGGCGATGAGAGGTCCCATAAGCCAAGTCGGCAGGCGCGGGTTCGTAGCGATGCCGTAAGGCATTGGTTTCATGACGTTTGGAGCGTGAAGTGGGAGATGTGGTTCGGATCGTCGCGAGCGGGACCGCCGGAGGGGGGCAATACGCGAGAAGGGCTACGAACCAGCCCTTTTGCCTGCGGATCGCAGGACCGCCTTGGCGGCCGCCAGACGGACGGACTTCGACGGGTCGCGCAACAGGCCGGGCAGGCGTCTGGTGACCGCGGGCGTGCCGATCTCGCCGATGGCGAGGGCAGTCAGGATCTTGATGCGATCCTGGCCGTCGGGGTCCGCGTCGGCGCCGGGGTTCTTGCTGAGGATCGCCAGGACTTCCCGCTCGCCCGTCGGGTCTCCCATCTTGCCAAGCTGCTCTGCGGCTGCCAAGCGGACCTCCGGGACCGCGTCGTCCAGCATCGTGATCAGGGCGTTCCTGGCCTCTTCCGTGCCGAGAGCGCCCATGGCGCGGATGCCGATCACGCGGTCGTCTGCGTAGGCGCTGATCAGTCTCGTCCAGAGCTTGGGGTAGATCTGGCGGTCCTTGAGCATGGCGATGGATTCGGCCGCCTGCAGGACGACCTTGTCCGCGGAATCGGTTCTCTGCATGGTCCCATAAAGAAATCGCAGTCCTTCCTGTTTCCCGCTCTTGCCCAGGAGAAGGGCGGCGTTGGCCCGCACCGTCTGGTCCTCGCTGGATACGGAATTGCACAAGATCTTGTAGTATTCCGGATTTCCGAGCCGAGCGATGGCGTAGGAGGCCGCGACCTTGATATTCGGATTGGGATCGCTGAGCAGGCGGATGATCTCGTTCCTGGCCTGGTCATACCCCAAATCGCCCACGGCCAGTACGGCAGCGAACCTGACCGGAACCACTTCATCGGCCAGCAGCTTCCGAACGGCAGGCATCAGCAGGAGGTCTCGGGTCGTAGCCACCACCTCGACGGCGTTGCTGCGAATCTGCGGGTTGGGGTCCGACAGAGAGTCGGAGACGATCTGACGGGCCTGGGTCTGGAGGTCGCTGCCGACCGCCGGGGGTTTCGACTGTGCGGCGGGAGGCGACAGCAGCGGGACGGAACGAGCCCACGCCGTCTGCTCGCAGGCCAGCAGCAGTGCAAGAGTGAATGCAGCAATCTCAAACGGGCGACGCATCGAATACCTCACCACAAGCGGGAAACCCGGATTTCGAGCTTCGTGCTTTGGATTTCTTCTGGAACTATGCGACTTTCTTCAATCGCCGCCGCCAGCGGGCCCCGAGCGGCCACAGGAGCGTCGCGACGAAGACCGCCGCACAGCCGTTGGCGAACCACTCGCCATGCCGGCTGTAGAAGCTCACTCGTCTATCTATCGGCAATCGATCGGTGAACCATCCAGCCATAGCGGTTCGCTTCATCGCTTCGGCGGGGAAATCGTTGCTTGCGGCCAGGTATCCGTTGCGGATGCGGCCGGTCGATTCGATCAGGCAACTGACGCCTGTATTGACGCTGCGGACGATGGGCAGGCGGTTCTCGACGGCCCGGAACGTGCAGATCGCGGCGTGCTGGGCCAACTCGCTGCTCGGGATCACCCGGCCTGCGCCTTTGGGGAACCGCACGAACCAGCCGTCGTTGCTGATGTTCACGAGCCAGTCGATTCGCTTCTCGCCTTGGTCGTCGAGGGCGAAGTTCCTTGCGACGTAGGGGATCGCGTCCTCATAGCAGATGATGATGCCGAAACGGTGCGGAGTTTGAAGTTTGAGGTTTGAAGTTTGAAGCTGGGAGCCTGAACTTTCCTTCGGCGTCATCTCGAAGACTGTGTACCGCGTCCCATGTTCGAGCGAGTAGCTCAAGCTGTACCCCTCGGGCAGGAACCTCCCGAGTTGCCTGAAGAGCCAGGGGAACTGCTTCTTGAACGGGATGTACTCGCCGAAGAGGACGAGATGGATCTTGTCGTACCGCCCGGGATCGCGGGCGCCGTCCGGCCGGTAGCAGTAGGCGGAGTTGAAGTTGGCTCCATAGAGTTCGCCCTCGCTGTCCTGCCGAATATCAAGGCCGTAGGCGCCGACGAGCAGCCAGGAGGCGGTGTCTTTGGCGTGTTCGCCAAGGGCCTTGTGGAATGCCCTGTCCTCGTCCGTATTGCTGCTGAGGTACGGCCAGACCGCAGGGTCCAGGACGCCCTGGACCATGGTCTCCGGCCAGACGATCAGCTTGGCGCCGGCCGCAGCGGCCGCCTTGCTGGAGACCAGGAGATCGTCGAAGAGTTGGCCGCTGGCGCTGAAGCTCCGCTTGACCGACTGCGGCACATTCGATTGCAGCGAGCCGACCAGCGGGCCTTCGGTCACGCATCCCGGCGTCTGCCCGAGACGCCATTGGCCATAGAGGAGGGTGCCGCCGAGGACGACAGCCGTCAGCGCGATGCCCACGATGGCGGTTCGTGAAGCGTGAAGTGTGAAGCGTGAAGCGCCAGACCCCGGCGTACGCTTCACGATCAAATCGGCCAGCAGGCCGTTGACCATAGCCACGACGAACGAGACGCCCGCCGCACCGACGAGGTCGGCCACTTGGATCATCACGAGGTTCTCGTACTGGCTGTGCCCGAGGAGCCGCCAGAAAAAGCCGCCCATGGGGAAGCCCTGCAACCGCTCCCATCCGACCAGCAGGATTGGCAGAGCGATGAACAGCGGTATCCCTTTGGCCCTCGCGAACCGCACCGCCAGCGCCGGCAGCAGCCAGAACAGCGACAGGTACAGCCCCATCCCGAGCCAGCCGGGGATCGTGATCGGCAGGATCCAATAGACGTTTGCCAGCCAGTAGACATATCCGACCAGGAAGGCAGCCAGCGCGAACCCGCGGATCTTTGCCTGCGGCGAGCAGGCCAACGCAAACGGCACGAACGCCACCCACGCGAGGAACGACCAGTCGATCGGCGCCTGGATGACCGTCAACAGCAGGGCGCTGGCGGCGAACAGTAGAAGTGTAGATGCGTGGGTGCGTAGATGCGTGCGCGCTTCATGGCTCCAAGGTCCCGACATTCCAACGCATGAAGGGGGGCTATTCTTCAAACAGGGATGCCTCCATCGGCGCGGCGCTGAGCTTGTCCAGGGGAGTGAGCGCGCTGCCCAGTTCATACAGACGATCACGAACCTGTCGCGTGGTGTATGGCTTGTTCTTCTGCAGGCGGTCGTTCAGCTTCTTCGTGAACAGCGCCAGGAAGTTCGCATTCTTGCACAGGTGCTGCAGCGGGATCTTGCTCTCGGTGTACAGCCATCTGAGTTCGTCGTCCGCATGTTCCGGCCAATCAGGCTGACCGTCGCCTTCCACAGGCAGGCCGCCGGCCTCGGCAATTCGCTGTCGGGCCGCCTCCACGTACGTCTCCGACAGGTCGGTGGTGGTATACGCCCGGTTGAGCTTGTAGGCGACGGTGGCGGTCGTGCCGGACCCACAGAAGGGATCGAGCACCCAGTCGCCCTCGTTCGAACTGGCGCGAATGATCCTCGCCAACAGACTCTCGGGCATCTGGCAGGGATGCCCCGTGCGTTCCGAGAAGGTGCCGCAGATACGCGGGTGCTCGTCCCACACGTCGTCGGGGAGCTTGCCGGCCGGGTTGGCTCGCTTGTCGTTGTACTTCTTCTGGCGGTCCGAGAGCACGCGAACGATCTCGTCGTTGAACGTGTAGTTCTTCGCGTCCTTCACGAAATACAGGATGTGCGCGTGGGCGCGGGCGAACTTGGCCTTCGTCTGCTGGCCGAAGGTGTAGTGCCAGATGATCCAGTTGCGCATGGTCAGATTCAGCTCGTCTTCCAGGATGAGCTTGATGTGGGCGGCGTACTCGTCTCCGATGGCGATATAGATCGACCCGTGCGGCTTGAGCACGCGGACGCACTCGCCGATCCAGTCCCGCGTCCAGGCGAGGTACTTCCCGCTCGCCCTGCTGTCGTGGTACTTGTCGTACTTGTACCCGATATTGAACGGCGGATCGGCGAAGACCAGGTCCGCGAACGGCTCCTCGGCAGATCGCAGGATCTCGACGCAATCCCCGCAGAGAATCTGATTCTTCAACTGGCGCATGGGGGTATTCTATAGCCCACCGCTCACTTGGCAAGACTAACCTGTCTTTCGACAATCAGCGAGAACGCGTTCGGATTGTGATAGCCGGGCGCCCCGACCTTCCGGCGGAGCCACTGTGTCATCTCGATACATGTCACCTGTGCGTCCAGACGCTCAAAGAACACGCCGAGCTTCTGCATCGACAGTTGGTTTCGATGGTATCGTCTGAGCGGCATGATTTTGTGGTCCGGGTCCCTTGTGGCATTGAAGAAGTGGAGAATCACCGTGTTTCGCGCGATTCTGAACATCTCGCCGAGAGCACGTTCCATAGCGGCCAAGGACAGATGCTCGAGGAGGTCATGGCAGAAGACATAGTCGTATGACGAACCGGCAGACTCCATTGTCAGGATGCTCCCGACTCGAAAGTCCGCGTTCGGGTAATGCCTTCTGGCATTCGCTATGTTCCTGGCGGCGATGTCGATTCCGGTATAGCTCAGGTGTCTCGTCAGGCCGCACCTGTCAAGAAAGCGGTAATCGTTGGCGGAGCCACAGGCTATTTCAAGCACGGAGATGGTACGGGCCGGCATGCGCGAGAGCTGCTCGTTCCAGATACTCATGAATGTGTCCAGTGCGAGATCGGACAGGCACGGGGCGGGCATGTCGCAATCGAAATGGCCCAGTGCGGTGCCGATGTAGTCGGGAATCGGGCAGGTCTTGTCCTGCAACCATGCATGGGTCCTCATGATGAACTCGGGAACGTGCGTCCGACAGGTCGACTCGATCCTGTCGAGAATCTCGCAACGCGTCGTTCCCTTCTCCAACTGTTGCAGGATCCACATGAGAACGGCGCCAAACCGCAGTTCCTCAGATAACAGGGCATCGAAGCGACCCGGATACAGGGCATCGACCAGCAGGGCCCGGGTGAGAATGCTCTGGCCGTTGATCCGGGGGTCTTCAACGCCGGAGACGAGGTAGCGATCCAGGTAGGCCGATGGATGGCAGTCCCACGACAGCCTCAAATTCCGCTCCTCAAGCAGCATTGCGCGATCCATAGGGCCATTCCCGAATGTTCCGTCATCGCAGTATAGGATGTCTCTGCTTGCTGAAGTGTTACATTCGCTGACGTGGTTGATACCGCGTCGGCGTCCCGTTCGTGGCCGGTGGGGCCCTTGCGTTTCACTGGCATCGCAGTCATAATGCCGACGGCGGCGCAGGTTGTCGCGCCGTTGTGCGCAAGGTGTGTCGAAGGAGGCCGGATGCGATACGGCAGGATTGGTTTCTGGATTGCGGCTGGTTTGTGTTTCATCGCCTGCGGGTGCGGCAAGAAGGCCGGACAGCAGATGGATGCCGGGCGATTCGAGGGGCGGGTCTATCACAACGACTACCTCGGCTTCGAGATCGCCATTCCCGCGGAGTGGACGATTCAGGACCGGGAGACGACCGACCAGAAGATGCAGATCGGCCAGAAACTCGCGGCTGCGGGCGACGAGAACGTGCAGGCGGCCCTGGATGCCAGCGAGTCGCAGACCGTCAATCTCGTGACGGCGTTCCAATACCTGCGAGGGGCCCCGGTCGAGTACAATCCCAGTATCAGTTGCGTGGCCGAGGGGGTCGCACACCTGCCCGGCATCAAGACCGGTGGCGACTACCTCTTTCACGCCAAGCGACTGCTCCAGGGGGGACTGGTGCCATGTGCCTTCCCACGCGAGGTCTACACCGAGACGTTGGCCGGCGTCGAATTCCACGTTCTGCTGGCGGAAATGGCCTTGCTGCCCACCAAGGTCGTGAAACAGGAGTATTTCGCGACCGTGCGCAAGGGCTACACGCTGCTGCTGATCTTGTCGTATTCGACCGACGAGGAGAGGCAGATGTTGCGGGACATCCTGACCACCGTGAAGTTCACGGACCAGCCGTAGTGGAGTCGTTCGTGGCCGGTTCTTCCTTGCACAGGGATGGCGGTTTCCGACTGGAACGGCTGCCGAACGGCTGGTTGGTGGGGCGGTTCGATTCGCTCGCGGCCGTCGGCGTTCCGCACCTTGTGACGACGCGTGAGGGGCCGGACGTGCAGCAGGTCCGACACGACCCGGCGACCGCCGGACGGGAGATCGCCGCGAGCCTCGGGCTGGATGGTGCAGCCTTTCTCGAACAGGTTCACGGCGGCGATGTCCTGACGTGCGAGCAGGGGGGCTGCGCAGGATTTGCCGATGGACTGGTGACGGCCAAGCCAGGCCTGGCCGTGCTCGGCAAGAGTGGCGATTGTCCCATCGTGCTCCTCGCGGACTGTCGGGACCGGGCGGTTGGATTCGCCCACGCTTCCTGGAAAGCCACCATCTCAGGAATCACGCCGACTGTCGTGCAACGAATGGTCGATCTTGGCTGCCGGCCGGAGGATCTGGTGGCATGCATTTGTCCGTCGGCCGGGCCTTGCTGCTACGAGGTTGGCGACGAGGTCCACGATGCGGCGATCCGCGGGATCGGCCTCTACGCGGAGGCCTTCTTCCGCCCCTCTGGTCAGCGGCGCCATTTCGACCTGTGGCACGCCAATGCCGACGCGATGATACGCTGTGGCCTGCGTCCCGAATCGATTCACATCGCCGGCGTCTGCACGCTCTGTCGCAACGATCTGTTCCCCAGCCACCGCCGGGAGGGGAACACCGCCGGACGCTTCGCCGCGGTTGTCGGTCTACCCGCCGTCGGCGATTGAATTGCGAGAAAGGTCCACGGAATATTGGTAACGTTTCTCCGTCTCGTGGGTCTGAATAGAGGATCGCAGAGAACCTCCCGCCTCAATCGTTGAAGCGGAGTACGAATGATGTTGTGTCAGGGACCCATGCGGGCTCGGCATAGGTCCTCACGTGACGAAGGGAGGAATCGCATGTTCAAATCAATCGATCCCAAGAGCCTGTTGATTGGCGGTTTGCTGGCCCTGTTGGTCGTGGTCTGTTTCGCCGGGTCGCCCTGGTTGGACAGAGATACCTTCGATCGATTCAGGATGGAGATCGCTGATGGGGGGGCCTTCATCCTCGACACGGCGACCGGGCAGGCGTGGGTGCACATCGCAACGGAGGAACTCGTCGACATCACTCCGGGCTTTTACGGGCCCAAGGTCGATCCGAACACGTATGTGCCGGTAGTGAGTTCAGTCCCTAATCGAGCTTCGGCTCGATGACCTGCTGGGCGCGGAAACTCTCGCCGGTGAGGTAGTCGGTAAACGTGACCCGCACGGTGAGCGGCTCTGAGAGCACTTCGAGGCCCTCGGGCCGGTCGAAGGTGAGCCGATAGCCGGTTGTGAACGAATTGAACCAGAGCTTTCGCAACTCGGCCGGCTCGACCTGCCACTGGCCGAGCTCGGCAAGAGCGGCGATTGTCCCATTGTGCTGATTGCCGACCGTCGGGGCCGGATGGTCGGATTTGCCCACGCGTCTTGGAAGGCTACGGTCGCTGGGATCACGCCGACGGTCGTGGGCCGAATGATCGATCTTGGCTGCAGGCCGAGCGATTTGGTCGCGTGCATCTGTCCGTCGGCCGGGGCCTTGTTGCTACGAGGCAGGCGACGAAGTCCGCGTTGCGGCTCTCGGTGGAATCGGTCCCCGCGAGGAGGCCTTCTTCCACCCGTGCGGTCGACAGTTCCATTTCGATTTGTGGCAGGCCAACAGCGACGCCCTGGTGCGTTGCGGCCTGCCTTCCAACTCCATCCATGTCGCAGGGATCTGCACCCTTTGCCGCGACGATCTGTTCCCCAGCCGCCGGCGGGAGGGGAATACTGCTGGTCGCTTCGCCGCGGTTGTCGGATTCCCGTCCGCCAGTTTGGGCCTTTCAGATTGATCCTGTGGTCGTTATGCCAGAGCGATTCCGCTGCACCATGCGAATCTGAGATCGAACGTCCGCAAAAATCGGCAAAGAAGCGGCAACATTTCCTCATTTCGTTGGTCTAAACGGGTGATTGCTGAGAACCTCCCGCCTCAATCGTTGAAGCGGAGCGAAA
>JBDKRX010000118.1:0-5927 GCA_039683175.1 Phycisphaerales bacterium
TGCCAGGGCTGTTCGTGCTCGACCTCGAACGGTCCGAGATCAATGCCCACCTGCACCTGGAACTTGCCCTTGACCTCATCTGGCACTCGACACGAGTACCGGCAGGTGCCGCCTCAGCCATACTGGAAACTGCCATCGAGAACCACCTTCCCGGCTTCGTCGACAACTCGCAGCGTCGGGACCGGCTGCCGGACCCCGTTCCTGGAAACCACGGGCTGGTATCTCCGTCCATCCCGATCCTCCAGGACCAAGCCGATCATTACATCCCGGTTGCCGCGGTCGAAGACGTCCGTTTTCACGATCAACGAGGGTTTTGCCTGCGTGTCTCTGCCGGCCGCGGTCGTGGATCGTCCTGCCATCGGGGTAATGGCCCAGTCCGCGCCGTTGGCATCTGTCTGGTGGATGGCCCGCCCATAGCCGGTGGAGCGGCCTGGGGAGGTCCCTGGGCGAAACAGCCAGGTGAGAGGAAAGGCCATGAGCAGGCCCAATACGATCACGCCACCCGTGATAAGCAATTCTCTTTTATTCATGATATTGGTCCCTCGTTCTGGACCTTTCTACCGCCAATGGGGTTCCCTGTCAACACACCCATGGCGCAAAACAGGGCACACCCATATCTTTCAGACGTGGCCGGGGCGGATTCGTTACGTGTTTCCCGACAGTTTTCTTGGATTGGGCGGCGAGCTGCTCGCGCGAAATCGACTTGTCTGCTCGTCCCAGACGCGTACAATGAGTCCCATGGATGCACAGACGCAGCAAATGATGCGGAGGGTTCCCTCTGTGGATTCAGTGCTGAGGGAGCCGGAACTCCAGACCCTGGCGGTCGAACACGGGCACAAGCTCGTGGCGGATTGCGTTCGCGAGGCCGTCGAGGAGACCCGTCGACAGCTTCTCTCGCAGCCGACGCTCGATGCGGATGAAGCAGCGATTCACGCTCGCGTGGTGGCTGCTGCGAAATGCCGAATCGGGGCGTTGATGAAGCCGTACTACCGCCGGGCGGTCAACGCAACCGGGATCATCCTGCACACAGGGCTCGGGCGGGCGGTGCTGCCGCCCAAGGCAATCGGGCAAATCCAGGCGACCTTGCAGAGCTATTCCCTGCTCCAGGTGGATCGTGACAGCGGCAAGCGGTCCCGGCGCGACGAGCAGATCGAGCGGTTGCTTCAGCGGCTCACGGGGGCGGAAGCGGCGACGGTGGTGAACAACAACGCGGCGGCCACCGCGATCGTGCTCAATACGGTGGCCAGGGGCAAGGAGGTGATCGTCTCTCGCGGCCAGCTCGTCGAGATCGGCGGCTCGTTCCGCCTGCCCGACGTGATGGCCTTCAGCGGCGCCGAGCTGGTCGAAGTCGGCACGACGAACAAGACGCACCCTCGCGATTACGAGAACGCCATTACGGAGAACACCGCCGCGATCCTCCGCGTGCACCCGAGCAACTACAAGATCGAAGGATTCTCAGCAGAGGTCCCGCTCGATGCGATGGTCGAGATCGCGCACCGGCACAACCTGGTGATGATCGACGACGTAGGGGCGGGGGCTTTGGTCGATTTCTCGCAGTTCGGGTTCGAGCCCGAGCCGATGCTGCCCGACTCGGTCCTCGCGGGGGCCGATCTCATCACGTGCAGCGCCGACAAGCTGATTGGCGCCTCGCAGGGCGGCATCATCCTGGGCAGGAAGGCCCTGATCGAGAAAGTTCGCAAGAACCAGTTTGCGAGAATCGTTCGGGCGGGCAAGCTGACGATGGCGGTCCTGGAGGCGACGCTCAAGTTGTTCCTCGACGAGGCGGTTGCGCTGCGCGAGGTGCCGACGCTCCAGATGCTGCGTCGCAGCGCGGACGAGATTCGCGAGCATGCCGAGCGGCTGGCCTCGCAACTGCGAGAGAAGGCCATCGTTGCGAACGTGACCACGATGAGCGGGTTTTCGCAGATGGGCAGCGGCTCGTTGCCGGCGCAGAATCTCGCGACGACGCTTGTGGCGATCACGCCGGAGAAGATCAGCGCCGATTCGCTGGCCAAGGGATTGCGGCTCCACGGGACCCCGGTCTTCGCGAGGATTCAGAACGACCAGGTCCTCATCGACCCGCGCACGCTCAGGGAGGGTGACGACGCGATTATCGTCGAAGCGGCAACAGCGGTGCTTGCGGCGAAGGAATAGCGGCAAGAGAGATGCAAAGACAAGTCCTATCCGTCCTATAGGTCCCATGAGTCCTATATGACCCGTAGGACAGATAGGACACATGACCACTCAACAGCACAACATCACCATCGGCACCGCAGGCCACATCGACCACGGCAAGACCGCGCTCGTCAAGCTCCTGACCGGCTGCGACACGGACCGGCTCAAGATCGAGAAGGAACGCGGCATGTCCATCGAGCTGGGTTTCGCGCCGTGCGTCATCGCCGATCTGGAGGTCGGCATCGTCGATGTCCCCGGCCACGAGAATTTCGTCAAGACCATGGTGGCCGGGGCCAGCGGGATCGACGGCTGCATCCTGGTCGTGGCCGCCGACGACGGCGTGATGCCCCAGACCCGTGAGCACTTCGACATCCTGACCCTGTTGGGCGTGCAGCATGGGATCGTGGCGCTGACGAAAGTGGACGCGGTCCCCCCCGAGCGCACGCAGGCGGCCGCACAGGAAGTGCGGCAGTTTGTCGCCGGCACGTTCCTGCAGGACGCCCCGATCCTGCCGATCTCCAACATCACGGGCGAGGGCTTCGAGGATTTTTACGAGGCGCTCAAGGCCATGGTGGCCGCCATCACGCCCAAGACGGCGCAGGGCATCTTCCGCGTGCCGGTGGAGCGGGCGTTTGCCGCGAAGGGCTACGGAACCATCGTCGCGGGGATTCCCACCTGCGGCTCCATCGGCATCGGCGATGAAGTCGAGCTGCTGCCGCAGCGGAAGAAGGGCCGGGTCCGGTCGGTCCAGGTCTACGGCCGGGATAGCACGCGAGCCATGGCCGGCCAGTGCGCCGCGATCAACATCCCGCAGTGGGACCACAAGGACATCCAACGCGGCAACGTCATCAGCATCAGCGACTATTTCTCGCCGCACCAGTGGTACCTGTGCGAGTTCAAGCTGCTGGACGACGAAAGGGCCGATTTCAAGAACGGCGCCCGCGTCAAGTTCCACACCGGGACCTCGGAGACCACCGCGGCTGCGTACCTGTTCCAGGAGGGCAACCTCAAGCCCGGCCGGCGGTGCCTGATCCAGGTCTTCCTGAACGAGCCGGTCGTCGCGGGACCGCGGGACCATTTCATCCTCAGATCGCTGTCGCCCACCCGAACGCTGGGCGGCGGAATCGTCGTCGAGGCCATCGAAAGACGCTTGAAGCGGACGAATCCCGATGTCCTCGCGGATGTGGCCGAGCGGGCCCGGGTTGTCGCCAATTCAAGGGATTTCATCGAGCACTGTGTGAGGACCGCGGAATCTCTGGCCGCCGACGAGAAACAGATCTCCATTCGCACAAAGACTCCGTTGAAGGAGCTTGCGCCTGTGCTGGCCGAGCTCGCCGGCGCCGGTCGGATTCTGCCGGTGGGCGGCAGACTCTACCTCCACGCGGACACCGCAGAACGGGTCCGGCAGCAGTTGCTGGACCTCGTCCGCACCTTTCACCACCAGAGGCCGGAGAGCCCCGGCATCGCTCGCGAGCAGTTGATGACGGAATCGGCGGTTCGCAAGGAGGTGTTCGATGTCTTGATTGAGCGACTGCGGTCGGAGGGCAAGCTCGTCGAGCGAAAGGGCTGTCTGGCCCTGCCGGAGCATCGAGAGCAGTTCAACGACGCCGAGCAGCAATTGCTGCACAACGTGGAATTCATGTTCAAGAGTCATCCGTTCGATCCGCCCGGCCCGCAGGAGGTCGCCGACAAGACCCGCGCCACGCCCGCACAGGTCCAGCGGGCCATTCGAATCCTCGTCGAGCAACAGCGGCTCGTCCGGGTCGAGCAGGACTTGTATTTCCACGCCGAGGCGGTCGCGACCGCCCGCCAGCGGCTGATCGCGCACATCAAGGAGCACAACGGCCTGGAGAGCGTGCAATTCAAGTATGTCTTGAATACAACCCGAAAGTATGCGATTCCGCTGCTGGACTATTTTGACAAGATCGGTCTGACCCGGCGCGTTGGCTATACGCGACTTCTCAAGTAACCTTGTGGAAGGACCCTGTATGACTCTCGGCAGGTTATCGGCTATCGCACTTGCGGCGGGCGGAGCGATCTACGCGGCGCTGCGCCTGTTGCGGCCGGACTGAGGCTCTCTCATTCAGGCGCTTGGAGTGCCGCTCATGCTCGTTGCGTTCTTCCTGGCCTTCGTCTGGGGCTTTGCCGGCGTATTCCGCGACAAGCACAAGCCTCTCGCCGTGGTTGTTACGCTGGTCTCCGGGATCATCGATGCGTATCTGCTCTGCAGGATCTTTACGTAACGCCGCTCCACGATACGATAGAATTGATGTCGGCACGAATGGCCTGAGATTCTGGAGGGATCGTCCATGTGCTATGGCGCGATGGCAGTATTTGTCCTGCAGGTGTTTGCCGGGATCCTGGCGCTGCTGATCGTCCTGCGCCCTGGCTGAGGCAGTCCGATTCCGGCCCTTGTAGGGCCGCTGTGCCTGTTGTGTCTCGTCATCGCTCTGGGACTGAGCATTGTGGGAGTGCGACGGGACAAGCGAAGGCTGCTTGCGCTCGTCACGCTGCTCGTTTCGGGTGCGTTCACGATCCTGTTCCTGGCAGTCCCGGGCGATGTCCTGTCTTTCATTTCGGCCCTGGGATGCTGACACACGCCGGCCGACTCAGCAAAAACACTGTGTCCGGCGGAAAATCCGACTTGCGATATGAGGGCCGCGACGTCAGAATCGTCGCCATTTGCCTCGTCCTGGGTGTGTGTCAGAGGTTCTTGGAAAAGAGAATGATTCGGAAAGAGACGGTCTGTTCGTTTGCGCTGTTGCTGGCGTTCCTCGGGCTGGGCAACGCGGTTTCGCTCGGGTTGAATCTGCACGTGCCGGGCAACGTGATCGGCATGATCCTGCTCACGATCTGCCTGCTGACGAAGGTCATCGACATCAAGCGGGTCGAGCCGGCCGCCGACATGCTGCTCTCGGAGATCGGCCTGTTTTTCGTGCCTCCCGGCGTGGCGGTCATGCTCTACTTCGACCTGATCGCCAGGCAATGGCTGCCTCTGCTGGCGGGGATCGTGGGCAGCTTGCTCGCGGTCCTGTGGGCGACCGCCTGGACCGCCCGCCTGCTCGAAAAGAAGGAGGGGCAGGAAGACTGATGGAGACCTGGGCGTATCATCCGTGGTTCGGGATCACTCTGAGCGTCGGGATGTGGATCGTCGCCCGCTGGATCAGACGATGCTCGGGAACCCCGCTGCTGGACCCGGTTATGCTGTCTATTGTTGCGATCCTCGGTGTGCTCTTGCTGGCGGACGTTCCTTTCGAGGCATACAACCGGGGCGGCCGGGTGCTGGACTTCCTGCTGGGTCCGGCTGTCGTGGCACTGGCAGTGCCTTTCTATCGCCAGTTGGAGAAGATCAAGCGGAACCTCGTCGCCACGCTCGCAGGCGTCGCAGTGGGCTCGATCACCGGGATTGTCTCGGCCGTGGGTCTGGCCCTGTTGCTGGGCGGGAGTTCCGAGATCGCCATCTCGCTGTCGCCCAAGTCGGTCACGACGCCCATCGCCATCGGGATTTCGCAGAAGATTGGCGGACTACCCTCCATCAGTGCCGTTGCGGTGATCTTCACCGGCATCCTCGGCGGCATGTTCGCGCCCCAGGCGATCAAGCTCATCGGCGTCCGCAGCCGATTCGCCATCGGCCTGGCGACGGGCACCGCAGCTCACGGCATCGGCACCGCCCGCGCCCTGCGCGAAGGCGAACTCGAAGGCGCCATGAGCGGCGTCGGCATGATGCTCAACGGCCTGATCACCGCCCTGAT
>JBDKRX010000119.1:0-39826 GCA_039683175.1 Phycisphaerales bacterium
CCCGTCGGCTTGACCGGTACAGGTCCTTCCTGACTCAGCTCGAGACCGTCTGCACTCAGAAGTTGTATGCGACGTTCCACAAGCGGGACGAAACGATGCGTGCACAGGTCGAGTCGCCCCACAGGCAGGAGAACGTGCCGTCCACGCGGAGCCGAAGGCTGCCTCGACGGGAGAGAGAAACGCTGCATGCTCAGCGGAGAACGATGCACACGCAGGAGCAGGCGGCGTGACGCGGACGATCTCCCCGTTCATGTGATGGCCGAGGACTGACGATCGAGGAGCACCATGGGACGTTTTCGTGGAATGACAGAGGAAGGCGGAGAGGCCGTCATAGAAATGGCCCCGTTGATTGACTGCATGTTCATTCTGCTCATCTTCTTCATCGTGACGACCACGTTTGTGGAGGAGACCGGAGTCGAGGTGGACAAACCCCTGGCAGCCTCGTCCGTCCGGTTGGAAAAGACCAGTATCCTGCTGGCACTGACGCAGAAGGGCGAGGTGGTCTACGGCGGACGCGAAATCGGTCTGAGCGGCATACGGCAACTCGTGAAACGAATGCTGCAAAAGGAGGACGTGCCGGTCGTCATTCAGGTCGATTCTGCGGCGCAGTCCGGCCTGCTCGTCCGCGTCATTGATGAGGCCAAGCTGGGAGGCGCAAAGAAGGTGAGCCTGGCCGCCCGGAAACCACAAGGTTGAGCCATTGACCCGTGAGAAACCACCGAGCATCCAAGATCATCCATGAAGTGAGCCACCGCCTCTGGGTCGTGTTGGGTGCCGTGGTGATGAGCCTCGTCCTGTTCATCGTGTTGCCCATGCTCCAGAACATCAGCAAGCCTTCGAATACGGACCTTTTCCTCCAGACGGTGGACCTCGCCAATACAGAACCGCCACCGCCTTCCCCGCCGGAAGAGGAGCCTCAGAAGGAGCCTGAACCCGAGGAGAAGCCGCCGGAGCTTGTGGAGGCCGCGCCGCCTCTCGACCTGTCGCAGCTCGAGTTGGCGCTCGATCCGGGGATCGGTCAAGGGGCGTTCGGAGGCGGAGATTTTGTCGTTAGACTGAACTCGGTTGTGGCGGCATCCGACACTGGCGGCGGCGACACTGTGGATGCGGTCTTCTCGATGGCCGACCTCGACCAGAAGCCACGGGGCATCTATCAACCCGGTCCGGTCCTCAGCAGGGAGGTCCGCCAGAAGGCGCCCGGGACCGTGTATATTCTCTTTCTGGTCGATGAGCGAGGCGGCGTGGTCGAGCCTCGCGTGCAGCAATCCACCGATCCCATCTTCGAGAAGCCCGCTCTCAACGCGGTCAAGCAGTGGAAATTCGAGCCCGGAAAAAGGGGCGGCAAGGCCGTGCGGTTTCGCATGCGTGTGCCGTTCACCTTCCCGAAAGGATAGACGATGAAGACCCGGTTACGATGCCTGTCACAAGGCAGCGGCGGTGGACTGCCCTTTCTCTTTGCCATCGTGTGTGTTCTGTCGATTGCCGTCAGGTTGCCTGCCCAGCCAACGGGCGAGACCCGGCTCAGCGAATCGGAACTCCAGATCTGGAGGAGTCCGGAGTTCCAGAGACGTTTCACCGACAGTTTTCTCGCGGAGACGGAAATCGAACCGACGGTCACGCAGCTTGAACGCGAGAAGATGCTCAAGGTGCTTGAGTTGATTTCCGCCGACAAGCTGGATGACGCCGCTCGGCTGCTCCAGAAGGAGACCAGGGAAGGTTCCAGCGCCGTCTTCGATTTCACGCTCGCCAACATCTACTTCCGGAGAGAGCAGTTCAACGAAGCCGCCGCCGCCTATCTGCGTGCCGTGGACAAGTACGACAGGTTCCTTCGTGCCTGGAAGAACCTCGGCGTGATCTACGTTCGCAACGGCGAATTCGACAAGGCGATCCCGGCGCTCACCAAGGTGATCGAACTCGGCGGCAGCGACAAGTACACCTACGGCATGCTCGGCTTTGCCTATTCCTCGGTGGAGAACCATCTGTGCGCCGAATCGGCCTTTCGCCAGGCCATCCTGCTCGACCCGGCGACTCTCGACTGGCAAATGGGATTGGCCCGCAGCCTGTTCAAACAGCAGCGATATGCCGATGCAGTGGCGCTCTGTGATGGTCTGATCGCGAACGATCCCAACCGCACAGACCTCTGGCTCCTCCAGGCGAATGCGTTCATCGGCCTGAACCAGCCCCTCAAGGCGGCGGTGAATTATGAACTGGTGGATCGCCTGGGCAAGTCCACGGTCGACAGCCTCAACATGCTGGGCGACATCTACGTCAACCAGGAACTGTTTGGAATGGCGGTCGCTGCATACGTCCAGGCACTTGAAAAGGACCCGAACGGCAGCGTCGAGCGTGCCCTTCGTGCGGCAAAGGTGCTCGCCGCCCGCGGTGCGCTTGATGAAACGAAGCTGCTCGTCGAGCGGGTCGAAGCCCTGCATGACGGCGAACTGAGCAAGGCCGACCAGAAGGACCTGCTCACGCTTCGCGTGCGGATTGCTGTTGCCGAGCATTCCGGCGAAGAGGAGATCAAAATGCTCGAAGAACTCGTGGCGCTCGATCCGCTCGATGGAGAATCGCTCATCCTGCTGGGCCAGTACTGCGGCCGCTCCGGCGATGCCGAAAGGGCGATCTTCTACTATGAACGTGCCGAAAGCCTGGAGAAGTACGAAGCCGACGCCAAGGTTCGTCATGCCCAGTTGCTGGTGGGCCAGGGCAAATACGCCGAGGCCCTGCCGCTGTTGCGACGGGCTCAGGATCTCAAGCCTCGCGAGGATGTTCAGAAGTATCTCGAACAGGTGGAACGCGTCGCGAAGTCTCGATGAGAGGGTGAACTTGCGATCCTATCGCGTCATCGCTCGAATCGCCGCAGCCCTCTTCTCCAGTGGCGCCGCTGCCTTTTCCCGCCCGCTGTTTCTGTAGAGCATCGCTATGTTGTCGAGGCTCGTGGCGACGGAGGAATGGTTTCGCCCTAACGCCTTCTCTCTGATCGCCAGAGAACGGTTGTAGAACAGTTCCGCCCGTCCGTAGTGCCCCTGGGCTTCATACAATGCCCCGAGGTTGTCCAGACTGACAGCCACGGCGGGATCGTCCAGGCCGAGCGATTCTTCCCGGATCTCGAGCGCACGCTGGTAGAGCGGTTCAGCCTGTGCGTAGCGACTCTGCGCATCGTACAGCGACGCCAGATTGTCCAGACTTGTGGCCACGGCGGGATGATCCGAGCCGAGGGCCTTTTCCCGAATCGCCAGTGCGCGTTTATAGAGCGGCTCGGCCTGTCCGTACTGGCCGTGCGTGCGGTGCAGCGCCGCCAGGTTGTTCAGGCTCGTGGCCACGGAGAGATGGTTTGCCCCGAGGGTCCTTTCCTTGATCCTCAGCGCCCTCTCATAAAGGGATTCGGCTTTTGCGTACTGGCCTTGCACACGATACAACTCGGCGAGGTTGTTCAGGCTCAAGGCCACATTGGGATGGTCTGGTCCCAGGGTTGTTTCCTTGATGGTCAACGCACGTTCGTAGAGCGGCTGGGCTTCTGCATACCGGCCCTGGGTCTTGTACAAGAGCGCGAGATTGTTGAGGCTCAGGGCCACCATCGGGTGATCCGGCCCGCCCGCCTGCTCGCTGATCGCCAAGGCGTTCTCCGCAACGCTGATGGCGCGGTCATACTGCCCTTGCTGCGACAACAACACCACCTCCGTGTTGAGCGACTGCCATTCCGTCGCCTGCCCACGGACCGTGACACCCGATCCGAGCATGAGTAGAAGTGGCAACAACGATGGTACTGACCTGTTCATGTGATCTCCTCACTGTTGTAGAACCGATGGCGAGCAGGACATGCCGCCCGACGATGATTATACTGCGCAGGGGTTGTTTCGTGCCAGGATAATTTGCGTTTTTGCAGTAAGAATATGCCCTGAATAGCTCTCGCCGGTCCCGGCGGACTCACATTGCACCCAAGGGAGGATTCCTCACCACAACTAACTGAAATCTAACGATTGCCTAATCCGATCTCAACGCGGATGCACTACAGTATCTATCAATGATGCAAACGCCTCCCGGCTTTGCCGGCGGCTCGGTGCGGACCTCCCGGGCCGCCTTCGTATTTTGTTTCTGACGGTTCCACTGAGGGGAACGCATGGCGAACCCCGAGCAGCGACCTGGCAGGCGGGGCAGAGAGTATGGGCTATCCGGGCCTTCGAAGCAGCACGCAGGGCAAGCATGCCCCGGTGCAGACGAATCACACAACCCGGGGAATGATCCTCGTCGTCGATGACGAAGAGGACATCGTCGAACTTGTGAAGCTGAACCTCGTTCGCGAAGGGTACGATGTTCTTACCGCCACCACAGGCGAGCGGGCCATTGAGCTGGCCAGGGCCCGTCAGCCGGACCTGGCGATCCTCGATCTGATGCTGCCGGGCATTGACGGCCTGGAGGTTTGCAGGGCCCTCAAGAGCAATCCCAGGACCGAGCAGATGCCTGTGGTCATTCTGACAGCCAAGAGCGAGGACAGCGATATCATCGCGGGTCTGGAACTTGGCGCGGATGACTATGTGACCAAGCCCTTCAATTCGAAGGTTCTGATCGCACGGGTTCGACGGGTCCTCCGCAAGAAGGTGGCGCAGAATCTCGACCGGGGCATCGTCAAGATCCACGACATCAGCATCGACCCGGCCCGCTGCGAGGTCCTGCTCCGTGGCCAGCCGGTCACGCTGACCTTCTCCGAGTTCAACATTCTCTATACGCTGGCAAAACGTCCGGGCGTCGTCTTCACACGCTACCAGATTGTGGATGCCCTCCACGGCAGCGATCACATCGTCACCGAACGGGCCGTGGACGTCCAGATCGCCTATCTCCGCAAGAAACTCGGCTCCTTCAAGGATTACATCGAGACCGTCCGAGGTGTCGGCTATCGCTTCAGAGACCACCGCATGGGCTGAAGTCTGTGATTTGGGCCCGGACAAGGGGGAAGGGTTCATCCGGTCATACCCGCCAGAAGGGAAGACGAGGCGTCGCCATGAATGCCACTGTTCCATGAGTGCGAGGAACTGTATTCCCGGCGGTCTCCGGGACAGGTCGGCATTTGCTCCAGGACACGTTCTATCAGACGAATGTGGCGGTCTTCTGTGCCGATCAGTTCGTCGATCATCGCCAGACTGTCCGGCGCGTTGGCAAACGCTTTCAGGCCGTGATAGAAGATGACGATTCCCTTGGATCTTCGGATGGCGTCGCGAAGGATCTGTACCGGACCTGCTTTTCGGATGGAGTGGCCGCGAGGCAAGGGGCTTGTGCCTGACCACGTGAGGCCCGCCATCACGCGTGGGTTCGACAGGACGTAATCGTCGGAGTCAAATGCGTCGGACCGGCCGATCCTTTCGGAGTGCTCTCGCTGCAAGCGGCTCAGAGTGTCCTGATGTCGCCTTCGCCAGGACGCCAGCATGTGGTGCACGTTGCGTGGTTCCTCCTCGCAGGACTGCTCGGCCGCCGCCAGGTAGAACCCGGCCGCTTTGCGCTCGACTTCCTCTGCGATTTGCAGGATTGCGGAGACACTGAAATAGACCCCCATTGCGGTACCTCCTGTGATGTCTGTCTTTCCACCTTCAGAGATCATTCCCCAAACCAATGGCGGACCTCCAAACACGGAACGCGAGTGGGTCAACTGCCCAGGTAGAGAGACTGGATGTCCGCCTTGGGGACCGTGATGATCTTGGCGTTGCCGGAGCTCGGGTAATCCGCCTTGATATCGAGCGTATCGGCGGACACGTCGTGGATCTCGGCCGTGTAGATGATCGTCGGGCCCATCAGGCGAACCATGCCCATCGGGGGCGGCGGTGGGTCGCGCCGTTCGGGCGTCCTGGCCACGATTACGCAGCGACGGCCGATGTGTTGGGGTTTGAACACCTTCGTCACTCCAATCGGCCGCGTTCCCTTGGTCAGTGCCCCGATCACCGGCGTTATGTCCGGGGCGTTTGACACGCTTGAGTACGAATTGGCTTCAGTTTCCTTTGGGGCGCAGCCCACCAGAGCAAGCAGGGGTGCGACCACAAGGAAGACCACACAGAAGTGTCTGACACACATGATTCGATCCCCTTTCTATTCGGCGGATTGTCACAATGCAGTGTGGACGCCGGTGTACCAATAGGCCGGAACGTTCTCACCCGTCGTTTCTTCGATGCCGCTGACGTGGCCGTGAAAGGCGATGACCGCGATGACGACCAGCAACCCGATCAACGTGAAGGCATCCTGCTTTCTCATATTTATAGCTCCTGAACACTTGTCTCTCTTGTCTGTTCGGTACTGTCTGCCAGCATAGTCCGCAGTGTTGGATTCGTATGAAGGTTATGCTAATTCGCTGTTTTTGCCTGCCATCTCCGGGATGGGAAACACCGCCGGAGGGCCGCCCTTTGGTAGACGGCCCTCCGGTTGCATGAACTCACATGAGCTGCGGGCTCATCGCGTGGTCGTAAGGGCTCGATGAATGCTGCCTGGGCAACCACTCCTTCCGAGAATGTGGCCGTGCCGCTGTTGTCGTATTGAAAGACCAGCGACTGGCCGCCGCCGTGGACGATCTCCTGCTCGGCGAACGGACTGTCCGTATGGCCCACGACCGAACCATTCGTGTCGTCGTTCCAGCCGTCCACCATGAGATACAACCACAACAGTCGTTTGCACATCTGGTTCCTCCTTTTCGGACTTGCGCTATGGGATGCCTGTTCACCCACTACTCGCCTGACGATCCCAATGCAGCGAGTGGACTGTCCCTATCATGTCTGCGAGTGTTGTGGGGAGATTAGGGCGGAGTGAATTCCCCGTTACTTCCGGCCGGCACACGGGCAATTCACCTGGAGGCTGTCCCCATGAGAATTTAATCCTATCGCAATCGGAAACTAACACAGCCCGCTTACGCTGGGCATCCTATGCCGACAGCGTTGCAGACAATCGAGGCACCACACGTGACCGGGCCGGCCCGGCGGGAACGAGCCATGGGCGTCTGGCCGATGCTCGCTTTCTTCAGCATGGCCGTGCTGTACCTGTTCTACTACTTCGGAAAGAAGAACATCGGGCCGGCCACGCGGGCGATTGAAGACGCCTTCGGACTCTCGCATTCGCAGTTCGGCTGGGCGCTGACCGCTTTCACCTTGACCTACGCACTGGGCCAGTTCATCAACGGGTTCCTGGGCGACCGTTACAGCCCGAAGGCGGTCATGCTGATCGGCGCGATCGGTGGCGTCGTGGCCAACGTCCTCTTCGGCTTCAGCGGCGGCTTGATCCTGTTCATTGTCTTCTGGGCGATCAACGGGTATTTCTCCTCGATGGGTTGGGCGCCGGGCTGTCGCATCCTGTGCAACTGGTTCCCCGAGGGTCGCTGGGGCTGGTGGATGGGCGTATACAATTTCTTTCCGTATCTGGGCGGCGCCCTGGTGCTTCCCATCGCGGCGTGGTCCGTAGCGGAATACGGCTGGCGAGCCGCGTTTTTCATTCCGCCGGTGTTTCTCCTGGGCATGGCCGTTCTGTTCACGTGGCTGGGCAGGAGTTCGCCGGAAGCGGCCGGCCTGTGCCCGCCAACGCGGACACAGGGCAATTCCAATGCAGGCGTCCGCATCGGACCGACGGAGTACTGGCAGGCCTTCAGGCATCCGCAGATGATGCTCCCCTATGCGGTGGCCTTCGGCGCCAATGCGATTCGCTGGGGTCTGCTACACTGGAGCATCCTGGTCCTGGAGACCCCGGCGGACAAGGGCGGTTTCGGCCTGACGCTCACCAAGGCCGGTTTGATCGGCTCGCTGGTGGACTGGGGGGGCATGTTCTTTGCGATCGCTCTGGGTGTCCTTTCCGACCGGGTTTTCGCCGGGCGGCGGCGGCAGACCATCGCCCTGAGTCTGATCGTCACCGCCGGGGCGTTGGGATTCTTGTCGCTGGGCGTCCCGATCCTCGATCTGCCCATGGGCCTGTGGTGGCTCGGCGCCGCCATGTTTATCGCGGGCGGCCTGATTCAAGGGATGCACACGCCGTTGTTCTGTCTGCCCGGCGATGTGCTGGGCCAGTCGCTCTCGGGAACGGGCGCGGGGATCATGGACGGCTGGATGTACATCGGCGCGGCCCTGGCAGGGTACCCGCTCGGCTGGTGGCTCGACACCTATGGATTGACCTCGGGGCTCGCGCTGCTCGGCGCGGCGAGCCTGGCCTTCGGCCTGCTTGCCTTGGGGATACGACGATGATGATTCTGCATTTGCGAAATCTATAAAGGAGATGCTGTGACAATGATTATGAGTACGCCTCTTCCAGGCTCCAAGGATCGGATTCTCTTCACGCCGGGACCGTTGACGACCAGTCGGACGGTCAAGCAGGCCATGTTGCGGGACCTCGGCTCGCGCGACCACGAGTTCATCGGGATCGTCCGGGACGTGCGACGTCGTCTCGTGGAGTTGGGCGGCGCCACCGAGGCCCAGTACACGGCGATCCCCATGCAAGGCAGCGGCACCTTCGGTCTCGAGGCCGTCGTCTCGTCCACGATCCCGCAGGGCGGAAAGCTGCTGGTCGTCGTCAACGGCGCCTACGGGCGGCGCATCGCGAAGATGGCCTCCCTCCTTCGCATCGAGACACACGTCGTCGAGTGTCCCGAGAATCACAAGCCCGATCTGAAGCGGCTTCAATCCGAGCTTGCTGCGGACCCGTCGGTCAGTATGATCGCGGTGGTGCACTGCGAGACCACGACGGGAATCGTCAATCCGATCCGCGAGATCGGGACGATTGCCCACGCGGCAGGGGTGAAGTACTTCGTGGATGCGATGAGCAGCTTTGGGGCGATCCCTGTGAGCCTGCCCGACTGCCATATCGATTACCTGGTCTCCTCGGCCAACAAGTGCATCGAAGGCGTTCCGGGGTTCGCATTCGTGCTGGCCAGGCTCGACGCCCTGCAGAAGACCAAGGGGTATGCCCGTAGTCTGAGTCTCGACCTCTACGATCAGTGGGCGGGATTGGAGGCCAACGGCCAGTTCCGGTTCACGCCGCCGACCCACGCCATCCTCGCCTTCCACCAGGCGCTCCTGGAGTTGGAGGTGGAAGGAGGCGTTGTGGGTCGGGCCGCACGGTATGAGTCGAACTACCGGGCACTCGTCGCGGGCATGCGGGAACTGGGCTTCGAGGAATACCTCGCGACGGAAGATCAAGGCTACATCATCACGTCGTTCCGATATCCGCAGGATCCACGGTTCGATTTCGGCGACTTCTACGACCGCCTGAACGCCCGCGGTTACGTGATCTACCCCGGCAAGGTCAGCGACGCCGACTGTTTCCGGATCGGCAACATCGGCCGCATCTTCGAATCCGACGTCAGGGATCTGCTCGCTGCCATTGCTGAGGCACTCCGGGCGATGGGCGTCAAGATGCAGTCAGGAAGGTAACGCCGTCGGCGGTATCGGCAGAAAAGAAAGGAATACACTATGCAGCCAAAGGAACGAAATCGCAACGCGACGATCAAAGCTGTGATCTCTGATTTGGCGGGGACGACGGTGGACTTCGGCAGTTGCGCTCCGGCGGGCGCATTCGTGGAATTATTCGCCCGTCACAACATCCGAGTGACCACGGCGGAAGCCCGCGGACCGATGGGAATCCACAAACGCGACCACATCCGCACGATGCTCGATATGCCGAGCATCTCGGAGCAATGGGCCAGCGTTTACGGCAGGGCTTGGACGGAGCGGGACCTCGACGATCTGTACGAGGAATTCATCCCGATGACGTTGGAGGCACTGCCCAAATACAGCAGTGTGATTCCCGGCGTCGTGGAGACGGTCGAGAAGTTGCACGCTGAGGGACTCAAGATCGGCGCCAGCACAGGATACAACAACGAGATGCTCCGCATCGTGCTGGAACAGGCGGCCCAGGGAGGCTTTGTCCCCGACGCCGCAATCTGTGCGGCCGATGTTCCCAAGGGACGCCCGGCGCCCTGGATGATCTTCCGGCTCATGGAGACCCTCGACGTCTATCCGCCAACATCGGTTATCAAGATCGGCGATACGATCGCGGATATCGAAGACGGCCTGAACGCCGGCGTCTGGACGGTCGGCGTGACCCGGACGGGAAACCTCGTCGGGCTGACGGAGGCAGAACTGAACGCCCTGCCTCCGGCCGAGCAGAAACGACGCATAGCGGAGGCCAGGAAACAGTTCCGAGCCGCCGGGGCGCACTATGTGGTGGACTCGTTCGCCGACCTGCCGGAGATAGCAGTATCCATTCAATCGCCATGAGGCTATCCGTCCGCAGCCGCTGCCGACCCCCATTCTCAGGCGACACACTGAATCCACAACACAGCCCTCTTCCCCACGTGCGGTCGTCCTGAGGTGACGGCTGCCCTTCTATTATCGGGTTTGCGTCTGAAAAGGGGCTGTCATCCCCATGGATCGTATGGTCCAAGGGGGCCGCCAATCCCCCCAGGCAGGGCACCAGCCGACAACGCACCTCGCGTGGCGATTCTCACGCAGAAATGCGTTTTTGTAGTACAGGGACGGATATCTTTCGTCTATAGATATGACGAAAGGGAAATCCATTGCGATGAGCGAATGCACGACGATTGCTGCGACTGAACACTCGGGTCCGCCGTTGCCGCGGGCCGACAACCTGATGGCGGTCGTATCTCACTATCAGGGCCCGCTCCTGCGGTATGTAGGCCGGATGCTGGGCAACGCCACCGATCTGGGGAGCCCCGAAGACATCGTGCAGGAGACGTTCATCCGCCTGCACAAACAGGTTCGCGCCCACGGGCCGGACAGTGTCGAGCATCTCACGACGTGGCTCTTCCGCGTAGCCCACAATCTGGCGCTCGACGCACTCCGCAGACGGGTGCGCCAGGATGTGGCACAGGTCTCGGCGGACCCTGCGATCATGGCCCAGGAACAAGCACGGGAGATGGACGCCCTCGGCGAGATGATGCGTCAGGAGGCCCGGCAAGTTGTCCTTCGCGAACTGAACCAGCTCGACGACCTGTACCGGCACGTCGTGCTGCTGAAGGTGATTCAGGGCATGTCGCTCCGGCAGGTGGCGGAGGTGATCGGGGTGTCACTGTCCACCGTCAACTACCGGCTCAACCAGGGCCTGAGCACGCTGGCCCAACGCCTGCGAAAGGCGGGGGTGGTATGATATGAACCGAGAACAAGCGGAAAAACTGTTGGCCGCGATGGTCTTCGACGACCTCGACGAATCGTCCAAGGCCGAGCTTCTGACCTACCTCCAGACCGACGACGACCTGCGGGATCGCCTGGCCGACATGCGGATGGCGATCAAACTGACCTGCGACGCCGTGAACGATGGGCCCGACCCGGTCTTGGCCGAACGCCGCCTCAAAAAATTGAGACAACTCGCGAGAGCCGGGGGGCAAGGGTCGCGCGTGTTTCTCCTGCGTCGTTTCCTGACCGTGGCGGCGGTCTTGTGCGTTGGAGTAGTGTTGGTGGGTCTTTCCCTCCCCTCCCTCAACAAAGTGAGACGCTACAGTGCGTCTGATTCCGCTCGGGCGAGGGCTGAGTCCGCCAGACTGGAGAGCATGTTGCTGGCGCAGGACGCTCCGTCTGTGTCGACGGACGGCTCTTCCGCAAGTGGAACGGTCCACATGGAGGTCCCTGGCGTCGCGATGGACGGGAGGGCGAGTTATGGCGGCGGGGTGGCGGGTAGGATGGGCGGCATGGCGAGCAGCGAAACTGTGGCCGGTGAAATCCGGCGTGTTCGGGCACTCCCCAGGGAGGCGCCTTTGAATTCAGATTCCGTGACCACCGAACCGTCCTTGCGGTCTCCCTCGGTCATGTTGCGTCGCAAATTGCCTTCCGGCACTGAGTCCGTTCGTGGTTCGCCCGTAACCGACGAAGCCGTAGCCCAAATCGAGCAGGAAGTCGATCCGTACCACAACAGGCCCGAAGGCCCGGGAATCTCGAATGCGCTTGTCGTAGCCCCAGAGGCGTCCCCGCCTTCCCAAAGTGAAGAATCTTCATCCTCCAGAATTGCGAATGGCGACATGGATCGCCTTCGCGAAGCATTGGAGTCAAGGAAGACGGCGGCCCGCAGTACAGTCGGGGTGGGCGTTCTTGGGGCGCGTAGGCTCGCTGAGCCCGTGACCACCCCGGTTCCGGCTCAGCCTGTTCCGACTGCCGATGAGAAGAGCGACACGAATCTCGATTTCTTCGGCGGTTTGAATACAGAGGATGGACGCGTGCCAGCTCTGGGCGACACGCCAATCCTTGGCCGTCTTTACGAGTTCGAGCCGCAGGGTGACAAGGACAAAGACGCGCAAGGGAGCGTCAGAAAAGAGCGGCCGGATAGCACACTTCCGACCGCGACCAGATCAGACCAGCTTGTCATTGCAGATCGCGAAGAAGCGGTGGCTCTGAAGGATGCGCCGGGACTGGACACGGCCGTTCCGTCTTTCGAATCGCGATTCACAGTCGCGACGGTGAATCCGTGGGTCATGACGGAGCGCGACGCCCAATCGACGTTCGCCCTGGACGTGGACACGGCATCCTATGCCCTGTGCCGGCGGTACATTCGCAGCGGATTCCTGCCGCCGATCGGCGCGGTCCGGATGGAGGAGTTCATCAACGCGTTCGACTATGCCTATCCGCAGCGGGATGGTGCGACCTTCGCGGTGTACGCGGAAGGGGCGCCCTCACCCTTCGCTCCGGCGGGTCAGGACCTGACGCTGCTCAAGATCGCGGTGAAGGCCCGCACGGTGGGTCGAGACCAACGCCGGGCCGCACACATCGTGTTTGTCGTGGACGCCTCGGCTTCGATGGGCCAGCCGGACCGGCTGCCTTTGGTGCAGTCTGCTCTGAGTCTCCTGGTGGACAAGCTCGACGATACGGACCGGATCTCTTTAGTTACCTGTGCCGACGAGGCCAGGCTGCACCTGGAGGCGGTCCCTGCCAAAGAGAAAGAGACGATCCGCCGGACCATCGACGCTATTCAACCGGCCGGCCGGACGAATCTGCTGGCGGGACTCAAGATCGGATACGACCTGGCAAGAAGGGCCTTCGTCGCAGGCCGGATCAACCAGGTGGTGTTGTGCTCGGACGGGGTCGCCAACGTCGGCCAGACCGAGGCGGACGGCGTGCTTGCGGAAGTGGCGGACGACCGCAAGCAGGGGATTACGCTCACATGCGTGGGGGTCGGATACGGCGCGTACGATGACGCCTTCCTGGAGACCATGGCGGATCGGGGGGACGGGCGATACGTGTTCCTCGATTCTTCCGACGAGGCCAGGGAGACGCTCGTCGGGCAGTTGGCCGCGACGCTGCAGACCGTCGCCAAGGACGCCCGCATTCAGGTGCAGTTCAATGCCGCTCGCGTGCGGCGCTATAGGCTGATCGGCTACGAGAACAGGGACATCGAGGATCGACGCTTCCGCGACGACACGGTGGACGCAGGCGAGGTCGGGTCGGGCCAGTGCTCCACGGCCTTGTACGAGATGGAGCTGATCGACCTGCCGGCAGGCGAGGACGACGGCGATCTGGGGACCGTATTCGTTCGCTATCGAAATGCCGACACGGGGCAGATCGAGGAGATCTCAAGGCCGTTGGCCGGCTCCCTGATCCGTCGGCGATCCGTCGAGGAGGACCCGCGGTTCTTCCTGGCCGTGGGCGCGGCGCGGTTTGCGGAATGGCTTCGCCAGTCCGAACACGCGCGGGACACGTCGCCCGCCGACATTCAGGATGTACTGGATCGGGTGAGTGCGGCCCTGCCGCTCGACCGGAACGTCCAGGACCTCGCGGTCCTCGCACATCAGGCCGAGAACCTGCCCAGGGTGTCGCCGACCGCGGCACAGCCATGACAGGGGTGGCATCGTCAAGGCCGAACACTCTGTTCGTAGTGGCGCCGGAAGGCGTTTCGTAGCACGGCCGTCCCGGCCGTGAGTACCACGGGCATCTTGCCCGTGGCAATACAGGGGCAGAACGCCCTTGATACTCATGGGCGGGACGCCCATGCTACTCACGGGCAAGATGCCCGTGCTACCATGCCCTTGCGGGCCACTACACACGAGCTTCGGTTGAGGGACGCCGGGGGCCAGCAAGGCAAAGGCAGACCCGATTTTACAGGGGTTTTACACCCTGCCAGCCTCGTCGCGGTGTAGTATTTGGATAGAGGTACTTGGGTTTTAGAATGGCGCCCGTGATCTTGGAAAGGGTATGACTGTGCGGAACAAGATGCGAGTTTGTCTGGTTACCTGGATGTGCGCGACGGTCGGCATGGGTGCAACACCGCAGGCGTCACAATCCGGGGACCCATCCACCGGCGTGGAGATCGACCAGGTCCAGCTCGCGTGCCGGATCGACGGTCCCCAGTTGGGCGTGACGGTCGAGTTCGAAGCCCGCACGAGGCAGGCGGACCGCAGGATCGTCCTGGTTCGCGGCGATGCGGTTCTGGAGAAGCTCGGCCCGGCAATGACGACCGGCCGGCTCGACTACGATCCCAACGACCGGGTCTATCACATTACCTGGCCCGGGTCGGGCAAACACGCGGTGGCCGCGACGTTCGTCGCCCGCGGCGAGGTGGAACCCAACAGTCCCTGGCGCCGGGCGAGCCTCGAAGTCCCCGGCGGGCGAGTGCGCCAAATCCGCCTGCTCGGCAACCAACCCGATCTCGAAGTCGAGTTGCCCGGCGCGCTGCGGGTGCAACGCCGGATCGAAGCCGGCCAGTTGGTGATAGAAGCCCTGCTCGGTCCTCGCAGTCCGTTGGAGATTCGATGGAAGCCGCAGGTGCTACTGGCCGACGCCAGGCTCGTGCTGTCCAGCCAGGCGAACACGGTCGTGGACGTGCGGGCGGGACTCCTGCAGGTCGATACGCTGTTCGACTTTCAAATCGCACAAGGCAAGCTCGAAACACTGGCGTTCAACGTCCCGAGCGACCTGAGCATCACCGCGGTGCGGGGCGCGTCCATCCGCACGTGGACGCTCGGCGAACCCGAGGATGGAGTCCGGGCTCTCCGCGTGGAACTGAGCCGTCAGCAGGATCGAGAGTACCGTCTGCAAATCCTCGCAGAGTGTGCGATCGGCAACCTGCCGGCCACCGTCCCGATCCCGACCATCGAACCGACCGGGGACCTCCGCGCCGGCGGTCATCTGGCCGTCGGGACGAACAGCGCCCTGCAATTGGTCGTGCAGGAGTCGTCGGGCCTGACCCAGATCGACGCCGCCGTCTTCCCCCACGTCCAAGCCGAGGACGCTCCCGCCAGGACGATCCCGCAGGGCAAAGCGTTCTTCTACACCTACGCCGGCAGCCGATATCGTCTGGCTCTCCTGGTGGACGCCATCGTGCCGACGTATGAAGTGGCCGGACGCGTGATCGCGCGCGTCAAGGAGGACGACCTGGTCGTCGACGCGGAGTTGGAGCTCGACATCCGCGATGCGCCTCTGCGCCAGTTGGAGATCGCAGTACCCACCTCGCTGGTGGTCGCAGCAGTGGATGGCAACCAGGTCGGCGATTATCACCTCCCCGAGAGTCCCTCGACCGGTCAGCAGACCTCGGTCCGCGTGGTCTTCAAGGAGCCTGTGGCCGGACGGACGCTGCTTCACCTTCGCATGGAGTTGGGACGCGGCCCGCTCGACGAGCGGCAGGAGATTCCTTCGCTCCGCGTGATCGGCGCCAAGACACAGCGGGGCTACGTGGTGGTCGCGGGGGAGGCCGGGATCGAGATCGATCAACCCCAGATCGGCAATCTCAGCGAGGTTCACACCGCGTCCGTTCCGCTGCGTGTTCCCGGGGCCCAGTATGCATACCGCTTTCGCGACGTGGATTGGACGCTCGGGCTGATGGCCCGGCGCAGGCCCGCCGAGGTCCGGGCCGAGGTCTTCCATCTCCAGTCGGTCGGCGAGGCCCTGGCCTACGGGTCCGCGACGGTCAACTACATCATCACCGGCTCGCCCATCGACGAGCTGAAGTTCCGCCTGCCCGAGAGTTTCGAGAACGTCGAGTTCGTCGGAAGGGACGTTCGCCGATGGGACCGCCAGGGCGATGTCTGGACGGTCAAGCTCAATCAGAAGGTCCTGGGCGATTACTGCCTTGCGGCGACCTATACGCAACGGTACGCTCCCGACCGGCCGATTCAGCTTGGCGCCCTCCATTGCCTCGACGTGCAGACGCAGACCGGCTATGTCGTGGTGACCAGCCATCTCGATCTGAAGCTGCAATTGCAGGACCCGGCGCCCCTGCTTCCCATCGCGATGGACGAACTGCCGAGCGACTATCGCCTGCTCACGAGCAGCCCGATCCTGGCGGCTTACAAGTACATCGCAGAGCCCCACGCCGCGACGTTGGCCATCGAGCCTTATCAACGAAGCGAGCTGCTGCCTGTGGTGGTCGATATTGCGGATCTCCAAACCACTCTCGCGATCCGTCTGGACGGTCGGATCGAATCGGTGACGACCGTCCGGTACAAGGTCAAGAACACGACCGGCCAGTTCCTCGCGTTGAAGATGCCTGCGGATGCGCGGGTCTGGGCGGTGTCGCAGGTCGAATCGTCGCCGGGCGGCGCGGAGCAGGCGGTCCGTCTGGCGGTCTCGCACGACCAAACCAGTGGAAGGCTGCTGGTCCCGCTGCGCCGCCAAGCCAATCCCAACGACCCCGCGACCGTCGTCCTGGAATATGGGCAGGCGCACCAGGCCGGAACGTGGTGGAAACGCACGGTCGACCTGGCGGCGCCCGGTTGCACCGTGCCCATCGCGTATGCCGATTGGCGAGTCGTCGTTCCAGATCGATGGGCGATCTCCCCCGCCGGCGGCAGCATGGAAGCACATCCCCAACCCCAGGGCCACGTGGGTCTGGCGGGTTGGGCTAACCGGCTCGTTTCGCTGTGGGAAGGAGGCATCCGCCGGGCTTCCGTCGACGATGCGCTGGTGGTATTCCTCGTGGCGATGGCGCTGCTCGTGATTGTCTGTGCAATCGTAAGACGCCGGTACGTGCCCGAGCTCGTTGTCCTGACTCTCCTGCTGACGTTCGTGTGGATCGGGACGAAGGCCTGGATGGTCAATCTGCCGCCCGTTCCGGAGATGACATCGCTGAGCTATGCCCAGGCGGTCAGTGCAGACCCCGACGAAGCTCTTCGCATCAGTGCGCAACTGGTCCCTGCGTGGCGTCAGGCATTGCGCATCTCGGACGCAGGGGCAGTCGCCGTCGTGGTCGTTGTGAGCGGCGTATTGGCCCTGAAATCGCGGCGGTTGCGCAGAGTAGCTCTGGCAGCCGTCGTGGCGGCCCTGATGTACCTGGCGGCGGAGATTCCGGCTGCGTGGCCTGTGCTCAAGACTCTTGCCACATGGCTGTTCCCTGCTGCGGCCGCAGCCTGGTTTGCGCATCGAACATGGCGAAGGCGACCGGCCCTCGTACGTGTTGTTCCTGTCGCGTCGGTCCTGTTGATCGTATGCCTGACGGGCGGTTGCTCCCAACTCGGCGCGACGCGTGAATCCATAGCCGGGCGTTCACTGGTCGAGCGGGTCGAATGCTCGCTCTCGGCGAGCACGGACAGCATGGAACTCAAATATCATCTGCGAATCCGCACCGACCGGTCCTGGCAGTTCCCTCTTGTGGATGAATCGGCAGTGCTCGTCTCGTCGCTCAAACCCGATGCTCATGTGGATCTCGCGACCGAAAACGGCCGGCACGTCGTGCGCGTGCAGGAGGCGGGCCTGTACGATGTCGAGGCCGGCTTCCTGGCGGCTCTGCCGCCCGCAGGGGAGGACCAGCAACGGCGGTTCGAGCTGGCTCTGCCTGTGGCTTTGACCAATCGCGTCAGCCTCGCGATTCCCGACGTCAACGTATCCGTCGAAGCGCCACAGGCTGTCTCCCTGACCACCCGTCAGGAGGACGGTCAGACGCGGGTGGAGGCCATGTTCGCACCGGGTCAGCCCGCCGTGTTCACATGGCGTCCCCTGGAGCGGCAGGCCGCACGCGAGGAAATCCGCTTCTACGCGAGGGACCTTGCCCTGGCGGCAGTCAGTCCGGGACTGCTGCAGGTCTTCCATGAGATCCGCCTGCAAATCGCGCAGGGCCAGGTGGACCGGCTGGCTCTCGAAGTCGGCCCGGGCCAGACGGTGACCTCCGTCAACGGGCCGTGGATCGGCGCGTGGCGTTTCGACCCGGCCGGCCATGGCCTGGAGATTCGTCTGACCAAGCCGGCGACTGGGTCCTACGCAATGGCCGTGACGACTCAATCCATCAGCGCCGCCGTGCCGTATGAGGTGTGTTTGGAGCCGCTGGTCGTCCGGGAGACGATGGACCAGCACAGCGTGGTAGGCATCGCGGCGGAGCCGTCTGTGTATCTGCTGGTGGATCAACATCCGACCGCCATGAACCTCGCGGACTACGTGAGCGAGGTGGGCAACCTCGGACAATCCATTCCCGGCCTCGGTGTCGAACAGATCAGCCACGCCTTCCGCTTCGAGTCGCCGGGCGGCGCCGTGACCGGTCGCGTGCAGGCGGTCCAGAGCGAGGTACGAAGCCAGGAGACGGCCCGATTCAACGTGGAAGACGACCGGCTGGTGTACAACAGCCAGTGGCAAATCGAGATCGCCAAGGCCGGCCGGTTCGACGTGGACCTGCTGATGCCCGAGGGTTTCGATATCGACGCGCTGGAGGCCCAGGAGGTCAGCCACTGGGACGAATCCACGGAAGCGGGCCAACGGCGGGTGCGAATACACTTCAAGCACCGATTGACAGGGATCGTGCAACTGAGACTGGCTCTGAGCCAGGCGGTGGCCGAGGTCCCGGACCGCCTGACCGCGCCCCGCGTGACCGTCGCAGGCGGGATCAAGCACTCCGGTTGTCTGGTCGTCGGCTCGGAACAGGGCGTACGCCTGTCCGTTGCGTCGCGTCAGGGCGTCAGCGAGGTCAATCCCGTCGAACTGGGCCACGCGGCCCAGGGGCTTCTGGCGTTCCAGTTCCTCAGGCCGGATTGGCAGATCGAGTTGCAGACGGAATTGATCCAGGCCAGGATCACGGTTCAGAACCTTCATATAGCCCGAGTGACAGACGGTTTGGTTCGACACCAGCACGCCCTTCGCTATCGGCTGTATCACGCAGGGACCAAGGCCTTCTCGCTGGCTCTGCCGACAGAGGCCCTCGGTGTGACGATCACCGGTCCCGGCATCGCCCGGCGCGAACAGCTCAGTCCCGGGCAGTGGCGAATCGAGTTGGCGGACAAAGTGTACGACCAGCCCTATCTCATGACCGTGAACTACGAGACCCGTTACAGCCCGACCGACGGGAATGTCCCGCTGATTCCGATCCGATGCCAGGACGCGGATCTCCAGCAGGGCTATGTAGCGGTGTTCGCCACCGAGCGTGTGGAACTGGCTGCGAATTCGACGGACGCCGCACTTCGTTCCGCCGACGCTCGGAGCATCCCCGAGTACTTCGGCACGGGAGACCTCTCCGGCGCGGCAATGTGCTATCGCAGTATATCCCCTCAGTACTCCTTGACCGTGCAAGCCCGACGACATGCGGCGGCCAGCCAGATCGGCGCGGAGGTCCTCCGGACCGACCTGGTTTCCGTGGTCACCGCCGCCGGACAGACGATCAATCGGGTAGTCCTGACGTTGCGAGTGGAGGGACAACGCCATTTGCAGACGATCCTGCCCGAGGGGGGGACCATCTGGTCCCTGACCGTGGACGGCCAGGCGGTGCAGCCGTCTCTTCGAGCAGGCGCGGACGGGCGCAAGTCGCTGCTCGTGCCCCTTCCCCAGCAGGCTTCGGATGAGGTGCAGGTGGACATGGTCTACGTCGCCGACCTGCCTTCTGCAGGCGCCGGCGCCCGGCCCGCCGACTGGTCCGGCCGTCACAGCCTGCAAGGTCCGCGATTCGATCTGCCTCTCAAGAACATCACCTGGCAGGTCTACATGCCCCAGGGCTTTGCCTACAGCGATTTCGATGGGACCCTGACCATCGATCAGCGAGTCGCCAGGGCAGGGCAGGTCTCGCGCTACGACATGCAGACGTACCAGCAGCAGATCCTGACGGTGAACCGGCAGAACGAGATGGTCGCCCAGCAACAGCAGACGCTCGCCCAGGAGCTGAAGCAGAAAGGCGAGCAAGGCGCGGCACGCCAGGCTTTGACCAAGGGATACAATTTCTCGATCGGCAACACGGCCCTGAACGAGGACATCCGCGTGGACCTCGACAATCTCCTGAGACAGCAGGCCAAGGTGGGCCTGGTCAACGCCAGGGGTCGCCTGCGACGCCAGAGCGGCGCAGCGCCGGAAGGCCAAGTCGGCAATGCGCTCCCGCAGGATGCCCAGGTCTTCAGCCAACAGCAGGTCGAGCGAATCGAGAGTTCCCTGGGACAGGCCGACAACGAGAACCTCGAACTGATTACCCGCCGGATCATTCAGACCCAGGCGGCTGCCGAGACCTCGGTGTCGCAGATCCAGGTGACCATGCCCGCCTGTGGACAGGTGCTGCGATTCGACAGCCCCTTGCAGGTGGAACCCGCAGCCGAGATGGCGATCGCCTTCACGGCCAGGCCACAGCAGTTGGCCAAGGTCGATCCGAGCCTCTGGTATGGGCTGGGCCTGTTCGCGATTCTGTTGGCGTGCAGTTTCGTCATCAGCCGGATGCGAGGTCCATGGGCACGGCTGCGCCAGGCTCTGACGCCTGTCGCCGCGTCTGTCAGGACGGCAACGCCTACAGTGCCGGACCAACCGACTGGCCACGACGATCAGGACGGTCAGAATCGCCAAGTCTCGGCGGACGATTTGCTATGAGCCGGCTCCGGCGGGAAATCCGAAACGGCCTGAGGCAGGCAAACTCGAAATCCGAATATCGAAATTCGAAACAAGCGCGAATGACCGAAACCTCGAAATCCAAAACGGAACATCCGACGGGGCGGTAGCGTTTCGGTAATTGGGGTTTCGGTCCTTTTGGATTTGTTTCGGATTTCGTGCTTCGGATTTCGGATTTCCCGCTGGAGCTACGGAAACGAGGATTGGCGTGCGGTGGCGATCATGGCCTTGAGGTTCTCGCTCGGAGTCTCGGCGGGTATGGCACAACCGGCGTTGAGGATCAGACGAGGCGAAGAACGGTAGATGTCGAGAATTCGCTTGATCTCGCGGATCACGTCGGCCGTCGTGCCGTAGGCGAGGATGCCGGACGGGTCGATGTTGCCGATCAGGCACCTTCTGTCCTTCAAGAGCGAGAAGACCTTACCGACATCCGTCTTGTAGTCCAGTTCGAGAGAATCCGCCCCGGTTTCCAGCATGTCGCTCAGGATCGCGTCAGTCCTGCCGCAGATGTGCAGCGCGTAGAGCAGACCAAGCTTGTGAGCCTCCTCGACCACGCGTCTTTCATAGGGCAGCGCGAACCGGCGGTACATCTGCGGAGAGATCAACTCCGGCCCGGCCGGGCTGTCGCCGTTGGAGACCATGTGGCAGCCCGTCTGTGCCATGAGCCGGATGAATTGGCAAGTCACATCCGTGCAGTACTCCAGCAAAACGAAAGCATTGTCCTCATCCGCCAGCAGGTCCATCATCCACAGTTCCGGCGTTCGCATCATGCTCGCCAGCGAAAACGGGGCTTGGTCGCAGTTGCCCCGGATGCAGACCTCATCGCCGAAGTAGTCCTTGAGGATTCGGACGGCTTCGAGCCAGTTCTGCACGTACCGATAGACGCTGATATCGACGGGCGAGAGCCTCTTCGCATCCTCCAGGCGAGAAAGGTATTGTCCATGCGCTCTGGCAGGCTGATCCTCCGGGAAGGTCACAGAGACTCCGACCGCGCCGGCGAGGGTCGCCGTGTCGATGTCCACGACGATGCCGTCGTAGCGATATGTCTCGATGGCTTGGATGAAGCTGGCCGCGATCTTCTGCGGGTCCTCACGGAATTGGGCCATGGTGTAGCCCGCCTCTCGCGCCGCCATCATGAAGTTGTGAAGCATCACCGGCCGGGTATCGGGAAACCGGCCCTCCAGCGCCGCCCGGACCCTCTGATAGCCATTTAGCGATTTGTGCATGTCGTACTATCCAAATCCGAAATTCGAAGCACGAAATCCGAAACAAATCCGAATGACCAAAACCCAAACTTCAAAACGGCTCGCGCTGGTCGGCGACAGCGTTTGGGTCATTGGGGTTTTGGATTTGGAGCTTGTTTCGAATTTCGTGTTTCGATATTCGTGCCTTCTTCGGTTGCACGTCCCACGTTAGAACTCGATCAGTCTCCCTTGCCGGCCGGCGGACGCGTGACAGCCGAGCACGAGTTCAAGGTTGTGCAGGGCATCGCTTGCGTCCCGCGGCTTGTCGTCGAGGATGGATTGGGCGTGCCGACCGATGACCGCCTGGTAGATGTTGACGATCTGATCCACCTTGACCCTCTCCATATCCGTGAAGCGATCCAGTTCGAGGCGGATCGGGACCGGCTCTCCCGGATGGCCCGACAACTGGAACAGCGTGCCGTAACCGCGGATCACGCCCTTCGTGCCGTAGATCTCGTAGCCGAGGTTGGTTAGCGTGCCGCCGAGACCGCCGCGAGGCTGATTGAACGCCACGCGGGCCGTGCCCTGGAGTCCGGTGTCCAGCCGGAACTGGATAAACGCACCATTCTCGACCGCGATGTCCAGAGTCCTCGGCGTGTACACGCAGGACAGGGATTTCACTGTGCCGTTCAGAAGGAATTCCGCCATGTAGAGGCAATGGCTGCCCACGTCGCCGAGGGGCCCGCCGACCTCCGACGGATCGGCGCAGCGCCAGGACGCCGCCTCATCGGGCGTGGCGCCGTAGCAGAACTCCATGTGCAGGCATATGTCATTCACATCGCCGATCGCGCCCGCCGCGACCAGTTCACGGGCTCGCTGGTTGTACGCGTTCTCCACCATCATGTGATCCACGGCCAGGCTGATCCGCCGCTCGTGGGCAAGAGCCTGCAGCCGCCGGGCATTGCTTAGCGTGGTGGAGATCGGCTTCTCGATGAGGCAATGCCTGCCCGCATCCATGGCCTTCTGTGCGAGAGAAGCGTGGGACCGGTTGTTCGTGGCGATGAATACCGCTTCCACCTCGGGATCGTCGAGCAGCGCGTCCACGGAATCGTACCACCTCAGTCCCAGCCGCGACGCTGCCTCTCTGCGCGAGGAGTTCGTGTCGGTGACACCAAGCAAGACAGCGTTCGGGTGGCCCGAAAACCGGGTGCGGTCCATGCCAAAACCTTCCTTGGCGATGCGATTCTCCGAAATGCCGCCGAACCCGATGATGGCATAGCCAATCTTGCGCATGAGACCGTCTCCTCTACTTGGCGTAAGCCTGAATCACCTTCCTCAGGGCCGCTCCGATCTGCCGGCAATCGTCTTCCGTGAAGGTCGGGAAGGCGAAACAGGTGAACGTGTGGCCTTGATGCCAGATCGCGTTGGGGACCTCCACCTTGCTGTAGTCGGCACTGCGCGGGTCGGTGTACTCCTTCGACTTGAACGGGAACCCGCTCCGACCGAAGGCGTGATGTTCCGTGTAGGCTTTCTCCGTGTGGCACTGAGGCCAGAAGACCTTCCAGCAAGGCGCTCCCTCGACGCCGGCGGCCGCGACGAACTTCGCGATATCGCAGCGCATGTTCTCGACGTCCAGCGAGAAGGCCATCACGTACCATCCGTTCTGCCTGTCCTTCGTGTCCACGGGCAGGTATTTGATCTGAGGCAGGTCCGCGACGGCGCCCATGATGATGTGGGCGTTGCGACGCCGGTTGGGCATGTTCCAGATGTCCATCCGTTCGAGCTCCGCCAGTCCGATGGCAGACTGCATTTCCGTCATTCGGTAGTTCCAGCCGACCATGTTGTGGATATAGGGCAGCTTCTGTTCGAGTTCCAGCAAGTGCAGCCGCTCTTTGACGTCGTAGCCGTGATCGCGGAAGCTGCGGGCGTTCCAGGCGAGGTCCTCGTCGTCCGTTGTCACCATGCCGCCTTCGCCGCCGGTGGTGAAGGTCTTGTTCTGGCAGAAGCTGCACGCGGCAACGTGGCCGAGCGTGCCGGTCTTCTTACCCTTGTAGACGCCGCCGAAGGCCTCCGCGTTGTCCTCCACCACGAAGAGCTTGTGCTTCTTAGCGAACGCCAGGATCGGGTCCATGTCGCACACGTTTCCATAGAGATGCACCGGCATGATGGCCTTCGTCCGCCTGCTAACAAGCTTCTCGGCGGAAGCGATGCTGATGCAGTGATCGTCCAGATTCACGTCGGCAAAACGCGGGATCGCGCCCGCCTGCACGATCGAGAAGCTGCTCGCAATGAACGTGTAGCTCGGGACAATCACCTCGTCGCCCGGGCCGATCCCGAGGGCGGTCAAGGCCACGTGCAGAGCGGAAGTCCCCGAGGATGTGCTGATCGCGAACCGGCTGCCCTGCCAGGCGGCGAACTTCTTCTCGAACTCCATGCCCTTCGGCCCGGTCCAGTAGTTGACCTTGCCCGAGCGCAGGACCTGCTCCACCGCTTTGATCGCGTTCTCATCGAATCGCGGCCACGGGGCCAGTTTATTGGTCACGGCTTTCGGACCGCCTTCGATTGCCAGCTTCTCTGCCATTGCGTTCTCCTTTTCACGGTTCGAATCGGCCCCGCCGGTCGCCCCCAGCCTCTCTTGCATCATTCGCTCAGGGGCAGTCTCACGGCATGGCCGGTCGCGATCGAGCGGTCGATGGCCAGGCAAAGCTCGTGCGACTTATACGCCTCATGGATATTGGCCGTCGCCTCCTTGTCCTCCACGATCGCGGCGGCCAGGTCGTCCACCATCCCCTGGAACGGATGATGGGCGACGTCGCCGCTGTCGGCAAACGTGGTGTTGAACTGTTGCCAGCCCTTCTGCCCCGGGAACCAGTCCTTCGTAAAAAACTTCTCGTTCAGGACGGAACCCCTGGAGCCGTGAAGGAGGATGTTCAGAATGTAGGGGCACTCGTTCTCGAAACTGCAACCGGTCTTGCCGATCTTGCCGTTGCGGAACTTGATGACCGCGGCGTACGTCGGTTCGTACTCATAGTCCTTACGATGGCCGAACGTGCCGTAGGCGAAGACCTCCTCCACTTCGCCGCCGAAACAGCGGAGCAGGTCCACCGCGTGGCAACCCGCCATGAGGCTGGCGCTGGGCCCTCCCTCGCGCGTGGCGGCCCCCCACCTCCACCCACTCCACCACGGCCCGATCTCGTGGAAGTAATCGACCTCGGTGTAGTAGAGATCGCCGAGGCCGCCCTTGTCGATCATGTTGCGGATGGACTGGATGTGCGGGTTCCATCGCAGGACGAAACCGACCTGCGACTTGACCTTCGCCTGGACGACCGCGTCCCGGATCGCCCGGAGCTCGCGGAGATTCATCGCGATGGGCTTCTCGATCAGGACGTGCTTGCCCGCCTCGGCGGCGGCAACCGCTTCCTCCGCGTGCAGCACATTGGGGGAGCAGATGTCGATGACGTCGATGTCGTCCCGCCGAACCAGATCGTCGAACGTGTCCATTACGTCGCAGTCGAGGGCCAGCTTGTCCTTGGCGGCCTGGGCCGATTCTCTGTGCCGCGATGCCAGCGCCGCGACCTTCATGTGGGGATTCTGCCCGTAGGCCTTGATGTGTTCGCCCGCCACCCAGCCGATCCCGAATACGCCGACGCCGTACGTCTTCATGGCTCCAACCTCCTGCTTGTCGTCCGTCCTGCGTTGTGCGTCACACGTCCGTGCCGCGACAATTCCGGCCACATGACACGGAAAGCTGCCTGTCCGGTATCTTCCACCGGAACCATGGGGCCGTCAAGCGTCGTCTGGAACAATCGCCGCAAACGCATGTTGCGACCGCGGGATAGACCTCTTACAATCCTCCCGTAGTGTCTCGAATCTTGTGTTCTGTGGAAGGAGTCAAATCATGCAGCCGCTACGAGTGACCATCCTGCCGTCCATCGTCACATGCCTGATCGCCTCCCTGGGATTCGCACAGGAATACGGCAAGCCGGACCGAGATCAGCCCGGCGATGAGATGATCCAGCAGTACCTCCAGCGCGAAGCACAGCGAATCCACGAGAGATTCACACTGGACATCGAGTCCCTCCAGAAATGGGAAGAGCTTTGCCCGACGTACAGACAAGAATACCTGCACATGCTTGGCCTGTGGCCGATGCCGGAGAAGACGCCGCTTCAAACGACAGTCACCGGCACGCTCGAAGGCGACGGCTACGTCGTCGATATGCTGCACTACCAGAGCATGCCGAGACTGTATGTCACCGCGAACCTGTATCGACCCTCGCGCATGGAAGCGGGCCGGCGATTGCCTGCGGTGCTCTACGTCTGCGGCCACTCCTCCCGCGGCCGAGACGGAAACAAAACTGCCTATCAGTCGCACGGCATCTGGTTCGCCCGCCATGGCTATATCTGCCTGGTCCTCGATACATTGCAGTTGGGTGAGATCGCCGCGATTCATCATGGCACGTATCGCGAGGGCCGCTGGTGGTGGCACGCACGCGGCTACACGCCGGCGGGCGTCGAGTGCCTCAACGGCGTCCGGGGCATCGACTACTTGATCGCCCGGCCGGACGTGGACCCGCAGCAAATCGCGGTCACCGGAATCAGCGGAGGTGGAGCGGCGACGTTTTGGATCGCGGCCGCGGATGAACGGGTAAGAGTGGCCGTGCCCGTCAGCGGCATGGCGGACCTGCCTTCCTACGTGTCCAATCGTGTCATCAACGGCCACTGTGATTGCATGTTCCTCTACAACACGTTCCAGTGGCCGTGGACCCGCATCGCGGCCCTTGTCGCTCCGCGGGCGATGCTGTTCACGAACAGCGACCAGGACTCCATCTTCCCAATGGACGCGAATCAGCGGGTGATCAATCGTCTCGAACGCCTCTACAGCCTCTACGGAGCGGGGGACTTCGTGGACAGCTTCGTCAGTATCGGCGGTCATGCCTATCGCAAGGACATTCGCCGGGCGGCCTACCGTTTCATCAACATGCACCTGAAGAATGACGCACGCGTGGTCGAGGACAGCGAAATCGATCTCGTGAGCGGCCCTGAGGACAATCGCAAACACCCCATCGCGCCGGAGAAGCTGCGTGTCTTCCCCGAGGATTCGGACATTCCGAAGGATGAACTGAACACGACCATCGACCGTCACTTCGTGCCGATGGCGAGGATTAAACCGCCGCAGAAGGGGCAATACGAGACGTGGCGGACCCCGATGCTGGCGGAGCTTCGCCGCGTCGCGTTCGGGTACTTCCCCGAGCGAATCCCGCCGGCCCGACCGGCGCCGACGGAGCCATGGCTTGTCTCTGAGGAAGGGATCAAGGTCCACGTCGAGCGTGTTGCCGAGGGTTCGACTCGCATCCTGATGGTGGTGCGGAATCCCGATCCCAATGAGGATGTCTCGGGACTGGTGCGCCGGATCGGCAGGCCGGGCGATCGTGTGTACGTGTGTGCCCCTCGCGGCGTGGGTGAGACTCGTTGGACCCGGAAGAATCCACCGAACTACGTCGAGCGGTCGCACGTCCTGCTGGGCCGCACGGTGGACACGGGGCGGGTCTGGGACATTATCGCCGCTGCTCGCTCTCTTCGCAAGGAGAACATCCCTGTCCACGTGGCAGGCGCGGGCCCGGCGGCCGTATTGGCGGCATACGCCGCTCTGTGGGAGCCGGAGATTGCGGGGGTGATTGCTGTCGACCCGCCCGCATCTCACATGGACGCCGATGCCCCCCAGTTCCTAAACGTGCTGAGAGTGTGCGACATTCCGGATGCATTCGGCATGCTCGCTCCTCGACCGTTGACCCTTGAGGGCTACAGCGGCGACGCATTGAACAGGGTCGCACATATCTACGCTTCTGCCGACGCTTCAGAGAAACTCACAGCCAAACCTGACGCTGCAAGTCTTCCGCGGTGATTTCTTGACGGTTGGCCGGCGCTCGTTTACAGTGACTGTCTGGGTATAGGGCCTGACGACATCGATGCTCGTCGCCTTCACCCGATCCAACACGTTGCGACAACGTTCGACAATGAACTGCGGTTTGCGGTAGCGTTGTGGAGGACCTCGCATGCAAAGACGAAGAAGCACGTACCTGCACCGTCTGTCGGCCGGATTCCTGGTCTATACAACATGGGTATGCTTGATCGCAAGCAAGATCTGCACCGGCGTGCCAGCTCAATCGCAGCCGGACGTGTCGGTGCCCAACCGCATCGGGGTGACAACGGGAGATTTGCGAATCGTCCTGGAGAACCTGGAACGGGGCCTGCGCGTCGCCAGCCTCACCGATACGGCCACAGGCCAGGAACTGTTGGCCGCTGAGCCCTTGCCGCTGTTCTCCGCGGTATTGCGCGATGTGACAACCAAGGAACTGCTCACCATTACCGCGGATTCGGGGTGGAAACGTATCCTGGCAACCTACAGTGGCACCACGGGAAGGCACACGCTCACCTTCCGCACCCCGACCGACAGCCGCCTGACGGGGCTGTCCGTTGACGTGACACTCGACATCGAGACGGGCGACAGCGCAATGATCTGGGACCTGAAGATCGTCAACGACAATCCCCAATGGGCCCTCTGGCATGTCGTATTTCCGCAAGTTGCAGTGCGGGACCTGGGCGAAGGCGGCAGAGTGTTCGCACAGGTCACGTCGGGGGTCGAGCTTGCCGACATGTGGGCCAAGGGGGGCAAACGGGGAGGGACCTACCCCGGCGGCTGGACAGCCATGCAGTACATGGCTGCTTACAGCAAGACCAGCAACACCGGACTCTACGTGGGCATGCACGACCCCTATGGCTCCACGAAGGACATCTTTGCGGAAGGCCGGCCGGCCCAGCATGCGGTGGCTTTCAGTTTCGACCACCCGGTCCCGAACATGGGCAAGCCGGGCATCGGCTTCGATCTGCCCGGCCGGGCACGGTGGCAACTGCTGCGCGGAGACTGGTTCGACGCCGCGATGATCTACCGCGCCTGGGTCGTCCGCGAAGCGAAATGGTGGCCCACGCTCGGACCCGACGGCCGGGAGGATACGCCCAAGTGGATGCGGGAGCTGCCGGCGTGGGTCATGACCGGGGGCCCTGCTTCGGACTGCGTCCCGCAAGTCAAGGTTTTCGCCCAGGCGGTTGGCGTGCCGACCGGCTTTCACTGGTACAACTGGCACCAGATTCCCTTCGACAACGACTACCCCCACTACTTCCCGGTGAAGGACGGATTCCGCGAGGGCGTCGCGGAACTGAAAGCCGCGGGCGTCCACCCCATGCCCTATATCAACGGCCGATTGTGGGACATCCATGACAAGGGCGCGGAGGATTGGGAATTCACTCGGACGGCCCTGCCCGCGGCCACGAAGGAAGAAACGGGCAACCCCTGCACCGAGAGCTATGGCAGCAAGGAGACCGACGGCAACAGCGTCACGCTGGCGGTCATGTGCCCCACCACCCCGCTCTGGCAGAACCGGGTCAGTGACATCGTGCTTCGCCTCTTCAACGAGTGCGGCGTCAGCGGCGTGTACATCGACCAGATCGCGGCCGCTGCGCCGCGACTGTGCTTCGACGCCTCCCACGGCCACGATCTCGGCGGCGGCCACTGGTGGACCGAAGGCTACTGGAAGATGCTCGACGCCCTCCGCGCCACCAAGCCCGCCGACCGCATGCTCACCACCGAGTGTAACGCCGAGCCCTACATCAGGTGGCTTGACGGCTACCTGACCTGGCACTGGCAGCAGCAGGACATGGTGCCGGCGTTCTCCGCCGTCTATGGCGGCGCCATCCAGATGTTTGGCCGGGCCTATCGCGCCGGCCCGACCCAGGACCTCGCCAATCGCATGAAGGCCGGGCAGCAATTAGTCTATGGCGAGCAGATCGGCTGGTTTGGCCCGGAGACCATCGAGCGAGCCGATTCCGGCAAGTTCCTGCGCGAGTGTATCGCGCTGCGCTGGCTGCTGCGCGAGTCCTTCTATCGAGGCCATATGGCGCGCCCGCCGCGGTTCGCGGGGCCGGTCTCGAAGGTCACAGCGGATTGGCAATGGAGCGGCGAGTGGCCGGTCACCACGGATGCGGTCCTGACCGGCGCGTGGCGGATCGACGCGGAGAGCGAGGTCGTTCTGCTGTTCGCCAACGTCTCGGACGACCCGTTCACTTCGCGTCTCGATCTGGACCCAGAGGATTACGGTCTGGCGGGCAAGCCCCTGAAGGTTACTGCAATCCAGCCGGACGGAACCCGAGTCCCGCTTGCCGTCCAGGAAATCGACCAGGCCGACATCGAGTTGCCGGCCCGGGGCATTCTCGCATGGGAGATCCAACCGGTCGCCGGCAAATAGAGCATCGACCCTCAGACGGCAATTGTCGGCAGTTGCGCGGCGAGAGCCTTCTCAACACGGCGTTGAGCCCGCAGCAGAACGTTCGAGCGGAGTTGCCTCCACCTCCCAGAAGGGGATTGACACCTCATTGGCCCGGCCATAGCATCAGTTGAGATAACGGTTCGGGAGAATTCGATGTCATTCGATCGGTGGATCACTACCACGGAGGTGCTTGAAGGGCTTCGGCGTCCGGAGGACATGCTCGCGTGGGAGCGATTCTGTACGCATTTTCGCCCGGTCATAGTCAAATTCGCGATCCAGCTTGGGTTGTCAAGCACTGACGCGGAAGATGCCGCCCAAGAGACGATGCTTTCCTTTCTGAAAGCGTTCCGAGAGGGCAAGTACGCCCGCGAGAAGGGTCGTCTGAGCAACTGGCTCTTCGGGGTGGCCAGGCGAGTGATCCTGAACCTGCGAGGGCGATGGCCGCTGGAAGTCTCGATCGCGGACAAGACCACGGGGACATCGTTCTGGGACCTGGTTCAGGACGATCACAAGCTGGAGCAGAGCTGGGAGACAGAATGGCGTCAGATGGTGCTGGACGAGTGTATCGGCCAGGCTCGGCGCGAGTTCGATCCCAAGGTGTTCGATGCCTTCGAACAATACGCGCTGGCGGGCGTCGCGATCCACGAGGTTTGCCAGCGTCTGAATATGTCGCGCAATGCAGTGTACGTCGCCAAGAGCAAAGTGTTGTCCCGGTTGCGGGAGCTGCAGCGTCAATTCGAGTGACAGCCGGGAGCGTGGGATCACATGGACTGTCCGGATCTTGAAATCATCGACCGCTATGTCACAGGCCAGCTCCAACGGGACGAGGTGGCCGGCTTCCGCTCTCACCTGGAAGCCTGCCCCCACTGCCGGACACGCGTGGCCGAGGCGCAGGAGAATGAGGGTTTTCTCGTCGAACTGCGCCGCCGCACCAGCGACCGCCCCCTCCCCGCCACCGAGGGCACGATCGACGTGATGACGGTCGACGACGCGCAGCGCTGTCTGGGAGAGAGATACCATGTGGTGAGAAAGGTGGGGGAGGGGGCTTCCGGACAAGTCTTTCAGGCGCTGGACAGTCTCCTGGAACGTCTGGTGGCGGTCAAGTTCCTGCGGCCCCAATACCTGTCCGGCGACAGCTTCTCCGAGGCATGGCATGAGGCGCGCCTGATGAGCAAGCTCAACCACCCCAATGTCGCCCAGATCTACGAGGTTCAGGAGACGGGGGACCGCCGCTTCCTGATCATGGAGTGGGTCGATGGCCTGTCCGTCACGGAGGCCTGGAAGAACCTGCCGTTGCAGCAACGGTTGGCGGTCTACATAGACGTGCTGGATGCGGTCACCGCAGCACATCGTCGAGGCATCATTCACAGGGACATCAAGCCGTCCAACATCCTCCTTACGTCCGATCGCAAGCCCAAGGTTCTGGATTTCGGCATTTCGCTTGACACCAGCGTGCTGCGGGGACGGGAAGATCACATGTACCGGGGCACTCCGGCCTACTCGGCACCCGAGCAGGTCGCCGCTCCCGGCAAGATCAGTACCGCCACCGACGTGTTTGCGCTGGGCGTGCTGCTGTACGAGTTGCTCACGGACACGCTGCCTTTCCCGCAGACGCGGAAGGAAGAGCTGTTTCGGGCCATCTGTACGCAGCATCCGGAACTGCCCAGCGCGCTGGAAGAGAAGGTGCCCATTCCCCTGCAGAACATCTGTCTGCGGGCCCTGGAGAAAGACCCGGCGCGGCGGTATCCCGCAGCGGAGGGCCTGGCCGACGACATCCGGCGCTATCTGCGAGGCGAGAAGGTCTGGTCGAAGCCCTCGTTTCTGGTGGACAAGGTGGAGCAGGAGATCTTCTACCACCGCCAGAAGCTCGACGTGTGGCGCAAGAACGGCCTGCTCACCGAACGGGAGTTCGACAAACTGGCCGGCATCTATCAGCGGTTGACCTCCCCGCCCGACACGTCAATCATTGAGGCCAGGAAGTTGTCGGTCTCCCAGGTCTGTCTGTACTTTGGCGGCTGGGTCGTGGTTCTCGGGGGAGGGCTTCTGTTCTACCAGAACCTGGCGCGCGTGCCGTACTTCTGGCGACCGATTCCGGTGATCGCCGCGACGGCGCTGATGATCGGCCTCGGGCTTTGGCTGTGGCGCAGGAAGGAGACCCGACTGTCCATCGGATTCCTGACGACCGCCAGCCTCCTCGTGCCTGTGGCCATGATCGTCACGTTGGGTTTCTGGGACCTGTGTTCGGCGGCACGATACCCCCTCGGAACAGAGACCGTATTCGAAATGACAACCCGTTCCCTCGCAGAGGGGGACGGTGAGGAGAACCATCCGTATCTGGTGATAGGGAATCTACAATTGTATCTCGCCTGTAGCTGCTGGCTCTTCATTTCCCTCGTGTTCCTGCGGACCACGAAGTCTTCGGTTTTTGTGGTCTTTGCCATCCTGGCCTTCCTGGCACTGTTGACAACGTGCTATCTCGTTGCAGATATGGAGTACTGGGATGCCGATGTCATAGCCGGCCGCTACCTGTTTCCCGGCGTTGCCTTCCTCGCTGCCGGTATGCTCCTGGATCGGAGAAGGCAAGTCCGGTACGCGTGGCCGTTGTGTGTGGCCGGTCTGATGCTCATCGTCGGCGGCCTCTCCGGCATCGCCGCATCGGAGAATACCCTTTTCGGTTGGCTGCACATCCACGCCTCGTTCATCGAGAAGGACCCCAGCGAGCCTCAGTTCCTGAGCTTCCTTGTCAATGGCATCATCTACCTCGGACTGGCCGGCCTGTGCCAGCGATTGGGTACCCGGCTTCAACGCACCCTGGCAACGGTTCTGAACTGGCTGGGCCCGCTCCACATCCTGGGGCCCCTGCGGATGCTCGAGGGGCTCTTCTCCGGCGAGGATGCCACGCGTGCCCTGGTCTACCGCGTTCTGCTTCCTCTGGCATCGATCTCCTTCGTCTTTGCCAGCGTGGGACGCCAGATGAAGTCGTTCTTCTTTTCCGGTCTCGCCGGGTTTGCCGTGGCGGTGCAGCGATTCACGGTAGAGCATTTTGACAAGTGCTTCACCTGGCCCATCACGCTGATCATCACGGGGGTCGTGGGGATGCTGCTGTCCTGCCTGATCCCCCGCTGGCAGGCGCAGCAGAAGCTGCGTTCGGCCACGAGGGGGCCGAAACGCCCACGGACTGAGACCACCCTGTAGAGTCGGATCCGCCCCCCCCACCGGGGCGAGAGACCGCCCGCAATGCCCTGCGCATCGGCTACACGTCACAGAAAATCTCACAAATTCCGCCATTTCCCGGAAAGATCCCGTGCGCCGGCCCCAATTCTCTCTTAGACGGACCTCAAGCTCCCGGGCCGGCCACACAGCTTGAACCGACCCGGCAGTGACCAACGCACTGGAGACCGGTAAGAACATCGAATCAGAGGACCCATCATGATTGAAAGATGCAGCAATCCGATCGTCAGGCTGGACCCCGGCGAGGCATGGCTGGCCGCATTCGATTGGATGCTCAACCTCGTCGCGGCGACGCTGGAGCATCTGATCGGCCTGCTGGGCGGCGCTCTGGCCGGTCGGCTGACGGGCCATTTCATCGGCCGAATCTACGCCGTCCATGTCGAACCGCTGCACTTCCAGGATCTCCATCAACTCGCTGAATGGAGCCTCATTCCACAGGCCTTCGCCCGGAACGGGTCTGCCCTCGGGGCCGTCGTCGGGCTGCTGGCTATCGTCGTTCTGCATAGGAAAGGACAGCAAAGATGAAAATCAAGAAATTAGCCTATTGCTTGCTCGTGGTCGTGCTTGGTGGTTGCATCCCTTCGTTGCACCCCCTCTATACGGAAGACACGCTGGTCTTCTCGGACAAGCTCCTCGGAACGTGGTCGAAGGAAGACAGTACATGGGAGTTCCGGAAAGCCGGAGAGAAGGAGTATGACCTTCGCGTATTCGACGACGACAAGGAAGGTCGATTCGCCGCTCACCTGGTCCAGCTCGACAACATGCTCTTCCTGGACATCTGCCCGGCAAAGGACACTCTCAAAGACATGCAGGAATTCTTCTCGCTGCATCTGGTGCCCGCCCACACCTTCATGAAAGTCAAACAGACCGAGCCCAACCTGGTCCTGAGTGTGATCAATGTCGAGAAGGTCGACAACATGCTCAAGGACGATCCGAACCTGCTCAAGCACGAGCGAATGGAAGACCGACTGGTGCTGACGGCCTCCTCGCAAGAGCTTCAGAAGTTCCTGCTCACCTATGGTCGCAGCGACGACATGTTCAAGGATGACACCGAGCTGACGCGTCGAACCCCTCTGTACGGCAAGGGCAACCTGGTCTTCAGCGATGCCCTTCTGGGCAAGTGGAAGAGCGAGGCTGGGGACACGATGGAGATCGCCAGGCAGGATGAGTTGACATACCATGTCACGCACGTTCAGCAGGACGGGACCCGCCAGCAATGCCTTGCGAACCTCGTACAGGTGGGAGATAACCGCCTGCTCGCGGTGTTCTTCGACGAATCGGCTATCGAGAAGAAAGGGCCCGGCGATCGCGACCTCATCCCAGACCTCTTCGTGCAAATCGGCGGCATGGAACCGGAACTGCTGATGCGAGCCATGGAATATGAGGATGTCGCAGCCATGCTGGGCTCCGACCGCGAACCGCCTGAGGGGCAAACGCCGGCCAAGGACGTAGAGCCGGAGCCATTCCAAGTATTCCATCGCCTCTGAGACCGGCGGAGATCCTCTCTCACGGCGCAGCGCTTGGATCGACAAGGATCGCTTCGTCAAAGGCGATCTTGACTGATTGCGCCGTATCCGTGGCCAGGACCATGCCCACCTTGGTTGCCACGCTGCCGACGGGCAACGGAGCCACGTATCGGGCCGTCCAGACATCGTCCACCCGTTGCTCGAAAGACAGGGTATCGCCGTACCGGCGGACGCGGATCTCGGCCTCCGATACGTTCCATGCGACGGTTTGCAGTGAACTCACCACACCCGACGCCGAGATGCGCCGCACGACGAGGTAGGTCCCGTCCTTGATCCCGAAGGCGTAGCGCACGGGGCTGCCGTTCTCGACCACCTCGGCGAGCACGCCCGTTACGTAGCTGCCAAAGACCAGTCCCCGCAGGCGGACCTTGGAGAAGAACGCCCAATCGGTCGTCTCCGGGGTCGAGCGCCAGACCAGCGGGTAGGCGGGGGACGGGGTGCCCAGTGGGTACGCTGCTTCGTCCCACACCTGTAGGATCAGGCTGCCTTCCAATTCCGCCAGCGAGTAATAGGGACCCGTCGTGTAGTTGGGACGAAGGATCGCGTTCTCCACATTCCAGTACGATTCCAGACGCGGAAGATCGAATGAGGTGAACCCCTGGGAGCCATACACCGCGACTTCTCGTTCGACCGCCGCGGCCAGGCCGCCGGCATCGGCGCCGGCTATCGTGAGCGTGTACAGGCCGGGATAGGCGAAGGCCAGGGTCGCCACGTCCTGATCGCCTATGTCCGACGGGGCATCGGAAGGCTCGATCGACCACGCATAGTGCAAGTCCGCACCCTCGGGATCATGACTGTCGGAGGCGTCCACCGTGATGGGCTCCAGGACCGGCACCGCCCAGGACGAGGGATCGGCGTGGACCACCATCGTCGGCGCCGAATCGCCCGGGCGGGTCAGCGTCAGCAACTCCTGTTCGAGAATCGTGCCGAATTCGTCCACGCCGTTGATGTACAGTTCGTTGAGGCCGCCGTGAAGGGCAACGCCCGCCAGGTTCCATGTGTTCTCGTCGGTCCAGGTGAACCGGGCCTCCGGATGGCCGGCGACTTCGACCTTGAAGACCCGCAACGGCGCGGTGCCGATGATGCTCGCGACATTGCCGGAGAGGGTCACAGGCGCACGGCCGCTCGTGCCGACGCCGAAATCCACGGTCCTGCTCGCGCCCAAGACGCCGGACGCCGCGTTCTGGCGATTCGCAAACCACGACGCATAAGGATAATTCACCACGAACTGACTGCTGGCGTTTTCCTCCAGCTCCAACCACCTGTAGATGCGCGAGGAGTTCAGGGTGTAGTTCTCGATCAGTCTGGTGAGGTAGTGCTTGAACATGCGCATGTTGTAGGACTGCTCAAGATATGGGCGGAACCCCGGCATACCGTTGTAGAACGAGGCGCCGGCGCTGTCGAACGACCGCTTCATATCCCACGGGAAGAACATGAACCGTCCGTCCGTGGGACGGCGGTAGAAGTAGCAGTTCTTGCCGCGATCCTGCGAAAAGAAATCCCACGCATGGATGTAGCCCGCGACGGCGACCGCCTTCATCAGCGCCACCGGGTCCGCCAACCGCTCGATCTGGGCCTGCGTGTAGGGTCCGACATACACTTTCTTGAAGAAGCTGATCAGGGCGCTGTAGTCATACTCGTTCTCCCGGCTCCGCTTCATCCATTCGCTGTGATACCGGCCCGGGTTGTCGGAGCCCTTGTAGCTCCAATCGGCGTTGCGGCTCGTTCGCTCCCAGTTGTCCTGGAACCACCACTCGTCATCGATCTTGTACAGCTCACCCTGACTTCCGTTCTCATAGCCCCGGTTGAGCATGTCGTTGCCGACCACCTCCACCTCTTCCCGGACGGAGCCGCCGTTGCTGTTGACCTCCACAAGGATGAACTCGTTCTCAGGCGTGAGGTTCCCGAGCAGATAGAGCCAGTAGCGGACGATCCGGTCGTGGCTCCAGTAGCCGACGTCGTAGTTGCGATAGAGGAGTTTGCCCTTGCCGCGAAACAGATTGTCGTCGGGGAATTTGAACTTGGCGCGGGCGATCCCGCCGCCGCGGGTCCACGGGCTGCCGGCGGCGCGGATCTCGCAGCCATAGATCACGTCCTGCTCATTGACGATCACCGTCGTGTTGAAGTAGTGGTTGGATAGGCGAGGGAACGCGTAGCCATAGGGGGCCGTCGGCGTATCCCCGTTCGAGATCGCTCGCACGTCGAGCGCCGACAGGACGAACCGCATCCTCCGCAGGTCCCCTGCGCTCGTAGGGGTGTCGACCACGTACATGGCCGGACGGTCGCTCCCGGCCTTGGGCATCTCGCTCATCTGTCCGTTGGTCAGGAAGGCCTGGACGTAGAACTGCACAATCTGGCCGGTCTGGCCGTACTCGGTCAGTTCCGCGGTGTAGACGCCGTCCCCGGCCTGCTCGTCGCCGCCCGCCCCGTTGTCCGTCATGGTCTTGCTGGACCAGTCGCCGCTGCCGGTGTTGTTGTCCAGACGATGCCACAGCAGCACCAGGGGCGAGGGTAACGCAGACGTCACGCGGGCGGTCACTCGCACCGTCTCGCCGGGAGCGGGCACCGCCGGTTCGTGCAGGAGCCCATCCACCTGGGGAGCGGGCTCTGCAATATAGCAGGAATTCGCGGCCCCGGGGGTCCCGAGATCCGACGGCACAGGCAGTGAAATGCTCGTCGCGATGCTATGGTCCCAGGTCTGCGCGATCACGCGCGAGGCGCCCGAAACCCAGCGCGCGTCGAAACTGATCTCGTACGTCTGGCCGGACTGAATGCCGGTGATGTCGATCTCGACGCGATTGGGCCGGTTGTCTCCGTGGCCGTCCGAGATCAGGTGCAACTCGCCGCCTTCCAGGTAGCTGGCGTAATGCGTGCCTTGGGCGAGCCACCCGCTGGCGCTGCCGCCGTTCGTGGACATGGCGTTGCCCGCGAGGATCAAGTTGGACCCCGTGCCGCCTCGCCGGACCTGGATGTTCTTCAGGATCACATGGCTGTCGCCGACCAAGTGGAGGTGCAGTTCCTTGTAGTCGGTCGCATTGCCGTAGGTCGTCAGTTGTTGATAGGTCCCCGAATAGCGGTAGTGCTGGAACGCAGTCCGATTGGACTCATCGCTGTCGAACCAGGCGGACGCCCGGCTGTTGTCCATCCAGGGATTCCGCAGTTCCATACTGCTGCCGTCGCCGTGGGCCAGGTTCGGCCACTGGCCGCCGGCGAGGTAGTCCACCTCGTCGGCCAGGTTTCCCCATCGATCCACAAGCCGGATCGCTTCGCCCTGGTTGCTCAGGCGGCCCGCGAAATCGCCCACGACCGGGATGTCGCCATAGGTTGCGAGCACCCAATTGGCGTCGGCCGCGACGACCAGATAGCCAAGCGGCGGGATCGTCGTCCCGGACGGGATCGTGAAATCGAGCCCATCGACGAAGCGCCAGCCCGAGACATCCACGGCGGAGTCGCTGCGATTGTGGAGTTCCACGAACTCGCCCGATGGCTCCCCCGACGGCGGGTCATACAGGATCTCGTTGATGACGATATCCTCGCTCCGGGCCGGGTCGTTGGCCGCATCGCGGGTACTCTGGGCGCAGGCATACCACTCGCTTGATCCTTCCGGATAGGCCTGGAGGCAGTCGCCCAGCGTCGGCCGCTCGAAGACACGGGCGGACAGCACCGCGCCGGTCGAGTTGACCAGAAACAGCGTAACCTCCCCATCGGGCGCCGCGAACACGACATCCTGGCTGGCATAGCCACCCGCTGGAATAGACCCGCCGAGCGGAACTTTATCGGACAGATCGGATTCCGACGCCAGGAACAGGCCGTCCAGCGAGGCTACTCCGTCACCGCTGTTGTGGAGTTCGACCCAGTCGACCGCCTGTGAAGCGTCGAAATGCACTTCGTTCAGGTGGATCTCGGTAGCCACCGTGCTCTGGCTGACGTTCGGCACGCCGGGGGTGGGCTCAATGAACAGGTACCAGAAATCCCCGCCAGCGGGCTGGCGTCCAATGGAGCGACCATCCAACGGCATCGCGACGCTGATGGCATTGAGGATCGTTTCGCCGTCCGCCGCGACCAGATAGACCGTCACCGGACTACTCACCGCCTGGCCGGACTGGGCGTAGTCGAGGCAGGCGAGCCCCCCTGCCGACACGACGACGTCGCTGCTGATGCGGGTCTTCGTCAGGTTGGCCGGGTCGCCAGTCAGATAGTAGTTGCGCAGGTTGACTGAGCTGGTCCCGGGATTGAAGATCTCCACGAATCCCGTTCCGGCGGCGCCGGGCAGCACCTCATTGATCTGCAGGCTCGCCTGCGTCGGCGCCGAGATGTTCAATCGCATCCCGAACACCAGGTCGGAACTGGTCGTGTTGGTCTGGTGCACCTCGACCGCCAGGACATTCGTGCCGTTGACGAGAGTCGAACCGTTCGTCGTGATGACCGCCAGTTCCTCGACGGCATCGCCCGTCGTCCGCCCGGCGGCGGTCGTGAAGGTGATCGTCCCCGTGGGCATGCCGGACCGGCCGATCTCCTTGCCGTTCAGGTAATATACCGCGCCGTCGTCGAGGATCTGATCGACGGTCATTGTGACGCCTGCGAGCTTGCCGGTATAGGTGAACGTCGTGCGAAAGTAGTAGGTCAACTGCTGCAGGCTCGTGAAGCCGGTCTGAATCCCCGGGCTGGGCAGCGAGGCCGACTCGTACCCAAGCAGGCCGGGACCCTGCGGCCACGCCCTGTCGTCGTAAGCCGGCATTCGCCAGTCGGTGCCGAGATCGACCGCCTGAGCGTTGTACTTCCAGACATCCCCATAGTTGACGAAGGGGATTCCCGAGGTCAGATTCACTTCC
>JBDKRX010000120.1:0-13630 GCA_039683175.1 Phycisphaerales bacterium
TCGGGCTCGTCAGACACAGCGGCGGCGCCCTGCGGCTCTGGGTCGGCGACGGCTCCACGGACCTCGCCAAGAGCGCCGTCAACAGCAACGGCACCTACACGGATCTGGAGTGGCATCACGTCGCCGGCGTCCGCAGCGGACAGTCCAACACCCTCTACGTGGACGGCACGCTGCAGAACGCTACCTCGACCACCGGTCTCGCCCCCAGCACGGACTTCTTCCACATCGGCCGCCAGTACAGCACCCAGACGGACCGGACCTTCCCGGGCCTGATCGACGACGTCCGCGTGTATGACACCGCGGCCAACGCCGCGACCATCGCGCAGATCATGGCCGGAGATGAGACCATCGCCAGCGATCCGCAGCCCGTCAGTGGCACAATCGTGGATATCCGCGAGGTCCCGGATCTTGCCTGGTCCGCCGGCAACACCGCGGCCTCCCATGACGTGTACTTCGGCGCCGACCGGCAGGCCGTGGCCGATGCCGATCACAACGCGGTACAGTTCAAGGGCAACCAGACGGACACGAGCTTCTCCGTCTCCGACCTGGTCGCCTTCGGCGGCGGCAACTACTTCTGGCGAATCGACGAGGTCGAGGCCGACGGCGTCACCGTTCACAAGGGCTACGTCTGGAAGCTCACGATGCCCGACTACCTCCCGGTGGAGGACTTCGAGAGCTATACGGACGACGAGGACGCCGGGACGGCCATCTTCCAGACATGGATCGACGGTCTGACGAACGGCACCGGCTCGGATGTCGGCCATGATACCGCCAGCGGCGGCACCTTCGCCGAGATTTCCGTGGTTCACGGCGGCACGCAGTCCATGCCGTTCACCTATAACAATGCGGGCGCCACGCAATACTCCGAGACCGAGCGGACCTGGACGACCGCCCAGGACTGGACGGTCGAAGGCGCGGACACCCTGTGCCTGTTCGTGCGAGGCCTCGAGGAAAACGGCGAGGGCATGCCGTACGTGGGTTTGCAGGACAGCACCGGGAAGCTCGTCGTGGTCAAAAGCAGCGATGCGACCCTGGTGACGACGGAAGCCTGGACGCAGGTGAACATCCCGCTGGCCTATTTCGGTGTTAACGCGGCGAGGATCAAGAAGATGTACATTGGGATCGGCGACCGGGATAACCCGACTGCCGGCGGCGCCGGTCTGATCTACATCGACGATATCCGCGTGATACGACAATAGCTTCCGGATCGACCGGAGGTATCGCTACTCGCGCCGCGCCGGCGCGGCGATAGATGCCATGGGGCCCGGGTCTCAATGACCAGGGCCCCTTCCTTTTGACGGCACCCCACCCCCTTTGCTCGGAATCGCCTCGACAGGGCGCCCCCTCCACGACCCGATGGACAATTTCTATTTGCCACTCCGCCTCCGGGGTCTATGATAACGGGCGATGACGTGACGATCCGAAACCTATGTGGGCGCACACCGAGGCACGGTGGAGCACAGAAAGGGTGGGATACCATGGAACGGATCCTTCGGCGAGACTTCGTAAAGGCGGCAGTCGCCGGCGGCCTGGCGATGGGCAGTTCCCTGCGCAATTCCTCCGGCGATGAGGCAGACCGGCCCAGGATCAAGCTCGGTCTGATCGGGTGCGGATGGTACGGCATGGTGGACGTTCGGGCCGCCTTCAAGGCCGGCGGCGTCGAAGTGCCGGCGGTGTGCGACGCGGACAGCCAGCACCTGGCCGACAGCGCCCAGGAAATCGAGAGACTCCAGGGCTCGCCGCCCAAAACGTTCAAGAGTTATCAAGAGCTTCTGGCGACCCCCGGGCTCAACGCCGTCATCATCGCGACGCCGCCGCACTGGCATGCAATCCCTTTTCTGGCGGCCGTCGAGAGGAATCTCGACATCTACTGCGAGAAACCTCTCGCCTATGACATTCGCGAGGGGCGTGCGATGGTCGATGCCGCCCAGAAGAAGAATATCATTATCCAGATTGGCTTTCAACGCCGCCAGAGTCCGGCCATTCAGCAGGCTCGCGAGTACATTCAGCAAGGCAACCTCGGCCGCATCGTCCAGGTGGATGCGCAGATCCACTACGCCGCCGGCATGCGGGACGCCACACCCCAGGATCCGCCGACCTCGCTCGACTGGGACCTCTGGTGCGGCCCGGCGCCGAAGCTCCCCTACTCGCCCCAGATCGGGCACTTCGCCTGGCGGCTCGAACGGACCACCGGGCACGGACATCTCGTCGACTGGGGGATTCACCTGATCGACGCCGTCCGATACATCCTCGGCGAGACGACGCCCCGCTCCGTACAGGCCGCGGGCGGCATCTACTACTTCAAAGACCAGATCACCACACCGGACATTCTGTCCGTCCAGTTCGATTTCGACACGTGCCCGGTTCTCTGGAAACACCGCATCTGGGGCGCACAAGAATACTCCCCGGAAACCGCCAACGGCGTATTCTTCTACGGCGAGAACGGCACGGTCTTCGTCACCGACAACCGCTGGCTGATCATCCCCAACGACAGGAACAAGGAACGAATCGAGTACAAGGCCGACACGGACATGGCCGTGGCGCACATGACCGAGTTCCTGGAGGCCGTTCGCACCCGCAAACCGCCCGGTTGCTCCATTGAGGACGGCTACCGCTCGACGACGACCGTCAAGCTGGCCATGATCGCATATCAGGTCGGCGCGAGGATCGCCTGGGACGAGAAATCCGAGCAGATCGTCGGCAATCCTGCGGCGGCGGCCCTGCTCAAGCGCCCCTACCGAACCCCGTGGCAACACCCTTATCAGGGGTGAGAGGCCGGATGGGAAATCAGAAGTGCGCAGGGCGCACCATGGATACCCTGTTTACAGGAGAAGGACGGAGACAAGAATGACCCGCAGATCGAGAATCGCAACCGTAATCACATTGTGCATCGCTATCGCGTCGCCGTTGTCGGCCGGGGAACCGGTAATCTCTTCCGTCCAGGCGGCTTCTGCAAGCGTCGGACTGTACGAGAAGTTCGAGCTGCGAATCGACCTGGATGCGACATACGCGAATCCCTACGACCCTGAGGAAATTGACCTGCGGGCTGAGTTCACCTCCCCCTCGGGCCAGCAATGCACGATCTGGGGATTCTACAGTCCATCCGACTGGTCGCGTCTCTGGATGGTCCGTTTCGGACCGACGGAAGAGGGCTCGTGGAGCTACGTGGTGAAGGTCACTGACCGCGAGGGCACGGCCCAGAGCAGCCCGCGCACGTTCACAGTCGGGAAGTCTGCACACCACGGATTCATCAAGATCGCGCCGAATCAACGCTATCTGGCATACAGCGACGGCACGCCCTTCTACGGCGTCGGCCTGTGGTACAACGACAGCTACGAACTGTTCGGCCAAGGGCAGATCACCGAAGCCGGGCTCGACGGGCTCAAACAGCTTGGCGTCAACTTCATCAGCTTCTTCCATACTCCGCTCGAGACGATGGGCACAGGACTCGGTCGATACGATGAGAACCGTTGCGGGCGGCTCGATCAGCTCTTCGAATGGTGCGAGCAGCGGGACATCCACATCAGTTGGAACCTCTGGTTCCACTCCTATATCTCGCAGGCCGTCTGGGGCGGCGGCAACGCCCGCTACCGCAACAATCCGTATCACCTCGTCACCGACGCCACGGGGTTCTTCGGCAGTGAGGAGGCATGGCGATACCAGGAGAGGCTGCATCGCTACATGATCGCCCGTTGGGGGTACAGCCGGTCGCTATTCTTGTGGTTCATTGTCGACGAGATCAATGGCACCGAGGGCTGGGAACGCAGCGACAAAGAGGTCGCCGAGCAGTGGTGCCGCAAGATGGACGTGTTCTTCAACGAGCACGACCCCCATGGCCGGCCCACGACGGGCACCCAGAGCGGCGGCATCAACCAGTGGTGGCCGGGCGGCTACAAGATCTTCGATATCGCAGGCAGAGAAATCTATGAAGCCCAGGGCCATCCCATGCCCAAGAGCGGCAAGCCCGACCTGGTGGACGAGAACCCCCTGCAAGCGAGCTACCGCAACTACGCGACCCAGACGCACGACCTCTGGACGGGCTTTGAGAAGCCGGCCCTCATTGGCGAGTGCGGCTGGGACCACACGTACTACGAGCCCGGCATGCCGGGATATCTGGCGATGTACCACAATGCCCTGTGGGCCGGCCTGGCGAACGGCCTGTGCTGCACGCCCTTCTGGTGGGCATATTCCGACTGGCTCAACGACAGCGTCGTCACGAACCAGATGCGATACTTCGCCCAGTTCGTCGAGGGCATCGACTTTGCGAATCTCGATTTCCGGCCTGCCGAAATCGTCGCGGGCAACTGCGACGTCTGGGCCATGCAGAGCGACAAGCTGATCTTCGGATGGCTGGTGAGTCCGCAAACCAGCGTCGCAAATGAATCGTTCACGCTCTCGGGGCTTCGTGATGGGGATTATGACGTGCGGCTGTACCGCACCTGGCGAGGGCGATACCTCGATCCCCAGGTGCTCTCCTGCCGCGACGAGAAGCTGACGGTCGCCATCCCCGAACTCAGGACGACCCAGGGGCATGCCTCCCACGTCGGCAGCGACATTGCTTTCAAAATCGTCCCGAAGTGAGAGCGTCACCACGCATACAGAACGCCCAGCAGGACGGAGGCTTCATAGTCGTCGTCCATGATGGGGCTGTCTGTAATCTCGCTGTCCAGCCACTCATATTGCACGGCTCCGAGCAGGCTCCATCGCTCGCTGATCTTGCGCCGCACGACCAGTCGGAGATACGGATCGACGGCGTCGTTGCCCTCATACGCCGGCCGCGATACGACCGCGTCGAATCGAATTTCGTCATCATCGACCCCATAGTAATAGTCGACGAGATTGTCGCTCTTGTACCGCACGCCCGCGGAGGGAAGGAAGGTGAACCCCGCCTTCTCGAAGAGCATGGTGTAGCTGAAGTCCAGCTCCTGGCCGTCGTGCTTGCCGAACAAATCGGTGACCCCTGTGATCGCGAAGAGCCCGACGCCCGTCAGCCAGTTGATGCTGATGCCGCCATCGACGGACCAGTCGCGATCGTGCATGCCCTCCAGCAAGGAGCTGTCGTCCTCGTCATAGCCGCCGAGACGCGGCTGGATCGTCGGACCGATCGACAGGCCGTCGATCTTGAACAGCCAGTACCCCGCCGCGATGCCACGGCAGTAGAAACGCTTGCCCTCATAGGTGAACAACGGAACGGGATACACGCGGCTATCCGAGCCCACGTAGGGCTGCGAGCGAACCATCACACCGCCGCCGATATGGATCGAGGGTTTGCTGTTCACCGTGGCATCCGTCTCGGCCCCCTGGCAGCAGGCTACCACAATGAACAATCCGACCGTCAGAAACGCGACAACTCTCACGTGCATCATTTTACCCCACAGACATCACAACCATCGCCTGGCGTGCAGCGGCGGCTCTCGTTCGGCTCGACGCATCCGCAAGGCCGGCAATTCGACGCCACACGAGGGAAGATGATAATGGGGGCGACGCGAGAATACCAGAGGGATTCTCCATCATGGGATCGACGCGATCTCGACCAGTTGCCCCAGGGAGTTGTATGCCCCGAGCGTTCCCTCCGTGACGCCGTCCGGGAGCGACACCTCCCAGGTGGTCCAGTCCTGCCACGAGACAGCGAGGGCGGAATCCGTTTCCATGTGGCGGATCTGCTGCACGGTGATCCACCCCCGTCCACGGAGAGTCTGTCCCGACTTCGTCAGGATGTAGAACGGGATCTGGGCCGGCGCTGCGGACAGGACCTGTGCCAACACGTTGGCATGCCGGCTGTTGATGTAACTGAGCCAGCTACTCCAGGGTTGCTCGGGAAGGAGTTGTGCATACTGAGCGGTCCAGTAGGCCATGTAGTCGCGGTTGAAGCTCACCGACAGGAAGTCGTACACGTCCCCATAGAAGGCCCGATCCCAGGACAGCGTCTGCGTGAGTTTCGCGAGCGTGGAATTGGACTTCAGGGACACAGACCCGCTGTAGTAGTCCAGGTCGTGCAGAAAGAACACCATCCGGTCGTCCGTCGGCCGATGATAGAACAATGCGTTGTGGGCAGAGCCGCTGATCCAGTTGTCCGTAACGCCGACGGTCGATCCGATGGCGAAGGCGCGAAGCCAGGACGGAACGTCGAGATACTGGTCGGCCGCCTGCGCAAAGGCCGACCCGCCCAGCCCCAGAACCTGGGTCATCCGGATAATGGGGGCATAGTTGTCCTGGTCCCGATTGTTCTTGATCAGGAAGTGATGACGGTATTTCTCCTTGTCCTCGCCGAGATAGGTGGAGACATCCAGGCCTCGAACGCCGCCGCCTTCCTGTGGGATCTTCAGACCTTCCGGATCGTTGCCGACGGTCGCCGTCAGGGGATAGACGAGCTCATATTCGAACAGGGTCCCGTCGCCGCCCTCATCGCCGTACGCCTCCTGGCAGTACATCCGCTCATACCGGGCCATCTGGACTTCCACGCCGCTGCTGTGCTGGTCGCTGGGGGCAATGACGTAGCCGAGATCGTGATACTTGGAGAAGCCGCCGTAGCGATTCATGGCCGCGTGCAGCAACATCTCCTGCTGGCCGACTTCCTGCCCATTCGAGCGGTCGAAGGACAGCTTGTCGTGGACGCCCCGGAACGGATGCTCGGGACTCAACGAGATGGAGAAGCCCACACGGTTCGTCTTGGGGCGGCCGTGTTCGCTGCTCTTGATGTGCACCCCCACGTCGTAGTAGGCCTCCTGCTCGTTGTAGATCAGCGTGGCGCCGACGCCCTCATTGCTCATCAGATTCGTCGACGCGTAGAGGAAGTTCTTCTCTTCACTGCGCATGACGATGCGGTAGTTGTGGACGCCGGTGGTGCGGGCTTTGGCGTCATCCACGCGGTACTGTGCGAAACTCTCCGGACCGGCCGCGGGACACCACGACACATATCCCTGGGAGTCAATCGCCTCGACGTAGAACTGCACCAGGGCCCCGGAAACGTGACTGGGAATGTAGCCCTCATATCCACCCGCTGTCGCCTCCATCCCCACGGAGCGCCAGGCATACCCCTCCTGGCGGTACCAGATGGTCATCGCGAGAATGCCGTCGGGGTCCTGGGCTCGGACGGTCACGAGGGCGGGATCGCGCAGCGAGGGAACCGCCGGTTCATGGCGGAGGCCGCTGCACGTCGGGCCGATGTTCTGTTCCCAGCGGCTGTTGCGGCGTCCCGGCGTCCCCGGCCGCTCCGGCACGGGCAGGACCGTCGTCACGGGCAACCTGTTGAAAAACAGCCGGGTGTTCAGCAGGGGCGAACCGGCCACCCACCGGGCACGGAACCGAATCTCGTACTGCCGACCGTTCTGAATGGATCGCCCATTTGCCAGGGTCGTTTCGGCATGATTGTGCATGTGCTCGGTGGGTCCGGTCGCCACCAGGCGCAGGACCGGATTGGCTGGATCTTCGGGGTCAGGCTCGACCTGCGAGTGACGGTGATTGCCGATGATCCGCCAGGCGTTGGCCCCGGTGGAGAATGTCCCGTTTTGCAGCAGATCGACCGCACTCCCGTCCGGGTCCTCGATCACTCGCAGATCATCGATCAGGATCTCTCCTTCGTACAGGAGCCCCATGACGAACTCCCTGTACAGGCTGTCATCGCCCACGGGACTGCCTGACGCGGTCCCGCGATAGGAGAAATCCTGCCATGCAGTTTGCGATGACTCATCGCTGGCGGCCCACGCGGATCCGACGTTGTTGTCGGCGCGGGGGTCCCGCAATTCCATGCTGCAACCGCCTCCGTCGGCATAGCCCGGCCAGGAGCCGCCGTCATAATAGCGAACCTGGTCCACCGGATTGCCCAGGGCATCCTCCAGTACGATTGTCTCGCCGGAGTTGGAGAGCCGGCCCGAGAAGTCGCCAACAATCGGGACATCGGGATACAATCCGTTGAGGTAATCCGCATCCTTGGCCACGACGAGACAGGCATCGGGAGCCAGGACAATCCTATCGGGAATGACATAACTGACTGCTCTTGCCAGCCGCCATCCCGACAGATCGATGGTCGTGTCGCCCTTGTTGTAGAGCTCGATCCAGGTCAGAGAATCGACGCCATAGTCAGGTTCATCGGCCGTCTCGATCTTCTCCGTCGCCTCCAGCTTCGGCTGAATCAGAAAATCGCTGCTCGACGCGCTGATATTCAGTCCCTGGATCGCAAGCACGTTGCGTCCGGCCTTCAACAGCTCGACGCCGCCTGAGATCTGGGCCGACTGAAAGACCACGGCCTCGCTGTCGTCGCGGGAACCCGTGGCGGCGGCATTCCAGGTCACGGGTTCCGGCGCATTGGCCCTCGCGACTTCAGTGCCGTTGAGCCAGGCCACAAAACCGTCGTCGCACCGCATCGACAGGATCACCGACTCCAGCCGGCTTGGGTCGTCAACGTCGAACACGATCCGTACGAAGACGGACGCCTGACTCTGGTACATCTGCGCTACGTTCGTACCGATGTAGGCTTCGTATCCGGTCTGCATTTCAAAGCCAATCCCGGTCGTGCCGCTCGTCCAGCTCGAATCGTCGAAAGGCTCGGCCCCTCCTCTCCAGGCGGAACCGATCGAATCGTCCCGGGGAATCAAGGTCCTGGCTGGCGCAACCTCAGCCACCAGAGTCACGGTGTTGGCCACACTGTCGGATGCCGGCAGGGTCATGGGATGGTACATCACCTCGTTGATGACGACGTCCGCGCAGAGATCGACGTGGTTCGCGGCGCCGAAGGTCACAGATTCCAGCGCATACCAGTCATCTGCCCCATCCGGATACCGGCCCCGAGCAGACTCCTCTATAACCGTTGCATCCGATACAAACGTATCGCCCCGCCACAGGATGAGCCGATCGCCTGCGATGGGAATGACTCCGAAGTCCGTGTCAGAGATGACGCATAGCTGGCCGGGTTCGAGTGTCCGCGTCGGCAGAGCACAGGAGCCGTCGACCTCCCCATTGATTTCCAGACTGTAATCCTGGAGTGAGACGGCATCCGGCCCCGTACAGACGAGCTCAATGCGGAAACGGTTGCCGCCGGGGGCGTCGATCTCGTTGAATCGCAAGGATCGATTCTGCACAACGCCGGCGAAATTCATGATCCCCGGCGTCCCTCCCACCAGATCGCTCCAGGTCCAGTTCGCAGGGTCGTCCGTGCCGCGCATGGGCTCGATCCGGGCCAGGCTCACGCCCGACCCATCGGGGGCGACGGGCCAATCGCCACCAACTGCGTATTCCACGCGGTTCAGCAGCCGGCCGCTGTTGTTGACCAGGCGGAGGGTCTCACCGTCATTGGAGAGTTTTCCGGTGAAAGGCCCGAGAATCTGTGGTCCCGCGACCGCCCGAGCCTGCAAACCCGCCGGATCGGAGGCGACGACGAGATACCCACCGGTCCGAATGATGGTCCCCTCCGGGAAGGTGTAGTCCACCGCTCCCTGCAAGGACCACCCGGACATGTCGATGTCGATGCCCATTTGGTTGAACAACTCGACCCATTCCGGATCGCCGTCCACCGGGTGATACATGATCTCGTTGACGACGACCACGCTATCAGCCCAGCCAACCGAACTGAGCGTGAGAATACACGAGAAGAGCCAGACATGGCGATGTCTGGATTGTGTGCTCATATCTGCCACCTGGAACCCTCCTGCCAATGTGCGTAATACCACGTCGCACTCATTATAACAGAAGACGACCCCGGACAGGATCAGTTTTTCGTCAGTTGCTCGAAGCACCCGGCAGGATTGGTGTATTTTGTGCCGGCGTCGCCGCGGGTAAGGGTAGCTGTGCCAACGGTGACGAAGCCCTTCTGCCTGGCCTCATCGGTGATTCGGATCCGCTTACAGGGACGCTCATCCCCCATCTGCCAGAGGCTGCTTCCTTCATTCGTAATCTCAATCTCCTTGAGCTCCAGGTCGATCCCATCGGGGCGGACCGTCGCGACGAGGTAGTTCACCTTCGGTGCAGCCCCGAACAGGCCGCCGTGAGCGATCTGGAGGATGCCCTCGGCCTGCGTGCAGGAAATCGCGTGGACCTCGCCGCAGAGGTACAGATCGGCCCTGTGCTGCTTCAAGCTCTGCCAGAGGGGCGAATCCTTGCCACCGTCGAGAGACAGGTATGTCGAGCACTCCGACGGGACCGGACCGAGGACCGGCGTGTGGCCCATCGCGATGATGTGCTCGACGCCGGGGTTGTCCGCGATGACGCCTTCCAGCCATTCGAGTTGTTCGCCCGTAACCTGTGGGACGATGCTGCCCTGAGGTCCTGTGCCCTTCTCAAACACGTCCAAGGCCGTGAACAGCGTGTTCTCGTGGATGAACCAGAAGGCGGTGCCCCTCATACGCAGTGGGCCGTTGAGCGGCATGCCGAGATTCTTCTGGAACTGGCGACGGAAGGTGTTGGCGAGCTTGGCCTTGTCCTCAGGCCAGGGGGCCCCGCCAATCTCATGGTCGCCAACCGTCGCGTAGAACTTCAGCCCGTGGTCCTGCATCCGCTGGACCCAGGCGCCGTAATAGACCTCCGCGAACTTCTCGATGGAGTCTTTGTCCGGCCAGCGACCCATGACCAGATCGCCCGCGACCAAGACAAATTCGGGGTTCTCAGCCTTGATCGCCTTAAGGACATAGTCGAGCGTGTCCTCCCATCCGGGCTGCGGATAGGCGAGGTCCGCGTTCACAAAGTCGGGGATACTCACGAACCGCCAGGGTTGCATCGATGCAACACCACCCTGCGGCACCTCCATCCCGGCCGTCCAGACGATACCGTTCAAAACCAGTTTCCGGAAAGGCTCCATATACCAGTTCTTGTGGAAGTGCCCGCCCGCGAAACCGAAGCCTCGACCGCCGTTGGGCCGGGTGTAGGCCCAGGACAGGACCTTGTCCTGCGGATCTCGCGGGGGCAGCTTGCCCGTCAGAATTGGGACCACGTTGGCGTCGTTCGGGCGCAGGCGGATGTCGAAATACCACTCGTCCTCGGCCACGTAGCCGCCACAGCCCCGCGTGATCGGGTGGCCGTTCCCCACGGGCGTCACCTTTGCCACGTTGATCGGGTTCTGCGAGAGGCCCACCTCATAGGACCCACCCATCCAGTCGAGGAAGTCCGGCATCGCGCCCTCGGGGGGATCGATGGAATAGTGCAGGAAGGCGATTCCCTTGCCCTGCTCGGCGAGTTCGCGAATCTTCTCGATCCGACCCGGGACAGCCAGCGGATGGTGCTCTCGCCCATCGGCAAAGAACACGACCGCATCGACGTCATCCAGCAACGAGGCGTCCTTGGGCCAGCCGTCGTCGTGGATATCGATCTGCGGCACGTCGATGTTCCTCGCGTGCAGCAGATAGTCCTTCACAAGGGCCGCATCTTTGTCCCAGTCGTGGAAGCCTTCGCCATGACTGGGCTTGGCGGTGAGAAATGCGATCTTCTTGCGCTTCGTCTCCGGGGTGGGCGTTAGCCCCGCCGCCCAGGCGGTGCCCCGACGGAACAACTCCCCCACAGTAGGACCGAAGGCCTGGACATCGTGTCCCAGGGGTGAATGGAACACCCGGCCCTTGCCGTATTGCAGGACGAAGGCCATCGGGTAGTCCTTGCCATCGACCTTCGATTTCGACGCCGCCAGCACGTGGATCGGGGTAGTCCCGGCCAGGCACGTGTACAATTCATCCGTCGTCTCAAATGACTTGAGCCCTTGGGTAATCGGGTGATTCGGGTCCACGATCCGGACCTCAAAGGCCCCGTGCGGGTCGTGACCTCGGAGTTTGGGATCATAGACCTGCCCGACGAGCTTCTCGAACTCGGGCCAACCCTGGAACGCCCCGCAGGCGAAGTGGACCGCGACGAGGCCGCCGCCTTTGCTCGTAAAATCCAGGAGGTTCTGCCGGGCCTTCTCTCCGGGGTCAGGCGTTTCCCAGTTCATGAAGTGCAGCACGGCTACGTCATAGTCGGCCAGCTTCTCCGATGCGAGAAACTCCGGCGTCTCGACCACATCGACCGTCAGTCGAGAGTCCTTGCGAAGCTCCGCCGCCAGGACCGGCGCCGTCTCCTGCCATTTGTGGCCCGGATAATCGATCCCCGTGACGATCACCACCCTGCGGGTCCCGGTTTCCGCCGCTTGGACGCACATGCCCAAGACAAGCGAGAACACAACTGCACACAGCCACGACGACCATGAGTGACAACTGCGTTTCATATCATCCCCTTGGATGGACGGTGTGCACAACACACCCTACACTGTTCCTGATTCGTCCGACACAGGCAGGCTACCAAAGCAGACGCGAGAACGCAAATGCTTCCTTGGTGCTTGGGTTCAACGCTTGAAGACCAATCGGCCGTCAGAATAGGTGCGAAGGACCTTCGTCTCGCGGATGGCATCGAGCGGGCACGTGAGCAGATCCGTATCCAGCACGACGAAATCAGCCAGTTTGCCCTTCTCCAGAGAGCCGGCCTCGTTGTCCAGGAACATGGCCTTGGCACAGTGGATCGTATAGAACCGGATCGCCTGCTCGCGGCTGAGGGCCTCCTCGGGGTGGAGCTGTCCCTCGTGCCACCTGGCCCGGCGGGTCAGCGCCGTCCACATGCCGAGGAAGGGATCGTACGGGTTGTTCGAGCGGAGCGAGCCGATCTTCTGCATGTGGTCCGAGCCGCCGGCGGCGATGCCGCCTGCATCGAAGATGCTCTTCAATGGCTGGAACCAGCGGAGCCGCTCGTAGCCGAAGTGTCCCGCCAGCGTCCGTGTATCGAGATAGAGCCAGGCCGGTTGCACCAGCGGAATCACGTTCAGATCGACCACCTTTTGCACAGTCTCGGGGCTCATGAAATTCGAGTGCATGATACAGTGCCGCATGTCGCGGATGGGCATCGTCCTGCTCAGCTCGTCGTAGACATAGACCAGCGTTTCGACGGCCCCGTCGCCAACGGTGTGGGCGGTGAACTGCAGGCCGCACTCGGTCGCGGTGCGGACGATCGGCAACAGCCGGTCCCTCGGAATGAACAGGACGCCCCGATAATTGGGATCCTCAATCGCGTAGACCTTGCTGACGCCCCAGGGCCGGCTCATGTATGCGCTGCCGGTGAGCATGCCGCCGTCCAGGTAGACCTTGACACCGATGACGCGAAGCATCGGTCCGCCTCGGCGCAGCGGGTGCCGGGCCACCTTGCGGATGTTCTCCTCGATCTGCTCGATAGGCCCAATCGTCTCAATGTGGTACTGCGCTGCGACGCGGACAGGCAGCTCGCCCTTGTCCAGCATCTGCCGGTAGAGATCGAGGTCCCCCTGGACCACGTCGCCGTCGCAGATACCGGTGATGCCCACGGAGCTGTAGTCTCGCAACAGCGTCAGGAGCCTTTCGTATCGATCTTGTTCGGTCGCCTTGCGCCCCGGTTCACGGCTCTTGATGCACCGGGTGCAACTGCGAAGGATGCCGGTGGGCTCGCCCGTCTGCGGGTCCTTCTCGATGTGTCCGGGGCCGCCGTCGGTGACGCGGAAGTCCCTGTCGATCCCGCTGAGCTTGAGGGCCAACGTATTGAGCGAGGCATCGGGGCCGGTACGGAAGACACAAGGATTGCCCGGGGCCGCCTCATCCAGTTCCGCCCGCGTGGGGTATCGCTGCTCGCGGAGACGCGTGATGAACACCTGCTGGAG
>JBDKRX010000121.1:0-8354 GCA_039683175.1 Phycisphaerales bacterium
GAGCCGCTCAACTCGTTGGTCATCCCGTCGATCCAGGACTCATAGATTCGGTTGCCTTCGTCATCCGTGTAGCCTTCGAGATCGTCCACGACCAGGAACTCGCTCGTGGTGAAGCTCCAGACCTCGCCTTCCCAGACGCTGGGCACGGCGGCCTCGTTGACCTCGTCCACCCGGCAGTAATAGGTGGTCCCGACGAGGAGAGAACCTGGGTCGAAGCTATCGTCCGTGAGGGTGGCGGCCGGCGCGGTCCCGTCGGCAACCGCCTGTTGATCCGTGCCGAAATAGACCTGATGCGAAACCGCCTCGCGTCCGGCGCGCCAGCTCAGGAGGGTGTCGACGGAAACGCCGGTGGCTCCGGATCCAGGCTGTGGTTCCCTCGCGCGGGTTGGGATGTGGAGGAATCGCACCTCGCTCAATCCAAACTGCTCCGCGATGCCGCCCCAGTTGCTGTGGATCGTCAGCCTGACGGTTCTCGCAACGATCCCACTGAGGTCGATGATCTCACCCGTATAGGTTGGGTCGCCGGGGGCCTGGGCGAAGACGAAATCGCCTGACGCCGTCCAGGTAGCGCCATCCACACTATACTCAATCGTGACATCGTTGATCCCGAAGCCCAGGAGCGATTCGAGCGCCTGGTTGTAGTTCCAGACTCGCATTCCATCGAGCTTGTACACGCTGTCGAATTCGAACTGAATCCACGCGGGCTCTGGCGCGTCCTTGGCACTGAGCCACATTTCGGTGGGCTCCGTCGAGTGCTGCCCCTCGGCGTTGAGGCCCGAGCCATCGACGGTTTTCTCCGGCCCCATGCTGGGGGTGGCGCTCGACGCCGTGGCGATGACGCTCTGAATCGGATAGGAAACCGGCTCGGTCGTGAAGGACCAGACTTCGCCCTTGAAGACCGTGAAATCAGGCGCTCCATTGACCTCATCGATGCGCCAGTAGTAGGTCTGGCCGAATTCGAGGATGCCGTCAGGGTCGTACGAGCTGGCATCCTGCCCTTGGCTGACCAGCACTCCCATCGGCTGGGTCGCATCGGCGTTGGCGACTGCGTCTGCGTCGGTGCCGAAGTAGACATCGTGTGTCGCGGCCCACGCATTCGGCGTCCAGCCCAGCACGATGTCACGGACCACGTCCGTCGCTTCATTCGCGGGCGCCGGGTCGGTCGCGGTCTTTATTTCCTCAATCCCGGCCATGTAGTTGATCGCATTCGTGAAGAGCTTCTTGCCGTTCTCGGTGAGGTTGAAAGCGCCCTGCGGCGTGGCGCCGGATTCCTGTGTGCCGGCGCAGAAGAGCATCCGCTTGCCGCCGGGAGTCCCGGGCGAACCCGTGTAGTAGGGGGACCCGGGCTGCCATTCGACGATCCAGGAGTTGGTTCCTGTGGCCGTTCTGGCGAGGAGCGTGCCGCTGCCGACATCGATTGTCCCCGCGAAGGACGTCTGGCCGGTGCCGGTCGTTCCATCCACCACGTCCACGAGACTGCTGGCGTCGAGCGGGACGCCTTTGAAAATCGGGTGCGTCGGCACCACGACCTGCATGAGGGGGCCGGTGAGGTTGGTGATAGCAGTGGAGTTGAACCAATACCATCGGTAGCCGCTGCTGGTTCCCCGAGAGAGATACGGAGTCAACAGAATCATCGGTGCGGTCAGGCCGTTCCAATTAGAGATTTCCGTGGCATCGTCGTCGTAGTTCCCGCTGCCGGTCGAGCGACTCACGACGATCAGGTCGGCGGCGTTGAGCGTCGCGATCTTGGCGGCGTCGAGGGTGGTCCAATTGCCCCGCTGGATGTTCACCTGGTGCCCGAGCCCGACGAGAAACTCCTCAAGCCCGAGATCGTCCTGGGAGCCGTTGGCATCCGTATCATAGGTCTCATTGACGAGAATGATGTTGGCCGCGTGGGCAACGGGGCCGAAGCACAAGCCCATCGCCAGGACCAGATGAATGATTCGTCTGTGCATGTCAATCCTCCTTCTACGAAATCAGGACAAGTGACCTCGCTTTCTGAGCGAGTCTATACGCATTCCGAGAATTGCCAAAAGAGCGCGACGGAGGTGGACACCCGGCCACTCCTCACTTTCCACGTCCTCAGTGATGTCCGGAAAGACCCACGCGGTCACCGTTCGCCCCCCCGGAAACCGTCTTGATGCCCCTGGTCCTTCAGACACCCTCGCTCAGAACCTCAGCGAATATAGTGTAGCTGAAAATAGCGGAAATGGGAAGCGAAAATCGCTTCGTGCCGGAAATGGCGGTTCTTTGGCAACTTTCCGCCGGACCGCGAGGTCGCCGCCTTCTCTTCACCGGGGACGCGGGTTCAGAATGGCCGGGTCGGGCAGTCTCTCGGTATGGCCCGGACCTTGAGCCGGTTCAGGCCGCCTACCTGTCTGTCTCCAGCACAATAGCTCAGGATCGCGCGGTCCTGCGTGAACGTGACGGACGTGTAGCAGTACCATCCGTCGGGGTTGTCCTCGATGACCTGCGATGGGCTCCAGGTCACGCCCTCATCCTTGCTGATCGCCATACACAGAGGCGTTCGGCGGCCTTTGGGGAAGGGGTGCCGGCCGGAGTGGTCGTTCCAGATGCACAGAAGGTCGCCCGTCCAGGGGATTCGCTCGATGGTCGCGGGGCTCAGGGGCGACGCCAGGGGCGATGGACCCGGTTTCGACCAGGTCTGGCCGCCATCAGGGGAGTGGCAGATGTACTGGCTGCCTGCGTCGGTGCGGATGTACATCATCAGGCGGCCGTCCTTCAGTTCGACGACTCCCGGCTCCTGCAGGGTGATCCGCCGGCCGTCGGGCCCGTAGGCTTTGAAGGGGTCGTTGCTGCGCCGCCAGGTCTTGCCATTGTCGTCGGACAGGTAACACATGATGATGCCGGCGGAGTCTCGCGGGTGGCCGGGATCCTGGTGCCAGGCCACCGGCAGGATGAGCCGGCCCGATCGCAACTGGACCGCGCGGTCGTTGTTCAGCACGTAGTAGCCGACCTCGTCGGTGATGCAGCAGGCCGGCGGGCTCCAGGTCCGTGCCTCGTCCGTCGAGAGGCACATCCGGGGTCGGCAGTCTTCCTCAGAGGTCTTGAGCAAGTAGAACAGGGCGATCTCGCCGCTTGCCAGCCGCAGCAGGGATACGGACATGACGTTCAGGCCGCCGGTCCGCCGGACCACAATCGTATCGTCGCTCCAACTTCGCCCTTGGTCCGTCGAGATCCGCATGGCGAGGTCCGCCGCTGCGTCGTCGTCGCCGCCGCCGGTGAAACGCGTATAGACCAGGCACAGCCGGCCATCCTTCAGTTCGATAATATCCCCTTCGGAATTTCGGGGATTGCCGGTACCCGGATCGATGGCCAGGAGGGTCTGCATGTCCGAGCGGACCAGCGAAACACCCTGGCCGGCAGGCATCGCGATCGTGTCCACGCCGTCTCCGTGTTCCACGACCACAACCGGCCCATCGTCGGCCGGTGTGAGCCGGACGCCTGTGACCTTGGGTCGGCCGGCAGCGGGAACCGGCTCCAGGACGGCGGCGAACATCACATCACGTCCTGTCCTGCCGATCATCGCCATGGGCACGCGGTCGGTGACCGATCCACCGACGCCATCGCCGACGGTCACCGTGGCATCCTGCCCGCCCGCCAGGATCAGGTGGGTCGTGGTTTCGGCATCCTCGAACCGCACACGGACCATGTCTGCCGTCGCGCCCTGTCTGGCATTCCGGATGTATGCGCCGCCCGGGTAGTCCGCGAGGTCTGCGTCGCCGGCGGCCATTTCGCACACCGCCTGTCGGCCGCGGTTGTGGTACAGCCAGTCGAAGCGATGCTCAGTGTCCGAATAGAGATGGTCCAGGACGAGCAGATAGGAATCGGTCATGACGAGCCGGCGGGTGTGCTGGACGCCCGGGTACGCGTCGTCGCAACTGGCGGCGACCGTCGTGAAGCCGTCGGCCTGTTGGAATCGCAGGAGCTTGCCTGCCGCGGGCTTCTGGCTCTTCCCGTCCACGAGCACCGCGTTGTGCGAGATCGTGGCCTTGTACCAGTTCGAGTGGATGGGCAGGCGATAAGCCTGGCTTCTGGCCCGGCCGGGATCGACGCCCAGTTCCTTCTCGAATCCGAAGAGGACGAAACTGAGCTTGTCGTAGTGGCCGTGGAAGCCGCCGTAGGGGCCGAACGTCATCGCGGCGGTCATTCCCCCCTGGCCGCTCGCTCGCAGAATGGCATGGCCCGCGTCCTCGAAAACCATGCTCTGGAGGGCGGGCGGGTCTGTCGTGACATCCGTTCGCCGCCCGAGGAGGATGCTCTCGAAGGTGGGTTCACGCGACAGGAGCGAGAGAATCTGGGGGTCGTTGTACGCAAGATATGCCGGTTCAAACGAGCGGCTTGCGCCCCGGACCGCGGAGCCGGTATCGTCGCCGAACCGAGGCAGCATGCCGTCGGCCATCGTGTAGTAGATCGGCAGCGTGAACATGTTTCGAAGCCGAGCGTCGGACCAAAGGTCGATGCCCAATCGCCGGGCGGTTTCCGCCGTGTTGATCAAGGCGTGCAGCGTGTAGAAGTGGTACCCCCAACTGTTCTCGTACCACATCCCCTCCTTCGAGACGGAGATCCCCATCTGGTGCTGGAACCCGTTCTGTGGATCGGCGATTGCCTTCCGGACCCAGGATGGGTCTTTGACCAGGGCGCCGCCCCAGATCATTGCGGCGTTGTGCCAGGTCTGCCAGTTGTTCTTGCCGGTCTTGTTCTTGTCGATGTTCTGGAGCATCGGCAGCAGGAGGCCCTTGCGAATCTCCTCGTGTTCGGCCTGCGAGAGCGCGTCGCTGTCGTGGATCAGGTCGTACGCCGGACCGATCTGCGTCGCGAGCGTGGAGGCCTCGTTGAGCGTCTGCTCAAAGAGATGCCCGCCGGAGCGATTCGTCGTGTTCTGCGAGTTGCTGTGATAAGGGTACTGGCTGTACCGCTCGGCGTACCCGAGCAGGACTTTGGCTGCGTACTCTGCGAACTTCTCGTCGGTCGATATCGCATAGGCCCAGGCGGCTGTGAGCATCCGTTGCAGATTCCGGCTGTGCTGGTGGCTGAAGATCACGTCGTCGTAGGGAGGTCCGGAATAGACGGTCTGGCACTTCGGACACTGGTGGTGGGTGTCATCGACCGTTTTGAGTGCAATCTCGCACTTGTCGCACTGATACCACTGGTTGTGCTGGCCGCCGCGAGGCGGGAATGTGACGGGTTCCTCGACGAATCGCTCGGCCTCCGTCACATGGGCCGCCACGATGTCGTGTTCTGCGCCCTGGCCGCGGTAAGCCTGCCGAAGTCTTGCGAGTTCCTCGGCCGTGCATGTCACGTACGGATGGGGGCGCTCAGGCAGGACGATCTCGATCTCAGATTGTGCGGCGGCGCCGCCCACAGTGAGGCCGGACATCATCAGCACCAGGCCGGCAATCTGAACTCGATATCGGGCATGACATGGACGCGATGCTGTAGTACTCATCGTCTTCTCCAGGAATCTTGAGGAAACATCCGTGGCTGGCCCCAACATATCCGTGATTCTGAGGTTTATCAAATGGAATGTCTGTTCGTGGCGGTGCGACCGGAAAATCTGGCTGCATTCGGACGAGGCCCAGGGCCTTTTCCACGCTGTAGAATGCGGTGATCGAGGGGGATTCCGTCGAAACCTCTGGGTATCCCGACAGGCAATCGTGTATAATGGAAGTACCGAATCGCACGGACTTTGTCGAAGGCGTTCGGGAGTGAGTTTTTGCGACTATGCCCAAGACGATCCTGTATATCGCGAGCAGTCTCGACGGTTATATCGCTCGCGCCGACGGCAATATCGACTGGCTGTCCGTTGTGGACGGCGAGGGGACGGACTACGGCTACGCGGAGTTCTACGCGGGAGTTGACGCCATCGTGATGGGCAGCCGGACCTACGAGCAGGTCCTGAGCTTCGGCGACTGGCCCTACCCGGGCCGGCAGGTGTTTGTCTTCACGCACCGGCCGCTCGAACGGATCACGCCGGAGGTGAATCTCACGGACCAGCACCCAAGCGAGTTTGTCCACCGACTGGACAAGGCCGGCATCCGCACGCTGTGGCTGGCCGGCGGCGGGGATCTCGTTGCGAGCTTCATGCGGGACAAGCTGATCGACGAATACATCATCTCCATCATCCCGTCGGTGCTCGGCGCCGGCATTCCCTTGTTCAAGAACCCGCTTCCCCAGCATCACCTGCGACTCATCAAGAGCACGAACTACCCCGATGGGCTGATCCAACTGCACTATAGAAATGCTCCCGACCGGTGACGCATTCGGGCGAGCCTCAGATGTTGGGTTTTGAATGTGCGACCGCCCAGCGGAATTTGGCCGACGTGCTGCGCGGATTGTCGCGAGCCTCACGGGCTGTCGGGACGATGACCTCCTTGGCTGCCGACGCATATATGCCGTTGCGGACCTCGTCGCGGAAAGCCTGCTTGACCAGACGATCCTCGCCGCTGTGGAAGCTGATGATTCCGATCCGGCCGCCCGAACGCAGGCAGTAGGGGGCGAGCCGCAGTAGCTCCCTCAGGGAGCCGAGCTCGTCATTGACCAGTATCCGCAGGGCCTGAAACGTGCGGGCCGCTGGGTGCAGGGAACCGAATTTCGCCGTGCCTCGCTGCTTGCGCCAGATCTCGGCGGTCAGGCCCTTGGCCTCGAACACCACCTGCACGAGCTCAGCGGTCTCTTTGAATGGCCGCAAGGCCCGCTGGGAGACGATCCAACGGGCGATTTGCGCGTGGTCCGGCTCATCGGCCAGTTCCCACAGGGCCTTCGACAGGTCTTCCTCTGAGAGGATGTTCAGGAGGTCGGCGCCGGTCCGTGGCAGGCGGTCGTCCATCCGCATGTCGAGCGGACCCTCGTGTTTGTAGCTCATTCCGCGGTCGGGATTGTCGATCTGCATGCTCGAAACGCCGAGATCGGCGAAGATGACATCGTATCCGTCCAGGCGCTCTTTTTGCAGCACCTTGCCGATGCCGGCGAAGTTGCTGCGGTGGAAGCTCAACGGTACATCTGTCCGACTCAGCCTCTCGCGGGTCCGCTGCAATTCGACGGCATCGACATCCAACGCGATTAGCCTGCCGGAAGGTCCGATGTGTTTGAGGAACTCGCCGGCGTGGCCGCCGTAGCCGACGGTGCAATCGACGACGATTTCGCCCGGAGCGGGTCGCAGGCACTCGATCACCTCCTCCACGAGGATGGGAATATGAGTCCCCGCCGGCGTATTGCCCTTGGCCCGCACGTGGGCCTCAATCTCCGGATAGGCCTGGGGATTGCGCTCTTTGTATTTCTGCGAGTAGTCCCTCGGGTGGGTCCCGCTGTATCGCGGTCGCCGGGGCTGCTTTTGCCGCGGTTGGTCGCTGTTGCTCGATGGGTCCGTTGTGTTCATCCCTGCCATTGTCGCCGCCGGGCCGATGAAACGCAAGCCAGATGGTTGTGGCATGCAAAGCCTGGGTGCCATGCCCACGCTTGCGTGGGCATGTCTTGTCCACCTGTGAAGCATGCTTACGCGAGCGTAAGCATGGCACCCTGCGCGTCGGGGAGGCGGCATCCGGATCAATTCCCGAACCACCATTCCATTTGTAGTGTGGCGGTGTTCTGTTGAGACCCGGTTGGTGATGCCATATAATCGAGAGCCTATGCAATCGCAAGCACAGACACGAACGAAGGTATACACGGTCACCCAGGTGAACTCGCTGGTCAAGGACGTGCTGGAGGCCCATCTGCCGTCCTGGCTGACGATCAAGGGCGAGATCACCGACTGGAAGCCGCACCAGAGCGGGCATTGCTATTTCAGTCTCAAGGACGAGGAGTCGGTGCTGCCCTGCGCCATGTGGCGAAGCAGCTTCTCGAAGGTGAAGTTCAAGCCGGGCAATGGACTGGCCGTGCTGGTCACCGGCTCCATCGACCTCTATGTGCCGCAGGGCCGGTACAAGCTGATTGTCGATGAAATGATCCCGGCGGGAATGGGCGCCCTGCAACTGGCCTTCGAGCAGATGGTCCGCAAGCTCGAAACGGAGGGGCTCTTCGCCCAGTCGCACAAGAAGCCGATTCCCAGGTACCCCCAGCGGATCGGCATCCTCACGAGCGAGTCCGGCGCGGCGCTGCACGACATCGCCGACAGTGTCCACAATCGCTGGCCCTGCACCCGCTTGGCTTTGTACCCGGTGCCGGTGCAGGGACCGGGGGCGGCCGAGGCGATTGCCGCCGCCATCGCCGATGTCAACCGGCGCAACGACCGGCTCCAACTCGACGTCCTGATCGTCGGTCGCGGCGGCGGGTCGATCGAGGACCTCTGGGCCTTCAACGAAGAAATCCTGGCCCGTGCCATCTTTGCCTCGCGA